>NZ_JACHDN010000001.1:4168493-4489147 GCF_014201095.1 Cellulomonas hominis | reverse complement strand
GCTGCTGCTCTCCGACATCACCAACCCGGTGTACTTCGACCTCGTCCGCGGCGCCGAGCGCGTGTCGGCGGCGACGGGGTCGTCCCTCTTCCTCGCGGAGTCGCAGGAGTCGGCCGAGGCGGAGCTGGACGCGGCGCGGCGGTTGCAGGTCGCGTCCGACGGCCTGGTGCTCGTCGCCTCGCGCCTCGAGGACGACACGGTCCGGGCGCTGGCCGCGGAGAAGCCGCTGGTGCTCGTCAACCGCCAGGTCGACGGCGTCCCCGGCCTCGTCCCCGACGTCGTCCCGGGCATCCGGAGCGCGCTCGACCACCTGCGCGATCTCGGGCACCGCTCGCTGGCGTACCTGTCGGGGCCGCCGACGTCCTGGATGAGCCGGACGCGCTGGGAGATCCTGCTCGACCAGGCGGTGGAGCGCGGGATGTCGATCGTCGAGATCGGACCCGGGGTGCCGACCATGGAGGGCGGGGAGGCGACGCTCCGGCGCGTGCTCGCCTCGGGTGCCACCGCGGTGCTGGCGTTCAACGACCTCATGGCGATCGGCCTGCTCCAGGCCTGCCGGGAGGCGGACGTGGCCGTGCCCGGGCGACTGAGTCTCGTGGGCTTCGACGACATCTTCGGCACGGCGCTGACGACGCCGGCGATCACCACCGTGCGCAGCCCGCTCGGGGAGATCGGGGCCGCCGCGGTGCGCGAGCTGCTGGCGGCGGTGGACGGCGCCGAGGTCGGGGCGCACGAGGCGCCGGCGACCGAGCTCGTGGTGCGGAGCTCGACGGCTCCGCCGGCGGGCTGACGCCCGCCGGCGGACGTCGTCAGCCCCGCGGGGCGGCGGACCGGACGGGGCGGCCCGGGGTGACGCCGTTCTCGTTGAAGGCGTCGACCGCGAACCAGGTGTCCTCGTCGGCGTTCAGCGAGGGGACCTCGAGCTCGGTCACCCCGTGCACCAGCCAGCTCCGGTAGAGCTTGTCCGCCGCGCGGCCGTAGCGGATGTTGTACCCGTGCGCCGAGGGCGCGGCCGGCCAGCGCAGGTGCGCGGTGCGGGGTTCGACCCGCACGACCTGCGGCTCCACCGCCTCCGGTGCCGTCCCGCGCCCGCGGCCGAACACGCGCAGCCCGCTCACGGCGAACGCGGCACCGAACGGCATCCGCCCGCCGGTGACCCGGACGTGCCGCAGGCCGCGCGGTGCGTCCAGGACGACGAGGCCGTGCGGGCGGTCGCCCCCGCCCCTGCCGTCGTGCAGCGTGATCCACGAGCTCCCGTCCACCGACCCCTCGACGAGGTACTCGGCCGGCTCGTGCTCCGGGACGACGGCCCGCCACGTGTGGCCGCCGTCGGAGCCCTGGGTGAGCAGCGGCGCGAGCGCGGCCAGGTCGTGGTCGGCGACGTTCACCTGGATCGCGGACACGTCGACGACGCCGCCCAGGTCCAGCCCGACCCAGGCGCCGGCCTCGCGGTCCGCGGCGGCCCACCAGGTGCGCACGTCCTCGTCCGTGGCGAGGCCGGGCGGGTGCTCGTCGGCGTGCGACGACGCTGTCGCGGTGGCGCCGTACGAGAGCAGCATCCACTCCGGCTCGCGCTGCGCCCACGGGTCGAACGGGCCGTCCGGCACCCGGTAGGGGTAGTCGGCGAAGTTCTGGTTGCAGAAGAGCACCCCGTCCTCGTCGAACCCGGCGGGGAAGAGGCCGACCCGCCGCTCGAAGGGGTGGTGGACGCTGATCCGCATGGTCGCCGCGTGCCACCAGTTGCCGTGCTCGTCCTGGAAGGTGCTGCCGTGCCCGGCGCCGGGGATGAACCCGCCGGGCTTGGACGAGAACGGGCTGTGGCCGTCGTAGGTGAACGGCCCGAGCGGGTCGTCCGCCGTCGCGTACCCGTCGGCGTAGGTGTTCCACTGCGTGCCCGGCGCCGCGTACTGCAGGTAGTACCGGCCGTCGTGGCGGGTCATCCACGCGCCCTCGATGTACGGCCGCGACCCGCTGAACGTCGCGACCCGCCGCTCGAGCTCCGTCCGGGGGACCGGGATCCGGTAGTCCTCGCCGGTGCGCTCCCAGCCGCGGTGCTCGACGTCGGCCGCGAGCAGCGTGACGGGCTCGCCGACGGGCCGCAGGTCGGGGCCGAGCTCGACGCCGCGGATCGGCTCGACGTCGTCGCAGCCCCAGTACAGGTAGGTCCGGCCGTCCTCGTCCTGGAACACCGCCGGGTCCCAGAACGGGAAGGTCCCGGGAGAGACCTCGGTGAAGTCGTCGGCGAGCGGGTCCTCGCTGCGGAAGAACGGGGAGTCGGATCCCTTGCGGGACGCGCTGATGACGAGTGCGCCGTCGACCTCGTGGACATCGGGGGCGTAGTCGTACGTCGGGAGCTTCTCCGTCGGCCGGTACTCCCAGTCCAGGAGGTCGGTGGAGTGCCAGAAGCCGCGGGACATCGACACGAACAGGTAGTAGCGCCCCCGGAACCGCACGATCGACGGGTCGGCGCCCTCGCGGTGCACGGACCGGGTCGCGGGGCCGAGGCGCACGCCGTCCACCTGCCCGGTGAACCGGACGTCCTGGTAGCGGTAGGCGAGGTCCAGCGGGTTGCAGGCGTAGCGCGTCGTCGGGTTCGTCATCGAGCCTCCAGGGAGCACGTCGGGGCCCGCGCGCTCGCGCGGGCGCTCCATGCCTACCGCACCCGGCCAGGGAAAGACAATCGATTGCCTCACGTCGGTGCACGAGGCCGCTCACCCTGGTGACGGCCCGGCGCCCGGCCCGTGGCGCAACCGATTGCCATCTGTCGCCGCGCGTGCGACCATCGGTGCCGCAGCCGCCCGGCTGACCCGTCGACGACGCCGAGGACGAGGTGCCCTCCATGCCCAGCCTGAACCGCAGCGCGCTGCCCGCACTCGGGGCGGACGTGCGCCCCCGGACCCTCCCGTGGGAGCTGCGACCCCGCACGGTGCACTTCGGGCTCGGGGCGTTCACCCGGGCGCACCAGTCGGTGTACACGGAGGGCGCGGCTGCGGCGACCGGCTCCGGCTGGGGGATCGCCGCCGTCGAGCCGCGGATGCCCGCGGCCGCCGCGGCCCTGGCGGCGCAGGACGGGCTGTTCTCCGTGACCGAGCTGCGCCCGGGCGGGCCCCGGACCCGCGTGGTGGGATCCGTCGCGGAGGCCCTCACGCTCCAGGGCGACGGCGACCGGCTGGTCGAGCTGCTCACCGACCCCGAGGTCGCGGTCGTCACCGCGACGATCACGGAGAAGGGCTACTACCGGGTCCCGGGCACGGACCGCCTCGATGTGGCGCACCCCGAGGTGGCGGCGGACCTCGCGGCGACCGGCGCGGCCGGCAAGCCGACCGCGCAGACGGTGGTCGGCAGGATCGCCGAGCTGCTCGCCGCCCGCTACCGGGCCGAGGGCGCGCCGGTGTCGGTGGTGTCCTGCGACAACATGGCCGGCAACGGCCGGGCGCTCGGGCACGTGGTGCGGGACTTCGTCGCGCACTCGGGCTGGGCCGACCGGGACGCCGTCCTGGAGTGGGCGGAGCGCTCGGTCGCGTTCCCGCAGACGATCGTGGACCGGATCGTGCCGGCGACGACCGCCGAGACGCTCGAGCGGGCCGCGGCCGCGCTCGGGGCCGACGACGCGATGGCCGTCGCCGGCGAGGAGTACCGCCAGTGGGTCCTCGAGGACGTGTTCGCGGCCGAGCGGCCGGCGTGGGAGACGGACGGCGCCCTGGTCGTCCCCGACATCGCGCCGTACCAGCTCATGAAGCTGCGCATGCTCAACGGGTCGCACTCGGCGCTGGCCTACCTCGGTCTGGCCGCCGGCCTGGACACCGTGGCGGCCGCGATGGCCGGCCCGTGGGGCGAGGGGCTCGTGCGCGCGCTGTGCGCCGAGGTCGCGCCGACCCTGCCGCGCGCGGAGACCGACCCCGACGCGTACGCGGACACGCTCGTGGCGCGCTTCGCGAACGGGGCGGTCGCGCACCAGCTCCGCCAGATCGGCTCCGACGGCTCGCTGAAGGTCGTCGAGCGCTGGCTGGAGCCGCTGCGTGCCCTGCGCGCGCAGCACCGCCCGACGCCCGTCCTCGAGCTGGCCCTCGCGGCGTGGGCGAACGCGACGCGCCCCGAGCTGCGCGCCTCGGGGGAGCAGCGCTACGGCACCGCCGACCCCGCAGCCGCGGACCTCGCGCGCGCCTGGACCGCGGACGGCGCCGCCGGGCCTGCGGGCGCGGTCGCCGGCCTGCTGCGGTCCGTCGGCGCACCGGACCTGGCCGAGGACGCCGGCCTGGTCGCCGCCGTCGCCGAGCGCGTCCCCGCCGTGGCCGCCGGCCGCGTCGACCTGTGACCCCTTCCCGCCGGGCCCCCACCGGGGCACCGACCTCACCGACGAGGAGCATGACCATGGAGCAGACCTGGCGCTGGTTCGGGCCGGACGACCCGATCACCCTGGCCGACATCAAGCAGACGGGCGCGACGGGCATCGTCACCGCGCTGCACGAGATCCCGAACGGCGAGGTGTGGCCCGTCGAGGCGATCGCCGCCCGCAAGGCGATGATCGAGAGGGCGGGCCTGACGTGGTCCGTCGTCGAGTCGATCCCGCTGCACGAGGGCATCAAGCGCGGCGACGCCGACCGCGACAGGTACCTGGAGACCTACGCGCAGTCGGTCCGGAACCTCGCCGCGTGCGGCATCGACGTCGTCTGCTACAACTTCATGCCGATCCTGGACTGGACCCGCACGGACCTGCGGTACGCGTTGCCCGACGGCGGCTGGGCGCTGCGGTTCGACCAGGACGCGTTCGCCGTGTTCGACCTGCACCTGCTGAGGCGCGAGGGCGCCGAGGCGGAGTACACGGACGCCGAGCGCGCCCGCGCCCGGGCGACGTTCGAGGCGATGTCGGCCGAGGACCGCGACCAGCTGGTCCGGAACATCATCGCCGGGCTCCCCGGCTCGGAGGAGACCCACACGGTCGAGTCGCTGCGCGTGACCTTGAAGTCCTACGCGGGCGTCGACGCCGACGCGCTGCGGGAGAACCTCGGGTACTTCCTGCGGGCGATCATCCCGGTCGCCGAGGAGGTCGGCGTGCGGATGGCGATCCACCCCGACGACCCGCCGCGCCCGCTGCTCGGCCTGCCCCGCGTGGTCTCGACGCAGGCCGACGCCCAGTGGCTGCTCGACGCCGTGCCGTCGGTCGCGAACGGCCTGACGTTCTGCACCGGGTCCTACGGGGTGCGGCCGGACAACGACCTGGTCGCGATGGCGCGGGCGTTCGCGCCGAGGATCTACTTCGCGCACCTGCGCTCCACCCGGCGGGAGGCCGACCCGCGGACCTTCCACGAGTCGCACCACGTGGGCGGGGACGTGGACATGGTGGGCGTGATCCGCGAGCTGGTCCTGGAGCTGCGGCGGCGCGAGGCCGAGGGCGGGCCCCGCATCCCGATGCGGCCCGACCACGGCCACCAGCTGCTCGACGACCAGCGCCGCCGGTCCAACCCCGGCTACTCGCTGATCGGCCGGCTCAAGGGCCTGGCCGAGCTGCGCGGCGTCGAGGCCGCGGTGCGGGCCCTGATCTGATGGCGACCGGCTCCGCGCCCCTCGATCGGCGCGCGCTCGTCCGGCGGCACAACCCCGTCCTGACCGGCGCGCACCCGGTCGACACCCTGACCGTCGGCAACGGCGACATCGCCATGACCGTCGACGTGTCCGGGTTGCAGACGTTCCCGGACCTCCACGAGCTGCGCCCCGACCCGCGCCGCGTGGTCAGCGACGGCACCGCGGGCCTGCCCGAGCAGCGGCAGCGCCCGTTCGACCGGGACGACTTCCAGATCCCGCTCCGGGTCGAGTCCACCTGGGGCTGGTACGCCACGCGGGGGCGGCGCCCGTACCGGCAGGAGGAGGCGGCCACCACCTACGCGACCGCGCGGGGACCGGTGCCGTACCTCGACCGGATGGGCATCCAGCGGGCGGGCGACCCGCTGTCGGAGGACGTCGAGCCCGCGGCCTGGCTGACGTACAACCCGCGGCGCATGCACCTGGGCCGGCTCGCCCTGGTGGACGCCGACGGTCGGCCGCTCGGCGACCCGGGCCGCCTGACGGACCCGCGCACCGAGCTCGACCTCTGGACCGGCGTCGTTCTGGCGGAGTACCGCCTGGACGGCGAGCCCGTCGAGGTGACGACGGTCGCCGATCCCGCGGCGCACCGGTTCGCTGTGCGGGTGACGTCCCCGCTGCTGGCGCGCGGGCTCGCCGTCGCGTGGGTGTTCGACCCGCAGCGCGACGACCTCGCCTGGTTCGAGCAGCCCGTGGACGCCGGCACCCGGTGGCAGCAGCCCGCGCCAGGCCGGGCCACCGCGCAGCGCCGCGTCGAGTCCTCCGCGTACGAGGTCGACGTCGTCTCCGACGGGTTCCTCACCGTCGCGGAGGGCGGCGGGCAGGTGGTGGCCCGCAGCGCATCCGGCTCCCTGGAGCTCGTCGTGGCGCTGCGCCCGGAGGGTGTCGAGCCGCCGGCGCCCGCGCGGTTCGCCGACGTCCTGGGGGCCGCCGAGCACTGGTGGGCCGGCTACTGGGGCTCCGGCGCCGCCGTCAGCCTGGCCGGGAGCACGGACCCGGCGGCGGCCGAGCTGGAGCGCCGGATCGTGCTCTCGCAGTACCTCATGGCCGTCAACAGCGCGGGGTCGGCGCCGCCGGCCGAGACCGGGCTGACCTACAACACCTGGACGGGCAAGTTCCACCTCGAGATGCACTGGTGGCACGGCGCGCACTTCCCGATGTGGGGTCGCGGGCACCTGCTGGAGCGGTCGCTGCCCTGGTACCACGGCGCGCTCGGGTCCGCCCGCGCGACCGCCCGGGCGCAGGGCTACCGGGGGGCGCGGTGGCCGAAGCAGACCGACCTGTCCGCGCGGGAGTCCCCGAGCGTGATCGGCGTCTTCCTGGTGTGGCAGCAGCCGCACCTCATCCACCTGCTCGAGCTGCTGCTCGCCGAGGGTCGCGGCGGGGAGTTCCTCGCGGAGCACTACCCGCTCGTCGAGGCGACCGCTGACTTCATGGCCGACTTCGCCGAGGAGCGCGACGGCGCGTACGTCCTGCCGCCCCCGCTCATCCCGGCGCAGGAGAGCTACCTGGTCGACCGGGAGACCGTGACTAACCCGACGTTCGAGCTGGCCTACTGGGCGTGGGCGCTCGGCGTCGCGAACCGGTGGCGGGAGCGCCTCAACCTGGCGCCGCGGGAGGACTGGGCGCGGGTGGCCGACGGGATGCACCGTCCGGCCCTCATGCCCGACGGGACGTACGCGGCGATCGAGTCCGCGCCGCACCTGATCCGCAAGGACCACCCGTCGATGCTCATGGCCCTCGGCTGGCTGCCGGACACCCCGCTCGTCGACGCCGGCACGATGGCCGCGACGCTCGACGAGGTCTGGCGCAGCTGGGACCTGCAGTCCAGCTGGGGCTGGGACTACCCGGTCATGGCGATGACCGCCGCCCGGCTCGGGGACCTGCGCCGCGCGCTGGACGCCCTGCTCCTGGAGTCGCCGAAGAACGTGTTCCTGCCCAACGGCCACAACCCCCAGATGCCCGGCTTCCTCACGTTGTACCTGCCGGCCAACGGCGGGCTGCTCGCCGCCGTGGCCCACCTCGCGGCGGCGGTCGCGGACGGCGTCCCCCTGCCGCCCGGGTGGGTGCTCGACGCCGAGGGCTTCGCCCCCTTCCCCCGGGGCGACCGCCCCGACGCCACCTGACCCACCCCGACCCGAGAGGCCGTCATGCCCCTGCGTCCCGTGTTCTCGTCGACCCCCTGGTACGGCGGCGACTACAACCCCGAGCAGTGGCCGGAGGAGGTGTGGGACGAGGACGTGCGGCTGATGCGGCGGGCCGGCGTGAACCTGGCGACCGTCGGGGTGTTCTCCTGGGCCCGGCTCGAGCCGCGCGAGGGCGAGTACGACTTCGCGTGGCTCGACCGCGTGCTCGACACCCTGCATGCCGCCGGCGTCCGGGTCGACCTGGCGACCGCGACCGCGTCGCCGCCGCCGTGGCTGGCGCGCGCCTACCCGCAGACCCTCCCCGTGACCGCCGACGGCGTCCGCCTGTGGCCCGGGTCGCGCCAGGCGTACTGCCCGAGCTCGCCGGAGTTCCGCGCCGCGGCGGGGCGCCTGGTGCGGGCGATCGCCGAGCGGTACGGCGACCACCCCGCGCTGGCGCTGTGGCACATCTCCAACGAGTACGGCTGCCACGTGGCCCGGTGCTGGTGCGACGCGTCGGCCGCGGCGTTCCGGCGCTGGCTCGAGGAGAAGTACGGCGACGTCGCGACGCTCAACGACGCCTGGGGGACCGCGTTCTGGTCGCAGCGCTACGACTCCTTCGACGAGGTCGTCCCGCCCCGCGCGACGCCGGCGTACCACAACCCCACCCAGCAGCTCGACTTCGACCGGTTCAGCTCCGACGAGCTGCTGGCGTGCTTCCTGGCCGAGAAGGCGATCCTGCGCGAGGTGACTCCGGAGGTCCCGGTGACCACCAACTTCATGGGCGTGTTCCGCGGCGCCGACTACTGGCGCTGGGCGCCGCACGTCGACGTCGTCTCCGACGACCTGTACCCGGACCCCGCCGACCCGGACGGCGCCCGGACGGCGGCGATGGCCCGGGACCTCATGCGCTCGCTCGGACGCGGCCGCCCCTGGCTGCTCATGGAGCAGGCGGCGAACGCCGCGAACATGCGGCCGAGCAACGCCCCGAAGGCGCCCGGCCAGATGCGCGCCCTGTCCTACCAGGCGGTCGCGCGCGGCGCGGACGGGATCCTGTTCTTCCAGTGGCGGCAGTCGCGTGCGGGCGCCGAGTCGTTCCACTCGGCGATGCTGCCGCACGCCGGGACGGACACCCGCGTCTTCCGGGAGGTCGAGGAGCTCGGGGCCGAGCTGCGCGGGCTCGGCCGGGTCCTCGGCACCACCCCGACCGCCCGGGCGGCGCTCGTCCTGGACTGGGACAGCTGGTGGGCGATCGAGCAGCGCGGCCTGCCGATGCACTCGAGCTACCTCGGGCTGGTGACGCCGTGGCACGCCGCGCTCACCGAGGCGGGCGTGCTGGTGGACCTCGTGCACGGCGACGAGGACCTGACCGGTTACTCGCTGGTCGTCGTGCCCAGCATGTTCGTCGCCACGGACGCGCAGATCGCCGCGCTGGACGCGGCCGCCCGGGCGGGTGCGACGGTCCTGGTGACGGCCCAGTCGGCGATCGTCGACGAGTCGATGCACGTCCGGCTCGGCGGGTACCTCGGCGGACTGCAGCAGACCCTGGGCGTCTGGGTGGAGGAGTTCGTCCCGCTCGCGGGGGCGTGGCAGCGCCCGGGCTCCTTCCCGGTCCGGGACGAGGCGACGGTCGCCCCCACGGTCGCCCTGGCCGGAGCGGACCTGCCCGCGGACGCGACGGGCGTCGAGTGGAGCGAGGTGGTCCGGCTGCACGATGCCGAGGTGCGCGCGCGGTTCGCCGGAGGCGGGGTGCTCGACGGGCAGCCGGCGCTCACCCGCCGCGCCACCGGTGAGGGCGCAGCCTGGTACCTGGCCACCCGGCTCGGCGCCGCGGACACCGCCGCGCTGGTCGCGGTGCTGCTCGCGGAGGCCGGCATCGCACCGGCGCCCGTGCACCGCGGCGACGCCGGCGGCTGGGTCGAGTCCGTCCGGCGCGGCGACCTCACCTTCGTCATCAACCACGGCACCGCGCCGGTCGACCTCGACCTGCCGGGGACGGACCTGCTGTCCGGCTCCGCCGCCGCCGGTCTGCCCCTGCCCGCGCAGGGCGTCGCGGTCGTGGCGGAGGCGTGAGCAGCCGCCCGGTCGTCCCGGGGTTCTACCCCGACCCGACCGTCTGCCGGGTGGGCGACGACTACTACCTCGCGACCTCGTCGTTCGAGTACGCCCCTGGCGTGCCGCTGTTCCGCAGCACCGACCTGCTGAGCTGGACGCAGGTCGGCAACGTCCTCGACCGCCCGAGCCAGCTGACCGTGGCCGGGGGGCTGGCCGGCGCGTCGCGCGGGATCTACGCACCGACGCTCCGGCACCACGACGGCCGCTTCTGGATGGTCACGACCGACGTCGGCCGCATCGACGACGGCCACCTGCTCGTGCACGCCGCCGACCCGGCAGGTCCGTGGAGCGAGCCGGCGTTCACCGCCGGCGCCGTCGGTATCGACCCCGACCTCGCCTGGGACGGGCCGGACTGCTACCTCACCTGGAAGCGTGAGGACGGGGGCGGCATCTGGCAGGCGCTGCTCGACCCGGAGACCGGCCGCCTGCTCTCCGAGCCCCGGCTGCTCTGGACCGGCACCGGGCTGGCCCAGACGGAGGGCCCGCACCTGCTGCGGCGGGGCCGGTGGTGGTACCTGGTGGTCGCCGAGGGCGGCACCGGCCGCGGGCACGCCGTCTCCGTCGCCCGCTCGGAGCGGCCGAGCGGTCCGTTCGCGGGCTGCCCGGCCAACCCGGTGCTCAGTCACCGGAGCCTGGACGGGCCGGTGCAGAGCACCGGGCACGGCGACCTCGTGGAGCGGCAGGACGGGACCTGGGCGATGCTGTACCTCGGCGTCCGCCCGGCAGGCTCGCCGCACCGGTTCCACGTGAACGGACGGGAGACGTTCCTGGCAGGCGTCGACTGGGTCGACGACTGGCCGGTGGTGGACGAGGACCGGTTCGACGTCCCCGCGGCGCGGACGTCCTTCGTGGACCGGTTCGCTGAACCGGAGCTCGACCCGCGCTGGGTGTCGCCGGGCCGGCACCCCGGGGAGTTCGCCGCGCCCGGGCCGGCGGGCCTGGAGCTGGCGCCGGGCCGGGCCCCGGTCGCCCGGGTCGCCGAGCGGATGCTCGCCGTCCGCACGCGCGACGAGCGGTGGACGGCCGTCGTCCGCCTGGCCCGCGGCGACGCGGCCGTCGTGGTGCGCATCGACGACGCGCACTGGGCCGGCGTCGAACGCGTGGGCGACCAGGTGCTCGCGCGGGCGGTGGTCGGGGACCTGGACCAGGTGCTCGATCGCGCCGTCGCGGGGACCGGCGAGGTGGACCTGCTGGTCCGGGCGGTTCCCGCGACGGGCGAGCGACGGCACCGCGGGCCCGACCGCCTCGAGCTGGGCCTCGTGGTCGACGGTCGCCCGCAGGTGCTCGCCGGGATCGACGGCCGTTACGTCTCCACCGAGGTGGCGGGCGGCTTCACGGGGCGCGTGCTCGGCGTCGAGGCGCTGCGCGGTCCGGCCGTCGTCCGGTCGGTGACGTACGCCGCCGAACCGGCGGACCCCGCGTCCTAGGACGTTCGTCGTGGGATAGCAACCGGTTGGCTGACACAACGATTCAACTCGCCACCGTTTGGCGCAGATCGGCGCGAAACCGCTGAAGGCATCCGATTGCCAAGTTGACACCGCTGAACGGTTCGACGTAGCGTCGCCGCGTCAGAGCCGATGACTTTCAAAGGTGAGGTCCATGCGTTCCAGCCGTAGTGCACAGTCCCCGTCCCGCCCGCTGCGTCGCCGTCCGGTGATGGCGGTCGGGACGCTCGCCATCGCCTCGTCGCTCGTCCTGGCGGGCTGCTCGTCCAGCGACGACTCCGGAGCCGACGACGGCGCCACCGGGGGCCAGGTCGAGCTGACCTTCATGAACCAGTCGCGGGGCCAGGAGGCCGCCCTCACGGAGCTGGCCGAGAAGTACACCGAGGAGACGGGGGTGAAGATCACCATCGACTCGCCCGGACCCACCGACTACCTGCCGAAGCTGCAGGCCAAGGCCCAGTCCGGCGACATGCCCGACGTCTACTCCTCGTTCAACGCCACGGACATGGCCGGCTTCTACAAGGCCGGCTGGGCGATGGATCTCAGCGACGAGCTCGCGGGGGAGTGGGGCGAGAACTTCTCCCCGGCGGTCATCGAGCTGTCGACGTTCAAGGACGGCAACAACCTGGACGTCCCCGCGGGCATCTACACCGCGCACTGGGAGGTGCAGACCTACGGCTTCCTCGTCGACCCGGACTCGACGGGCCTCGACCAGGCGAAGGCGCCCGAGACGATGGACGAGTTCATCGACGGCATCGCGGCGTCCGGGGACGGCAACTTCACGGTCGCCTCGTCGCTCACGCCGCAGCTCATCCAGTCGTACGCGTCGAACTGGCTGACCAACGAGGAGATCTCCGACACCTTCGACGGCAAGCTGCCGTGGGAGTCGGACGGCTGGCGCAACGCCTTCCAGCTGCTGGTCGACATGAAGGACGCCGGCATCCTCGCCAACGACGCGCTGCCGGGCGGCCAGGACGACAACCCGAACGTGGAGACCGCCTTCTTCAACAACCAGGAGGTCGGTTCCATCTTCGACGCGTCGCCCGGCGTGTCCGTGGGCCTGCGCACCGCGCCCGACTACGACAGCTACTTCTCGCTGGCGCTGCCCGCCGCGGCCGACGGCACCCAGGAGCCCCGCGCCCTGGGCCTCGCCGGCAAGGGCGCCGTCATCAACCCGAAGGGCGACCACCCCGAGGAGGCCCTCGCGTTCGTCAAGTGGCTCACCGAGCCCGACCAGCAGCGGGTCTTCGCCGAGCAGGCGTGGATCCTGCCCTCCAACCCGGAGCTGCTCGAGGGCGAGCTGCCCGCGCAGCTGGCCGGCTTCGCCTCGTCCATCGAGACGATGCAGGTGCTGGAGAACACCCCCACCACCGACGTCAACAACGCGATCAAGCGCGACGCGCAGAGCCTGGTGCTCGGCGAGATGACCGTGGACGAGGTGCTCGCCGACCTGCAGGCCGCACAGGACCTCAGCCAGTGACGACGACGTCCGCCGCCCCCGCTCGGCGCGCCCAGCGCGCGCCGAGCCGGGGGAGCGTCATGCGCCGGAACCTGATCGGCTGGATGTTCCTCGCGCCGGCGATCGCGCTGATCGGGCTCTTCACGATCACGCCGTTCGCCCAGGCGATCCTGCTGAGCTTCCAGTCGTGGGACGGCATCAGCCCGGACACCCCGTGGGTCGGGTTCGCCAACTACGAGTTCGTCTGGCACTACGACGCCTTCTGGGCGTCCATGAAGAACGTCGTCGTCTTCGCGGCCGTCGGGTTCTTCATCGGCAACGGCGTCGCGCTGCTGATGGCCACCGCGGTCAACCGGATCACGCGCGGCAAGACGTTCTTCCGCACCGTGTTCTACCTGCCCGGCGTCCTGTCCGTCGTCGTGGTCGGCATGCTCTTCTCCTCGATGCTCAACCCGCGGTCGGGTCTGATCAACAACGTGCTCGGCGCGGTCGGGCTCGAGTCCTGGCAGCAGAACTGGCTCGGCGACCCGTCGCTGGCCCTGCCGACGGTCGCCGCGGTGTTCGTCTGGTTCCACTGGGGGTTCGGCTTCCTGCTGTTCCTCGCCGGCCTCCAGGACATCCCGAACGAGCTGTACGAGGCCGCGAGCCTCGACGGCGCCCGCGGCTGGGCGAAGTTCCGCTACATCACGTGGCCGCACCTCGCGCCGGTCACGACGATCGTCAGCCTGCTCACGCTCCTCGCGGCGATGCAGATCTTCGGCACCGTCCAGGTGCTGACGAACGGCGGCCCGGGCTACCACACGATGGTCCCGACGCTGCTGATCTACGGCGAGGCGTTCACGAACTACCGGTACGGCAGCGCCGCGGCGATGTCGGTGATCTTCGGCGGGGCGCTCGTGATCCTGTCGCTGATCCAGCTCGGGCTGTCCAACAGGAGGTCGCGCGCATGAGCACGCTCAAGGGCCCCGAGGGCGCCCTGGTCACGTCGGTCGCGGCGGCGGGGGACGGCCCCGCGCTGGTCGCAGCCCCGGTGCGGCAGCGGCGCAGGATCCGGCCCGACCGGGTCGGCCTGTACGGACTGCTCGTCGTCGCGGCGGTCGTCTCGCTGTTCCCGCTGCTCTGGATGCTGTCCGGGTCGTTCCAGACCCTCGACGAGGTGCTCCGCGGGACGAGTCTGCTGCCCGCCGACCCGCAGTGGCACAACTACGTCACGGCGTGGGTGGAGGGCGAGCTCGGCCGGTACCTGCTCAACAGCATCCTGTACACCGGCGCCGCTGTCGTCGGCATCCTCGCGGCGGCGAGCATGGCCGGGTACGCCCTGGCCCGGCTGGACTTCGCGGGCAAGGGGCTGTTCCAGGCCATCATCCTGGCGGTCATGATCATCCCGGCCCCGGCGATGTTCCTCGCGCAGTACAAGCTGCTGATCTCCCTCGGGCTGAGCAACTCCCGCATCGGGTACATCTGCATCCTCATCACCGCGGGCATCCCGATGGCGACGCTCATCATGCGGAGCTTCTTCGCGAACCAGCCGCGGGACCTGGAGGAGGCCGCCCAGCTGGACGGCGCCTCGCCGCTGCGGGTGTTCGCGAGCGTGATCCTGCCGCTCGCCCGCCCGGGCATGGCGGCGGTCGCGGTGATCCAGGGGCTCGGCGCGTGGAACGAGTACCTGATGGCCCTCGTGATCTTCGACGACAACTCGTTGATGCCGGTCCAGCGCGGCCTGACGGCGTTCGTCTCGGCCGAGACCCCGCAGCAGCAGATCCTGCTCGCGGCCACGGCCATCTCGATCGTCCCGGTGATCGTGTTCTACATCCTGGCGCAGAAGCAGATCGTCAACGGCATCAGCGCCGGCGCCATCAAGTAGCACGCAGTTCGCGGCGGGTCCGGTGGACACCGGACCCGCCGCAGTGCCGTCCTCAGCCGCTGACGACCCTGGCGTCGCCGTCCGCGAGCCCGGGGGTGCTCACCCGCACCACGATCTCCCCGGGACCGGTGGGCCGGACGACCGCGAGGGCGCGGCCCTCGTAGGTCGTGCAGGTCGCGGCGTCGAACCGCTCGGCAGTGCTCGGGTTCCCCGTCCCGAGAGCTACGAGCCGGCCGGGTCCCTCGACCTCGACCGTCACCGGGACATCGCGGTCGGTCGGGACCGTCCCGTGCTCGTCGGCGAGGGCGAGGGCGACGTACGCCAGGTCGTCGTCCGCGGCGCGCACCGCGGGCCTCTCCGCGGTGGCGACCAGGCGGAGCTCCGCGTCCGCGGTGCGCAGCCGCGCCCGGCGTGTCGTCCCGTCCGGGGCCGTCGTGACAGCGACGACGTCACCGGGCTCGTAGACCGTCTCGAACCGCGCGAGGAACGGCTTGACCTCACCCACCTGCGCCGTGCCGACGGACCTGCCGTTGACGACGAGCTCGACCTGCGCGTCCGGGGTGTAGACGTCGACCGTGACGGGGGAGCCGGCGGGGACGTCCCAGGTCCAGCTCGCCGCGCTGTCCGACCACCCCCACGGGGTGCTGCCCGGGGTCTTGCCATGGTGCTGCGGGCGGTGGACGGCGAGATAGGGCTCGCGCCGCAGGCCGAACACGATCTCCCGGTAGTACGAGATCGTCCGTCGCACACCGGTGATGTCCAGGTCACCCGCGTGCGCGGTCAGGTACGGATACGGTCCGCTCATCGCGGGTCCGTCCCCGTCCTCGACGTAGGAGACGCGTCCGATCCCCGACTCGCCGAGGTAGTCCCAGCCCGTCCAGGTGAAGTCGCCGATGACGTGGCCGTGCCGGGTGACGGCCTCCCAGAGGGCGTCGATGTGGGAGGGGAAGGTCTCGCTGCCGACGACGACCCGGTGCGGGTACCGCTCGGCCTCCAGCGCGTACCGCGCGTCGCCGTAGTTCAACCCGAGGACGTCGAGCACGCCGGCGGACTCCTCGATGGCGTCGGTGACCAGGTCCGACGTGGCGAGCGCCGCGAGCATGTCACCCATCGACGCCATCGCTGCGTTGACGTCCGTCGTCCCGCCTCCAGGGGGCGCCATCGCCGCGAGCTTGTCGGCGGTGGCGACCATGGCGTTGATCCCGTTGGTGACGTACCGCGTGGGGTCGAGCTCGCGGATCTTCTCCGCCAGTCGCCGCCCCCAGGCGGAGCCGATGCCCGAGCCGGCCTCGAAGACCTCGTTGCCGATGGAGTAGAGCACCACGCTGGGGTGGTTGGCGTCCTTGGCGACCATCGCCTCGACATCCCGCTCCCACCACTCCGCGAACGTGAGCGCGGCGTCGAAGTCGGTCTTCCCCTTGGTCCACACATCGGTGAGCTCGTCCATCACCAGGACGCCCAGCCGGTCGCAGGCGTCCAGCGCCGAGCGGGCGAGGGGGTTGTGCGCGCTGCGGACCGCGTTGAAGCCTGCGCCCTTGAGCAGGGCGATCCGGCGCTCCTCGGCCCGCGCGACCGAGACGGCGCCCAGGGGCCCGTTGTCGTGATGCACGCACGCGCCGCGCAGCAGGACGGGTTCGCCGTTGAGGCGCAGCCCGTGCTCCGCGTCGAGCTGCAGGGTGCGGATGCCGAAGGTGGTCGACTCCGTGTCGAGAACGTCGGCACCCCGAGCGATCGTGGTCTCCAGCCGGTAGAGGTCGGGGGAGTCCGGGCTCCACAGGCGCGGTGCCGGGACGGGCAGGCGCAGGCGGGCGGTCGCGGGCTCGCCGGGCAGGACCGTGACCGGGACGGTGCTTTCGGCCACGACGGCGCCGTCCGCGTCGAGGACGCGGGTGCTCAGCCGGACGGTCGCCGCGGTGCGCGTCTCGTTCTCCAGCCGCGCCCCGACCTCGACCACGGCGCGCTCCGCGTCGACGTCGCGCGTGACCACCCGGACACCGTCGAGGGCCACATGGACCGGGTCGGCGACCAGCAGGTGGACAGGTCGGTAGATGCCGGCCCCGGTGTACCAGCGGCTGTCCAGGTGGGCGCGGGCCTCGACCGTGACGGTGTTCGGCTGCCCGTACCGGAGGAACGGGTCGGCGCGGACGGCGAACCCGGCGTACCCGTTCGGCCGCTGCGCGGCGAAGTCACCGTTGATCAGCACCACGGCGTCGCGGTACACACCTTCGAACTCGAGCGTCACAACGCGCTCGCGCCACGCCTCGGGGACGTCGAACGTCTTCTCGTAGGTGAACGCGCCCCCGGGGTGGTATCCCGTGGCCCCGCCCTCGGCACCGTCCGGGTCGCGGGCCAGGTCCCGCACCGCGTCGTGGGGCAGCGCGACCTCGAGCGGCGGCTCCGCCGGAGCGCCCAGCGTGCCGAACAGGCCGGGTCGGCGGCGCACCGTCCACCCGCTGGTGAAGGACTCGCGGATCATGGATCTCCTCACCCGCGCCGGCGCTGGCGCGGTCTTCTCGTACGGTCCCGCTCGCCGCGGGCGGCGTCATGACCGTAGCAGTTACCGCGCGTTAAGACGTGCGCACCCGTTCGGGGGATCCCCACGATCATCGGGGTTGACGCGCGTTAAGTCACGGTCGTAGCGTTCCCGCCGCGCAACGCTGCGCCCACCCGAGGAGGACCGATGTCCACACCAGCCGAGGAGCTGCCCGCCCCGCTCGCCGCCGGGCCAGGCGCCGCGGTTCCCGCACCGCCGGCCGCCGTCGGTCCGGCCGACCCGCCCCCGCCCGGGCGCTGGCTCTGGGTCGCGTACCCCGTGGCCCTGCTGGGCATCAACGCCGTCTGGGGCGCGGTCCTGCAGGTGCTGCTCGGGCGCCAGGTCGCCGAGCTGGTCGGGCCGGGGGCGGCCGCGGCCGGCACCCTCGGGGCCGTGGTCAGCGTCGGGGCCGTCTCGTCGCTGATCGCGCAGCCTCTGCTCGGGCGGCTGTCCGACCGCACCAGCGGCCGGTTCCTCGGCCGGCGCAATGTGTGGGTCCTCGGCTCGGCCGTCGCGGGGGCGGCCGCGCTGGTCGCCACCGGGCTGAGCGGGTCCACGGTCGTCGTCAGCGTCCTGTGGGCCGTCGCCATGTGGCCCCTGAGCGGCGTCCAGGCCGCCCTCACCGCGGTGCTGCCCGAGCGCATCCCCGTCGGACGACGCGGCGCCATGTCGGGCATCGCCGGGACCACGCAGATCCTCGGCGCCTTCGTCGGGGTCGCCGTCGCCGGGCAGGCGTCGACCGTGTCGGCGGGCTACCTCGCCGCCGCCGTCCTCCTCGTCGTGCCGAGCGCGCTGTTCGCCCTCACGACGCGCGACCCGTCCCGGGGGCGGCCCGCGCCGGCCCGCGCCGAGACCGCGGAGACCGGGGCGCGCTTCCCGACCTTCCGCAGCGCCCCCGACTTCTGGTGGACCTTCATCAGCCGGTTCCTGGTGATCTTCGCGTTCCAGCTCTCGATGGGGTTCCAGCTGTACACGCTGCGCGACTACATCCGCGTCGGCGACGGGTCGCTGGAAGCGGCGCAGACCGCTCTTGTCGGGATGAGCGGCATCAGCACGGTCGCCACGCTGCTCGCCTCGCTCCTGGCGGGCTTCGCCGCGGACCGGCTCGGCCGGCTCAAGCCGTTCGTCTTCGCGTCCGCCCTCATCGGCATCCCGGCATCCGTGGTGATCCTCGTGTCGCCCACGTACACCGGGGCGCTGGTCACGGCGGCGCTCACGGGGCTCGGCATGGGGGCGTACCTGTCCGTGGACCAGGCGCTTATCAGCCGCGTGATCCCCTCGCTGGACAACGCGGCGCGTGACCTGGGCCTCATCAACATCGCCAACGCGGGGCCCCAGGTCATCGCGCCGGTGATCGCCGGCGCGATCGTCGCGGCGACCGGCCGGTACGAGCTGCTGTACGTCCTGCTGGCGGTCTTCGTCGTCCCGGGGGCGCTCGCGGTGCTGCGGGTCCGGTCCGTGCGCTGAGCGCGGCCGTGCGCCGGTCGGTGTCGCGCCGCCCGGCGCACGGTCCGAGCCTCTAGGCTGGACGCCGTCCACCGGAGCGCAGGGGAGGTCGTGTGTCCGGGTCCCCGCGCACGCCCGCTCGCGCGGCCACCAGCCAGCAGGTGGCCGACCGCGCCGGCGTCTCCCGCCCGACCGTGAGCCAGGTGCTGAACGGGCGGGCGGCCCTGTTCGCCGCGGAGACGGTGGACAAGGTGCTGCGCGCCGCGGACGAGCTCGACTACCGGCCGTCGGTCGCCGGGCGGGCCCTCGCCCGGGGGCGCAGCGACATCGTCGTGCTCGCCCTGCCGTACGTGACCTACGGCCCGCTCCTGCAGGACATCGTCGACGGGCTCTCCGCGAGCCTGGCCGAACGCGGCTACGCGGCTCTCGTGCACTTCGCGGGCTCCGACCACGCCGCGACCGAGCGTCTGGTCGACCGCCTGCTGCCCGCCGCCGTGGCGGACCTCGGCGCGCTGACCGCAGCAGAGCGGGACCGGCTGCGCGAGCGCGGCGCGGTGGTGGTCGGCCCCGGCGGGGCGGCCACGAACGAGCTGGCGGGCGAGCTGCAGGCCGGCCACCTCGCGGACCGCGGGCACACGCGGCTGGACTTCGCCCTGATCGACGACCCCCGGCACGACCAGTACGGTCCGGAGCGCCTGCGCGGGTTCGCCCGCGCGTGCGCGCGCCGAGGGCTGGCCGAGCCGCGCACGTGGCACGTGCCGCTCGACCGGGACCGCGCGCGTGGGGTGCTGGAGGGCGCGCTCGGCGCGGACCGCCCGTCGGCGATGGGGTGCTACAACGACGACGTCGCCGCGACGCTCGCGGCGGCAGCACGGGACCTCGGGGTGCGCGTCCCGGAGGACCTGGCCCTCATCGGGATGGACGACACCGTCTCGGGCCGGGTCGCCGAGCCCGCCATCACCACGCTGGCGGCGGACTCGCGCCACGCCGGCGAGGTGTTCTCCGCTCAGCTCGTCGCGGCGCTGGACGGCGCGGACCTCCTCGACGACCCCGAGCCGGCGGCGAGCTTCCGGCTCGTCCGACGCGGATCGACCTGACCACCCGGCCCGTCGGCCGGGTGGTCAGGTCGCGCGGGACTACTCGATCAGGTCGGCCACGTCGAGCGTGACGTCGCCGTACCGGGCGAAGCCGCGGCTCCGGGGCAGGCCGTCCTCGCCCGGCCCCAGGTGCAGGCGCCCGCCGTGGACGATGCCCTCCCACGACATGCGCACCTGCATCTCGCCCTTCGTCTCGCCGGCGAGCCGCAGGTCGGCCGTGTAGACCGTGCCGTCGACGAACGAGCTCGTGGTGCTCTCGGTGCCGTCGTAGACGGCGACGCCGTCGTCGCTGAAGCCGTGGTAGCTCACGCTGACCCAGGCGGGGCGCCCCGAGTGCACGTCGCCCGCGCGGCGCTCCACGGTCGCGGTGCCGGAGTGCCGGCCGTGGACCTCGTAGCTCGCCTCCGTCGCGGAGGGCGTGCGGAGGAACTCCTCGGCGGCCGCGCCGGTGACGCCGTACGGGATGGTCGTCGGCGCGGGACGCACCCCGACCGGCTCGGCCGGCTCGTGATCGAGCAGGGTGGCGTACCGGACCCGCATCGTCTTCAGCGCGCCGGGCCGCTCGGTGCCGCGCAGCATCTCGATCCACATCACCTTGCGGCCCGAGGGGTGCCAGGACATCGGGGACACGTACACCCAGTCCTCGGCCGGGTCGTGCAGCGAGACGCCCGGGTAGTACCGGTCGCGGGCGGAGCGCTCGACGTCGATGAGCACCGGGCCGACGTTGCCCTTCCGGAACGCCCGGACGCCGGTGACGGCGTACCAGTACGCGGACCACGCGGCGACGCCGCCGGCGACGTTCGCGAGCGGGCGGGGGAGCAGGCCGAGCACCGCGAGGTCCGTGTGCCGGGAGGCCCGCGAGGTCATGACCAGGCCGAGGCGCTCGTCGGGGGAGAAGATCGTCGTCTCGTCGTACCCGGGGTTGTGCGTGACGCCCAGCCGGTCCCCGGAGTCCAGGCTCTGGACGACGGAGTCGGGCAGGAAGCCGCCGGCGCTGCCCACCGCGGAGATCGCCGTCCCGCCGCGGACGAACTGCTTGACCTCGCCGCCGCGCGACGGGGCCGGCACGACGTAGCCCGGGTGCTCGGGGTCCGGCAGGACCTCCTGCGTGGTGCTGATGAGGACCGGGTCGTCGATGACGTAGCGGTCGTCGGTACGGCGCAGACGCCCCCACGCGGCAGCCGCGCCCATGTCGGACCGCAGGATGGTCCAGGAGATGTACTGGTCGTCCGGCGAGACGATGATCTCGGACCAGTGGTGCGAGGTGAGCGGGTCCTCCTCGAGCCCCCACGGGTACTCGACGTCGACCAGCTCGGCGCTGGTGCACGTGTCCAGGTCGGGGGTGCACTCCAGGACGTAGTCGCCCAGGAGCATCCGCTTGTTGTCGGCGAAGGGCATGTGGCGGATCCCGTTGGCCTTCGCCTTCTGCGGGATGCGCCCGGTGAAGATCGTGGTGAGGCCGGTGCCGTCGTCGTCGACGGTGGCGATCCCGTACAGGTCGGCGTCGGCCGGGTCGGTGCGGTACAGCAGGAAGACCCGGCCGGAGGGGGTGTAGGTCGCGGTGACGTCCTGGACGCCCTCGGGCAGGGGGACGTCGGCCAGGTCGATCCGGCCGAACTCCTCGCTGGTGATGCGCATGGCGGTCTCCGCTCAGTTCTCGTGGGTGGCGGGGGCGGGCTTGGCGCCGTCGAGTCCGCGCCAGCGCCGGCGCAGCGCCCACGCCGCAGCCTTGGGCTGCCGGTCGCGGGTGAAGACGCCCTTCTTGTTGCCGCCCACGCGGTGGATGCCGTTCGAGGTCGCGAAGTCGGCGAAGTTCCACACCTGCTCGCCCACGAACTCGGGAAACCGGTCGAAGACCCGGTGGCACATCTCGTAGAAGGCGACCTGGTACTCCTCGGTCCACACCTGGTCCCACACGGAGTGCAGCCCGGGCTGGGTGTCGGCGCCGTACTCGGTCATCATCACCGGCTTGCCGGTGCGGGTGATCCAGCCCTGGATGTCGCCGTGCAGGTACTGCTCGGCCGTGGCGAGGTCGCCCGGGCCGACGTACCAGCCGTAGTACCTGTTCATGCTGACCACGTCGAACAGGTCGATGATCCGGTCGTTCTGGAACGTCGCGAACATGACGAGGGCGTAGGTCAGCGGGCGCGTCGGGTCGAGCTCGCGGGCGAGCTCGACGAGCGGCTGGAAGTACTCCAGGGCCCCCTCCTCGTTGGAGGCGGGCTCGTTCGCGAGGCACCACATGACGACGGACGGGTGGTTCTTGTCGCGGCCGATGAGCTCGCGGATGTGCTGGGCGTGCGCGGCCTGCGTCGCCTCGCCGGCGTACTGCTCGGAGAATGTCGGGAACGGCGGGGTGCCGGACATGCCGCCGACCACACCCATGTTGAGGCCCACGGCGGCCGTCTCGTCGATGACCACGATGCCGTGGCGGTCCGCGAACTCCAGGACCTCCTCGGCGTACGGGTAGTGCGACGTGCGGAAGGAGTTCGCGCCGGACCACTCCATGAGCTGGAAGTCGTGCACGAGGAGCGCGTCGTCGTGGCCCTTGCCGCGGACGGCAGCGTCTTCGTGCTTGCCGAAGCCGGTGAAGTAGAACGGCTCGCCGTTGATGAGGAACTGGTGCCCGTGCACCTCGACGGTCCGCACCCCCACCGGTAGCGTGTAGCTGTCGAGCACGCGTCCGCCGTCGTGCAGTTCCACCGTGAGGTCGTAGAGGTACGCGTTGCCGGGCTGCCACGGCACGACGTCCTCGACGGTCAGGCGACCCGCCGCGCCGGTGCCCTCGGCGACGAGCGCGCCGTCCGCGTCGGCGAGGCGCACCCGGACGTCGCCGGCGCCCTCGGTCTCGATCCGGTAGTCCACCAGCCCCGTGCTCCACTCGAAGCCGGTGGTGACGGTGATGTCCGTGACCCGCTCGCGCGGCACGCTGTACAGCCACACCGAGCGGGCGAGGCCCGCGTAGTTGTAGAAGTCGTGGAAGTACGTCTGCTTGCGGTTGCCGTCGGCGGCGACCTCGATCTTCCCCGGCGGGATCGTCACGTTCGTCAGCTCGTTGCTGACGGCCACGGTCAGCCGGAACTGCCCGCCGGCCGCGACCAGGTCGGTCACGTCGACGTCGAACGGGGTGTACCCGCCGACGTGCTCGCCGGCCAGGGTGTCGTCGACGTAGACGCGGGCGGCGTGCGTCGCGGCGTCGAAGCGGAGCAGCACGCGGTCCTCGCCCCACCCGCGCGGGACCCGGACGGTCCGCTGGTAGTACACCCAGCCGACGTGGTCGCGGACCGCGGGGTCGACGAACAGGTCGTTGTAGCTCGCCGGGACGGCCGCCTCGAGCGGCGTGTCCAGAGTCCCGCTCCACGGGGCGGCGCCGACGCGGGAGTCGATCGCGAACCGCCACGTGCCGTCGAGGTTGACGAGCTCGCGGGTGGGTGTGGCCTGGGGCTTCAGCATCGGTCGGGGACCTTCTCTCGCGTCGTTGCGGCGGTGTGCGGGGGGACCGGGCGCCCACGGGAGGTGCGAGCGCCCGGGGTTCAGCTGCCGGTGTACCGGAACCGGGTGACGAAGGCGTCCGAGCCGAGCGCCTCGACGCCGACGACCCGCCCGGTGAAGCCGCCGGCCACCTCGGTGGACAGGTAGCGCCCGTCGAGCCGAGCCAGCTCCGTGAAGCCTGCCGGCCCCTCGTGGCCGAGCACGAGCCTGTCGGGGCCGACCCGCTGCCCGGGCCGGCTCGCGTACGGCTCGGCGCGGATCGCCAGGGCGGCGCCGGGGTCGACGTCGTCGTGCGTGGCGAGCACCTGGTCGAGCGGCCCGACGACCGCCCGGGCCGCGACGGTGCGGCCGACGCGCTGGACGGCGACCTGGTGGGCGTCGTCCACGCGGAGCGTCAGGGCGACGTCGCCCTCGGCGTGCACGGCGGCCGACCAGGCGAGGTCCTGCACGCGGGTGGCGAGCAGGTGCACGGCGTCGCGTGCGGCGGCCGTCCGGCCGGCGCGCAACGCCAGCCCGTCCGGCCCGGGCCTCGCGAAGCCCGCGGGGTGGGCACCGGGCGAGACCCAGCGGGGGTGCAGGGCGGCGGCGGTGAAGTCCTCGTCGAACGCGCGTGGCGCCGGGTCGGGGGCGAAGCGGTCCTCGACCACCACGGGCCAGTCGTCCACCCAGTCGACGCCCACGAGGAAGGTCTCGCGGCCGTTGGTGTGCCACCGCGGGAACGCGCCGCGGGGGCGTGTGCCGAGGTGGACCATGGCCCAGGTGCCGTCGGTCAGCTCGACGAGGTCGGCGTGGCCGGTGGCCTGGACCGGTCCCGCTGTGCTGCGCCGGGTCAGCACGGGGTTGGCCGGCGCCGCCTCGAACGGGCCGCTGACCGCGCGCGACCGGGCCACGGTGACCATGTGCCCGTGGCCCGTGCCGCCCTCGGCGACGACCAGATACCACCAGCCACCGCGGCGCACGAGGTGCGGGCCCTCGGCGTGCGCGCCACCCGTCCCGGCCCAGACCAGCGCGGGTTCGGACAGCAGCGCCCCGGTGCGCGGGTCGACCCGCACCTGGGAGATCCCGCCGCGCACCGGGTCGGACCAGGTGAGGTGGCACACGCCGTCGTCGTCCCAGGCCAGGTCGGGGTCGATGCCGACGACGCCGGTGGTCCAGACGGGCTCGCTCCACGGGCCGGCGGGGTCCGCGGCGTGGACGATCAGGTGCCCGCGCTGGATCTCGTCGACGTTCGTCGTGGTGAGCCAGTACAGGCCGTCGCGGTGCCGGAGAGTGGGGGCGTAGATCCCGCCGCTCGCCCCGGGCACGCCGGGCCGCACCGTGAGCTGTGAGGGCCGGTCGAGCGCGTGGCCGACCGGCGTCCACGTGAGCAGGTCCCGGCTCTCGAACAGAGGGACGCCCGGGGCGTACTCGAAGCTCGACGTCGCCAGGACGTACCGGTCGCCGACGCGGCAGACCGAGGGGTCCGGGTGGTACCCCGGGATGATGGGCGTGCTCATCGTCCCCGTCCGGTGCTAGAGGCGGAAGGCGGCGCGGGGGATGGCGTCCACCAGGTCGTCGGCGATCCGCTCCGCGCCGGGGAGCGTCAGGCGGCCCTCTCGGACCAGGCGGGCGAGATACCCGGCGTCGGCCCGGCGGGCGGTGTCGTGACGGACGGGGATGGACAGGAACGCACGCGTGTCGTCGACGAACCCGGACGTCCGGTAGAAGCCCGCCGTCTCGGTGACCGCGGCCCGGTACCGGTCCATGGCGTGCGGCGCGTCGAGGAACCACCACGGCGCCCCGGCGCGCACCGACGGGTAGAAGCCGGCCAGGGGCGCGAGCTCGCGCGAGAAGGTCGTCTCGTCCACCGTGAACAGGATGAGCGACAGGCGCTCGTCCAGCCCGAAGCGCTCGAGCAGCGGACGCAAGCCGTCGGTGTACGAGGTCGGCACCGGGATGTCGTGGCCGGTGTCGGGACCGAAGCTACGGAGCGTGGCCGTGCTGTGGTTGCGCCGGACGCCCGCGTGCACGGTCATCACGAGGCCGTCCTCGACGCTCATGCGTGCCATCTGCAGCAGCATGTGCGCGCGGAACGTCGCCCGCTGGCGCGCATCGGCGGTGCCGGCCAGCACGGACCCGAACAGGCGTTCCGCCTCGGCGGCGTCCAGGTCGGCGGCCACCGGCTCGAGCACGCCGTGGTCGGCGGAGACCGCCCCGTTCGCGACGAAGTGGGCGCGCCTGGCGGCCAGGGCATCCAGGTAGCCGGTGAACGTCTGCGGCGAGCCGGTCGCGGACAGCAGCCGCTCGACGCGCTCGACGAAGTCGCGGCCGTCCGGGTCGAGGTAGGCGTCCGGGCGGAACGTGGGCAGCACGCGCAGGCCCGCGCCCTGCAGCAGCCGGTGGTCCGCCAGGTCGTCGAGCGGGTCGTCGGTCGTGGCGAGGACCGCCACGCGGAACGCGCTGAACAGCGACCGCGGCGTCATCCCGGGCTCGAGCAGGCGCGCCTGCACGGCGTCGTACACGGCGTCGGCCGTCGCGGGCGTCAGCGGGGTGCGGATCCCGAGGACGGTGGAGAGCTCCTCGTCGAGCCAGTACCCGGACGCGGTCCCGGCGAACAGGTGCCAGCGCTCGGCCAGCCGGCGCCACACCTCGCGGGGCTCGACGGCGCGCGCGCCCAGGCCCAGGTCGGAAAGCGGCAGGCCGGCGGCGTGCAGCAGCCGGGTGACGTAGTGGTCGTGCACGACGAAGAGCTCGGCCGGGTCGCCGAACGGCTCGTCCTTCGCGAGCAGGCTCGCGGGCACGTGGCCGTGAGGGCTGATGATCGGTGCGTCCGCCACGCGGGCGTAGAGGTCCCGCGCGATCGCCCGCGTCTGCGGGTCGGTCGGCAGCAGGCGGTCAGCATCGCGGGTACAGGCTGCAGCCCGCGCGTGCTGGGGCTCGGACATCGATGGCTCCGCTCCTGGGTGCTGCGAGGTGGGTCGGCCGCGTCGCCGGGTCGCCGTTCGCAAGAGGTGTGAGCGCGAGTGAACCACAGGCCGCGGGCGATTCGCAATCGGTTGCCGTCGAGCGACGCGCGGGGCGGTGCGTCGGCGTGCCGAGCCCCGTGACGGTCGTCGCAATCGGTTGCCGTCGTTCGCTGGGCGGTGGCGTCAGAGCGCGTCTGGGCCTGTCGCCGACCCTGCGCGGTCGGACGCGTCGGCGTCCATGATCAGGCCCATGAACGCCTCCACCAGCCGCCGCGAGTCCTGCTCCGGGTCGAGCAGCGCCTGGAAGCGGAGGCCGTCGATCATCGCCAGCACGAGGGTGACCTTGTCCTCGCCGGCGAGCTGCGGGCGCTGCGTGGGGACGGTCGGCCCCGTGCCGAACTGGCGTCGCAGGCGGGCCCGCCGCGTGCGGAAGAACTCGTGCGCGGGGTGCTGGGGGTCCGAGGCGGCCACCGCGAGCGACAGCCAGCTGCGCTGGTAGTCGGGGTCGGCGAACTCGTCGGCGAGCGCGGCGGCCAGCACCGCGGGCGCCGCGGCGCCGGACGCGCCGGCCTCCGCCGCCCGGTCCTGCTCGTCTGCCTCGTGCTGCGCCAGGGCGGCGATCAGCAGCTCGTCCTTGCCGGCGAAGTGCCGGAGCACTGCCGCGTGGGTGACCCCGGCTCGCGCCGCGATGTCGCGCAGGGACGCCCGCTCGTAGCCGTGGGTGGCGAAGCTCTCCACGGCGGCGCGCACGATCTGCGCCCGGCGGGCCGGGGTGGTCCGGTACGGCCCGCGGGCCGGGTGGTCGGCGTCGACGGTCATGGTCCTCCTCGGGCTTGCGCCAGGGACGCACGGCGGAGTCTAATGCCGTCGAACGGTAACCATGGTGGTTACTTTCAGGCCGATGCAGGCGTCGGTCACCACAGGCTCGAGGAGGAGCAGGTGCAGCAGCTCGATGTCGCCGACGGCGTGTTCGTCGTCACCGGCGGCGGGAACGGGATCGGCCGGGAGGTCGTCCGGCAGCTCGTGCGGGGCGGCGCGCACGTCGCCGCGGTCGATCTGCGGCCGGACGCCCTCGACGACCTCGCGCGGGGGACGACCGGGCCGGGTGCGCTCACGGTGCACGCCGTGGACGTCACCGACCTGGAGGCCGTGCGCCGGCTCGCCGCGACGGTGCTCGCGGAGCACGGGCACATCGACGGCCTGCTCAACGTCGCCGGGATCATCCACCGCTTCGCCCGGGTCCAGGACCTCACCGTGGCGGAGATCGACCGCGTCCTCACCGTGAACTTCCGCGGGGTGGTGCACACCTGCACGACGTTCCTGCCGCACCTGCTCGAGCGCGGGCGCGCCGGCGTGGTGAACGTCGGGAGCATGGGCGGGCTGGTGCCGTTCCCGGGCCAGTCGGCCTACGGCGCCAGCAAGGCTGCGGTCACCCTGTTCACCGAGGCGCTCCGGTCCGAGCTCGCCGGGACCGGCGTCGGCGTGACGATCGCGCACCCCGGTGCCGTCGCCACCGGCATCGCCGACAACTCCGGTGCCGCCCTGCCCGGGGCGGGCGGCGGCCGGACCCCCCGCATGACCACGCCGACCGACGCCGCCGCGCAGATCGTCCGCGGCCTGCGCGCCGGCACCCCGCGGGTGCTGATCGGCCGGGACGTGCGGCTCGTGAGCCGTCTCGCCCGCCTCGCGCCCGTGCGCACGGCCGGCCTGGTCGCCGGCCGCCTGAACTCCCTCCTGGACTGACGCCGGCCCCCGCCGCGTCCCACCCCGCGTCCCACCCCGTACGAAAGGTCACGCATGAGCACCGCCGGTTCCTTCCTCTGGGGCGCCGCCTCGGCCCCGCACCAGATCGAGGGCAACAACGTCAACAGCGACTTCTGGGCGAACGAGGGCCGGGTGCCCGGCATGGAGCGCTCGGGCGACGCCCTCGACAGCTACCACCGGTACGAGCAGGACATGCGCCTGCTCGCCGACGCGGGCCTGAACGCCTACCGGTTCGGCATCGAGTGGGCGCGCATCGAGCCGGTCCCCGGACTGGTCTCGCGCGCCGAGCTCGCGCACTACCGGCGGATGATCGACACCGCCGTCCGCCTCGGCCTCACGCCGGTGGTGACCGTGCAGCACTTCACCGCCCCCCGCTGGTTCGCCGAGGAGGGCGGGTGGCTCGGCGAGCGCGCCGTCGAGCGGTACGCCGCCTACGTCGATGCGGCCGCGCAGATCCTCGAGGACGTGCCGTGGGTCGTCACCATCAACGAGCCGAACATGCTCGCGATGATGGTGACGATGCAGAAGCGGACCCTGGAGTCGCAGGGCGAGTGGCAGAGCCCCACGGTCGACACGGACGACGACCGGACGGTCGACACCCGGGCCAAGCTCCCGGCGCCCGACCCCGGGATCGGGGCGGTCCTGGCCGCTGCGCACCACACCGCGCGCGACATCCTGCACGAGCGGACCGACGCGGCCGTCGGCTGGTCGGTGGCGAACCGTGCGTTCGCGTGCCGGCCCGGTGCCGAGGACGTCTTCGCCCGCCTGCAGCACGTGTGGGAGGACCTGTACCTCGAGGCCGCCCGCGGGGACGACTTCATCGGGGTGCAGGCGTACTCCAGCCAGTGGGTCGGCCCGGACGGCATCGAGCCGCACCCGCCGCACCCGGACAACACGCTGGTCGGTTCGGCCTACCGCCCGGACTCCCTGGGGATGGCGATCCGCCACACCTGGGGCGTGCTGGAGGGCACGGTGCCGGTGGTCGTGACCGAGAACGGCATCGCGACCGCCGACGACGCCCGGCGCATCCGGTACACCGACGCGGCCCTGCGCGGCCTGTTCGCCGCCGTTGACGACGGCATCGACGTGCGCGGGTACCTGCACTGGTCGCTGCTCGACAACTACGAGTGGGGGCACTGGGGCCCGACCTTCGGGCTCGCCTCCGCCGACCGCGAGACCTTCGTCCGCACGCCGAAGCCCAGCCTGGCGTGGCTCGGCGACGTCGCCCGCCGCGGCCGTCCCTGATCTGCGTCCCACCCCACGCCCACGAGACGAGGAAGTCGTCGTGTCCCAGCCGCACCACCCCACGGCCGCCGTCCCCCCGGTGGTCATCGCCCCCCAGCCGCTGACCGCGGGTGCGGGCGAGCCTCCCGAGACGCCGGCCACCGCCCTGACCGACCCGCCGCAGCGGCCGCTGAGCGCCGGCCACATCGTCTGGATGATGGTCGCCAACTTCGGCTCGTCCATCGCGCTGATGGTCCCGCTGTCGTACGCCCTCGCGGTCCGCATCGACGACCTGGCCCCCGGCCACGAGGAGCTGCTCGGGTACGTCACCGGCGTCGCGCAGATCGTCTACATCGTCCTGAGCCCGATGATCGGCCTGTGGAGCGACCGCACCCGGTCGCGGCTCGGCCGCCGGACGCCGTTCCTGCTGCTCGGCGCCGTGCTCGGTCTCCTGGCGCTCGCGCTCGTCGCGCTCGCCCCGACGGTGCCGCTGATCGGCCTCGGCTGGATCTTCGGGATGGCCGGGTGGTCCACGGTCGGCGGTGCGATCCAGAACCTCCAGGCCGACATCGTCCCCGAGCAGCAGCGCGGGCGCGTGTCCGCGCTGACGGGCATGACCTCCCAGGTCGCGCCGGTGCTGGGCATCGGGATCGCCTACTCCGTGGCGCACAGCATGCTGATGGTGTTCCTCGTCCCCGGGATCATCGGCATCGTCATGGTCGCCCTGCTCCCGCTGTTCAAGCCGGAGGGCAGCTCGGTCGGCCTGCCGCGGACCGGCCACGTCACCGTCCGGCAGCTGTTCGCGAGCTTCGGGTTCAACCCCCGCAAGTACCCCGACTTCGGGTGGAACTGGCTCGGGCGGTTCCTGTTCTTCATCGGCCTGTACTTCAACACCACCTTCGGGACGTTCTTCTACGCCCAGCGGCTGGACATGCCGGTCAAGAGCGTCGCGGGCGTCATCGCCACGGTCGGCATGATCGGCGTCGTGGCCGCGGCCGCCGGCGCGGTGGTCGGTGGGTTCCTGTCGGACAGGCTCGGCCGGCGCAAGCTGTTCACCCTGATCGGCGCGGTGCTGTTCGTCGTCGGCGCGGTCACCGAGGCGTTTGCGTACTCGCTCGTGCAGCTGGTGGTGGGCGCCGTGGTCATGCAGCTGGCCATCGCGGCCTTCAGCGCCGTGGACCAGGCGATCGTGTTCGCGATCCTGCCCGACCGCGCCCAGGCCGGCCGGTACATGGCCGTGGTCGCGTTCGCGCAGAAGATCCCGAGCGCGGTGGCCCCGCTCATCGCGCCGCTGATCATCACCGCGGGCGTGGCCGCCGGCGGTGACAAGAACTACACCCTGCTCTACCTCATCGGCGCGGTCTTCGCGCTCTGCGGCGGCCTGACGATCCTCTTCGGCGTCAAGTCCGTCCGCTGACCCCCGACCCCGCCCTCGCCCCGGTGTTCATCGGCCTCCTCACCACGGGGCGAGGGCGGACCCACCTGCACGACCAGAGGCCCCCTGGCCCCGCGCGGCCCCCAGCACCCGGAGCACCATGACCCACGCACCGCACCACCTGTCCGTCGACGCCGGGGACGTGTCCCGGCCGGTCACCGGCCCGCAGCCGCTGCTCGGCTGGCGGCTGCCCGACGGCTGGACGCGGCAGGACGGGTACACCCTCGAGGCGACCGTCGACGGGGAACCGCTCCCGCCCGTGCACGTCGAGCAGGAGCGGCACCTGTCGCAGGCCTGGCCGTGGCCGGCGCTCGCCAGCGGGCGACGGGTGCGCTGGCGCGTGCGCGCGCACCGCGCCGGCGAGCGGTCGCCGTGGTCGCGGGAGCACGCGTTCGAGGTCGGGCTGCTCGACGCCGACTGGACCGCGTCGTGGATCTCGCCTGCCGAGCCCGACGTGCCCGCCGCGCGCACCCGTCCCGCCTACGTCCTCGAGGGCGTGGCCGACCTGCCGTCGGCCCCGGTGCGCGCCCGGCTGTACGCCACCGCACTGGGGGTGTACGAGGTCCGGCTCAACGGCGCCCGGGTCGGGGACACGGAGCTCGCCCCCGGCTCCACGTCGTACGACCGCACCCTGTACGCCCAGGCCGAGGACGTCGACGGGCTGCTCGCCGCCGGCGAGAACCGGATCGAGGTCGTCCTGTCGGACGGCTGGTTCCGCGGCCGCTCCGGGGCGTGGCGCAAGCCGGGCGACTGGGGGCCGCGCACGGCCGCCCGCCTCGAGCTGCACGTGGACCTCGCCGACGGCACCCGTGCCGTCGTGGGGACCGGCCCGGGCTGGACGTCGCGCCGCAGCACGACGGTGGCCGCCGACCTCATGGACGGCCAGACCACCGACCTCGCGGGCGGAGAGGGGGAACGGCGGCCCGTGCTCCTCGACGTGGTCCAGGCCCCGCCGGTGGACTGGTCGCCCGCCCCGCCCGTCCGGGTCGTCGAGCACCGGGCGCCCGTGCAGGTCACGCGTGCTCCCTCGGGCGCCGTCGTGGTGGACTTCGGGCAGAACGCCTCGGGCTGGGTCCGGCTCGCCGACCTCGGCCCGCGCGGCACGCGCACCGTGATCGACCACGGCGAGCACCTCGGCCCCGACGGCGACCTGACCACCACGCACCTCGACTCCGCGCGGCCCGGCGAGGAGCCCACCCCGTTCGTCCAGCGCGACGAGGTCGTCTCGGCCGGGCGGCCCGGCGACGTGTTCGAGCCGCGGCACACCGTGCACGGCTTCCGGTACGCCCGGATCACCCGGGACGACGGCGGCGCGCCCGACCCCACGGCGCTCACCATGCAGGTGGTGCACACCGACCTGCGCACCACGGGGACGTTCGCGTGCAGCGACCCCGACCTGACCCGGCTGCACGACGTCGCCCGGTGGAGCTTCCGCGGCAACGCCGTCGACGTCCCCACGGACTGCCCCACGCGGGAGCGCCTCGGCTGGACGGGCGACTACCAGACGTTCGTGTCCACCGCCGTCCGGATGTTCGACGTCGATGGCTTCTCCCGCAAGTGGCTGCGCTCCGTGCGCGACGACCAGCTGGACGACGGCCGGATCGTGAACTCCTCGCCGGACTCCAACCACCTGCGCCGCCTCCCCGACGCGACCGTCGACCACATCACCGGGTCGGCGGGCTGGGGCGACGCGATCGCCCACGTCCCCTGGGTGCTCTACGAGACGTACGGCGACGTCGCCGCGCTCGCGGAGTCCTGGCCGGCGCTGGTGGGGTGGGTCGAGTTCGCTCTCGGCGCGGCCGCGTCGCGGCGGCACCCGTCACGGGTCGAGCGGTCGGCGGAGCCGCAGCCGCACGAGCAGTACCTGTGGGACGGCACGTTCCACTGGGGCGAGTGGTGCGAGCCCAAGACGCGCGCCGCCGACGGGACGCTCCAGAACGCGCTCGGCGCCGACCCCCGCGCCTGGTTCATGGCCGACAAGGGCGAGGTCGGCACCGCCTACCTGCACCGGACGCTGCGGCAGGCCGCGGACGCCGCCGCCGTGCTCGGCAAGCCCGGGGACGAGGCCCGCTACCGCGACCTCGCGGCCCGCGTCCGCGACGCCTGGCGCGCCGAGTTCCTGCTCCCGGACGGGCGCGTCTCGGTCGGCACGCAGGCCGCTCACGTGCGGGCCCTGGCGTTCGACCTCGTGCCGTCGGAGCTGCGCGCCGCCACGGTCCAGCACCTCGTGGACCTGGTGCACCAGGCGGACGATCACCTGACCACCGGGTTCCTGTCCACCGCGGACCTGCTGCCCGTGCTCGCGGACGGCGGGCACGGCGACCTCGCGTACCGGGTGCTGACCCGGCGCAGCTACCCGTCCTGGCTCACCATGCTCGACCGGGGAGCCACCACGGTCTGGGAGGACTGGGACGGCATCGACGCGCACGGGAACGCCAGCGCCTCGCTCAACCACTACAGCAAGGGCGCCGTCGTGCGGTTCCTGCACACCCACACCCTGGGCCTGCGGCAGGCACCCGGGTCCGTGGCCTGGGAGTCGTTCGTCGTCGCACCCGTGGTCGGCGGCGGACTGACCTGGGCGAGCGGCACGTTCGACGGCCCGCAGGGGCGGATCGACGTGAGCTGGCGGGTCGACGACACGACCTTCCGGCTCGAGGTCGTCGTGCCCGCGGGCTCGACCGCCGAGCTCCGGCTGCCCGACGGGACGTCCCGCGCCGCTGCGCCCGGCACCCACGTGCTCACCGGCCTGGCGCCCGCCGGGACGGCCGCATGACCTGACCGGGACCGGCCCCCGCCGGCCCCGTCCGCTCACCGACGAGAGGAACCGCCATGCCCGTGCCCGAGGTCTCCGAACGCCCGCTCGCCCAGCTCGTCTCGCTCCAGGACCGCACCGCGGTCGTCACCGGCGCCGCCCGCGGACTGGGGAAGGCCATCGCCGCCCGGCTCGCCGAGGCCGGCGCCCGGGTGGTGGTCGGCGACCTCGACGCCGACCGCGCCCGTGCGGCGGCGGCCGAGCTCGGCGCCCGGTACGGCACGGAGGTCGTCGGGCTCGCGATGGACGTCACCGACTCCGGGAGCGTCCGGGCGGTCGCCGACGCCGCCCGGGACCGGTGGGGGCGGCTCGACGCCTGGGTCAACAACGCCGGGGTGTTCCCCGCCGTGCCGCTCGACCAGATGCCCGACGCGACGTGGGACCTCGTGCTCGACGTCAACGCCCGCGGGACGCTGTTCGGCACCCGCGAGGCCGCGCGCGTCATGACAGACTCAGGGGCCGGCGGCGTCGTCGTGAACGTCGTGTCGACCGCCGGGTTCCGGGGGAGCGCCCCGGGCCTGGCGGCGTACGTGGCGTCCAAGCACGCGGTGCGCGGCCTGACCCGGCAGTCGGCCGTCGAGCTGGCGCCGCGGGACATCCGGGTGCTCGGCGTCGCTCCCGGATACGTGCCCACGGAGGGCAACCTGCTCGCCGCCGGCGCGCTGCCCGACGGTGCGGTGCCGGACGACGCCGTGCCCCTGATGCGGATGGCCCCCGCCGGCCGGGTCGGGACGCCCGACGACATCGCCCGCGTGGTGCTGTTCTGCGTCAGCGACCTGTCCGCGTACATGACCGGCAGCACGCTGCTGGTCGACGGCGGCGACACGGCCTGACCCCCGCACCCGCACCCCGCCCGCGTCGGCCCGAGCCACCCAGGAGCGTCATGCCCGCCACCCCCCGCCTGTCCGTCCAGCTCTACTCCGTCCGCGAGCAGGTCGCCGCCGACCCCGACGCGACCCTGGCGCGCCTGGCAGGGCTCGGGTTCGACGCCGTCGAGCCGTTCGCGCTGCTCGACCGCCCCGCCGCGCTCGCCGCCGCGCTCGCCCGGCACGGCCTGTCCGCGCCGAGTGCCCAGGCGCCGTTCCTGTCCGACGACATCGAGTTCGGGGGCCGGCGCGTGCCGCTGCCGCCGCTCGCGATGACGCTCGACGCGGCCCGGGCGGTGGGGGCCGAGATCCTCGTGGACCCGATGGTGCCGGCGGACCGGTGGCGCGACCGGGACGAGGTCGCCCGCACCGCCGACCGCCTCAACGCCGCGGCGGAGACGGCCGCCGGCGTCGGCCTGCGCGTGGGGTACCACAACCACGCGTTCGAGTTCGCGACCGGAGACGACGGCGTCAGCGCCTACGAGCACCTCGTGTCGCTGCTCGACCCGCGGGTCGTCCTGGAGGTCGACGTGTACTGGGCTGCCGTCGCGCGGCAGGACGTGCCCGCGCTGCTGTGCCGGCTCGGGGACCGGGTCCGGGCGCTGCACGTCAAGGACGGGCCGCTGGTGCCCGACCCCTTCGCCGGGCCCGGCGGATACGACCCCGCCGCGCTCGGCCAGGTCCCGGCGGGAGAAGGCGAGCTCCCGCTGACGGCGATCCTCGCAGCGGCCCCGCACGCCGAGCTCGACGTTGTGGAGTTCGACCACGCGCCGGGGGACCCGTTCGCGGCGGTGGCGGCGTCGGCGGCGTTCGTGCGCGGCGCGCGCGGGGTGGGCGGGCCGGGCTGAGCCGGCTCCGGGCCCGCTCGCGGACGTCGCCACAGGACCGCACACAGCGGCACCCCCGCCGCACGCGTGCGACGGGGGTGCCGGTCCTGCAGGTCAGGCGCTCACGGGAGCAGCCGTGGAACCTGACGATCAGACGTCGTAGTAGAGCTCGAACTCGTGCGGGTGCGGCCGCAGGCGGATCGGGTCCACCTCGTGCGAGCGCTTGTAGTCGATCCACGTCTGGATGAGGTCCGGCGTGAAGACGTTGCCGGCGGTCAGCCAGTCGTGGTCGGCCTCGAGGTTGTCGAGCACCTCGGTGAGGGAGCCCGGGACCTGCTGGATGAGCGCGTGCTCCTCCGGGGGCAGCTCGTACAGGTCCTTGTCGACCGGCTCCGGCGGCTCGATGCGGTTCTGGATGCCGTCCAGGCCCGCCATCAGCATGGCCGCGAAGGCCAGGTACGGGTTGGACGACGGGTCCGGCACGCGGAACTCGATGCGCTTGGCCTTCGGGTTCGAGCCGGTCACCGGGATGCGGATGCACGCGGACCGGTTGCGGGCCGAGTAGACCAGGTTGACCGGCGCCTCGAAGCCCGGGACCAGGCGGTGGTAGGAGTTCACCGTCGGGTTGGTGAACGCCAGCAGCGCCGGGGCGTGCTTCAGCAGGCCGCCGATGTACCAGCGGGCGAGGTCGGACAGGCCGCCGTAGCCCTTCTCGTCGAAGAACAGCGGCTTGCCGTCCTTCCACAGGGACTGGTGCACGTGCATGCCCGAGCCGTTGTCGCCGAACAGCGGCTTCGGCATGAAGGTCGCGGTGCGGCCGTCGGCGTGCGCCACGTTCTTCACGACGTACTTGAACAGCTGCACCTTGTCGGCCGACTTGGCGAGCGTGTCGAAGCGGTAGTTGATCTCGGCCTGGCCGGCGGTGCCGACCTCGTGGTGCGCCCGCTCGACCTCGAGGCCGAGGGCGTCCAGCTGCAGCGAGATCTTGTCGCGCAGGTCGGCGAAGTGGTCGACCGGCGGGACGGGGAAGTAGCCGCCCTTGTAGGGGGTCTTGTGGCCGAGGTTGCCACCCTCCTCGACGCGGCCCGTGTTCCAGGCGGCCTCGATGGAGTCGATGGAGTAGAACGACGAGTTCTGCTTCGTCTCGAAGCGCACGTCGTCGAAGATGTAGAACTCGGCCTCGGGCGCGAAGAAGGCGGTGTCCGCGATGCCCGTCGAGCGCAGGTACGCCTCGGCCTTCGCGGCGACCTGGCGGGGGTCACGCGTGTAGGGCTCGTCGGTGTACGGGTCGACGATGTGGAAGTTCAGGGCCAGGGTCTTCTCGACGCGGAACGGGTCGATGAAGGCGGTCGTGACGTCCGGGATGAGCTTCATGTCGGACTCGTTGATCGCCTGGAAGCCGCGGATCGACGAACCGTCGAACATCTGGCCCTCGACGAAGAAGTTCTCGTCCACGGACGCGGCCGGCACGTTGAAGTGCTGCATCACGCCGGGCAGGTCGCAGAACCGGACGTCGACGAACTTGACGTCCTCGCTCTTGATGAAGGCCAGGACTTCCTCTGGCTTGCTGAACATCCGCTGCTCCTCGGGTTGGCTTGCCCTCAGTCGGGCAGCCACGAGGCTAGGCGGGCCCAGTTTCCCTGTCGTGTACCGATTGTTTCGGGCGTGTTACGCGCCCCCGGGTTGGTGTTGCGGTCGTGTGACGGCGGGCGCCGGACCCGGCGCGGCGGCCGGTTACCGTGGGCGCATGGTCGATCGCGAGGACGTCGGTTCGTGGCTCTCCGGGCCGCCGCAGGGTCAGCCGGGGACGGCCCACGGCACCCGGCTGGGGCTGCCGCCGGAGGGCCGCGGGGCGCTCGCGCCGCTCGGTCGCCGCGTGCTGGCGCTCGTCATCGACTGGTTCCTCTGCCAGCTCATCGCGTTCGCCTTCCTGCCCGGCGACGCGCAGGCCTGGGGGACGCTCGCGATCTTCGCGGCCGAGAACGCGCTGCTGGTCGGCACGATCGGCACGACGGTCGGGCACCGGGTGCTCGGCATCCGGGTGCGCCGGGTCGCGCCGCCGCGGACGCTCGCCGACACGGGCGCGCGGCCGGACGCCGGGCCGGACATGCCGCCGAACCTGCTGCTCGGGCTGGTGCGGACCGTTCTGCTGTGCCTGGTGATCCCCGCGGTGGTGTGGGACGCCGACGGCCGCGGCCTGCACGACCGCACGGCCGGCACGGCCATCGTCCGCCGCTGACCCCTCGGCCTGGGCCCGGCGGCCGCCTGCGCCACGGAGTGGAAGGTTCGGACGAACACGCCGTGCGCGTGTCCGTCCGAACCTTCCACTCCGCGACCCGCTGGCTCCACGCGCCGCCCGCGCGCCGCGCTCGGGCCGGGTGGATCCGCCCGCACGGACCCGCACGGACCCGCACGGGCGCGCGGGGGCGCGTGGATCCGCCGCCCGTGAGCGGAGGGTTCTGCCCGACACGCCCGGCGTGTCCCGGCAGAAGCCTCCACTCACGCCGGCGCTCCCCGGCCGGCGGGATCCGCGCGCGGTGTGGATCCACCCGGACGGAAGCGCTCGGGCGCGCCGGTGCGGGTGGATCCGCTCGGCCGCCGCGGGCACCGGCGGCGAGCGTCGAGGGGACCGGGCGACCCCGCGGCGGGACGACGACGGGCCCGGTCCTCCGCGGAGGACCGGGCCCGTCGATGCGTGCAGGGGGCGGCTGCGGGTCAGCGGCCGCGCATGCCCTTGCGGTCCGGGCGGACGCGCATGGGGTCGATGCCCTTCGGGACCGGCATCTTCACCGCGCCGAGGGCCTGCAGGCGCTTGACGACCTCGCCGACCTCCTGCTTGGTGAGCTGCGGCTTGAGGCGCTGGACCTTGCGCGCGAGCTGCGGCAGCGGGACCTGGCCCTCCTCGCGGCCGACCTCGATGAGCGTGATCGGCACGCCCTGCAGGACGCGGGCGGTGCGCTTGCGCTCGGACTCGAGCAGCTTGCCGATGCGGTTCGCGGGGCCCTCGCCGATGAGCACGATGCCGGGGCGGCCGACGCCGCGGAACACGAGGTCCTGCGTGCGGGGCGCGATCGCGACGGGCTCCTCGGTGAACGTCCAGCCGCGGCGGATGGTGCCGACGGCGGACATCGCGGCGCCGGGCTGGCCCTCGATGCGGGAGTACGCGGCGCGCTCGGCGCGGCGGGTCAGGGTGAACATGGCGCCCAGCAGCGCGAACGGGATGCTGAGCAGCAGCCAGTACCACCACGTGAAGAACACGAGGCCGATGACGAGGCCGACGGCGACGATGCCGAAGAACACGGCGAGGATCAGCCAGGTGACCGCCGGGTCCTGCTGGCGGGTCATCTGGTACGCCTGCCAGACCTGGTGGTACCACCGGGTCTTCTTCACCTTCGCGGGCTTCGCGGGCGCGCTCGCGGCTGCGGACTTGTCACGGGCCATGACCCAGGAGTCTACCGGCGCCCGGACCCCCGCGACGCGCCCCGGCGGACCCCGTCCGCAGGGACCTCCGTCCCTGGCGGTCGCGCGACGCGCGGGGTGAGCCTGGAGGTCGGGCACGCGACGACGCGCGAGCGCAGGGAGGTCGACCATGCGGGTCCTGGTGACGGTGTCGTCCCGGCACGGCGGGACGGCGGAGATCGGCCGGACGGTGGCGCAGGTGCTGCGGGACGCCGGCCACGAGGTGACCGAGACCGACCCCGACGAGGTGGGGGGCCTCGAGGGCGTCGACGCGGTGGTGCTCGGGTCGTCGGTGTACGTCGGCCGGCTGGCGGCGGCGCTGCGGGAGCTGGTGGACCGCCAGGCGGGCCGGCTCGCGGCGCTCCCGGTGTGGCTGTTCTGGTCCGGGCCGGTGGGCAACCCGCCGCTGCCGGCGGAGGAGCCGGACGACGTCCGGGCGGTGGCCCGGCGGGTCGGCGCGCGGGAGGTCAAGTGCTTCCCGGGGCGGCTGCAGCGCGAGGAGCTGGGCCTGGCCGAGCGGGCGCTGGTCGCGATGATCGAGGCCGAGCAGGGCGACTTCCGGGACTTCGCGGACGTCGAGGAGTGGGCGGCCGGCATCGCCCGGGACCTGTCCCGGCCGTTCCGGGTGTCCCGGGGCTGACCGTCAGCGGGGGGCGCGGCGGGCGACGAGCAGCAGCAGGCCGCGCAGCTGCTCGACCTGCTCGGGCGTGAGGCCCTCGGTCACGAGCTCCTCGGCCGCGGCGGGGTCGGACGCCGCGAGCACGGCCTCCCGCCCGGCGTCGGTGATCGCGATGACCTGCTTGCGCCGGTCGGTGGCGTGCGCGGCCCGGGTGATGTAGCCGCGGCGCTCGATCCGGGCGAGCACGCGGCTCATCGTCTGCTCGGTGACCTCGCAGGCCGCCGCGAGCTCCGCCTGCGTGCGGGGGCCGCGCAGCAGGATGACCAGCACGGGCTGGCTGGCGTGGTTGAGGTCCCACGACGCGAGGTGCGCGTTCCAGTCCCGCTCGACGCGCCGCGCCGCGGCGGAGAGCAGGCGCCCGACGGGCCAGCCCGCGGGGTCGGGTGCGGCCATCGCGGACCAGCGGGGATGCTGGTCCGCCGTGCTGCGCCCCGGGTCCCGATCCACGGGCCTCATGTTGCCGCAATCGCGTCCGTCGCGCATAGTGCTCAGCATGCTGAGGACTTGGCGGGGGATCGTGCGAGGGCTGGTCGTGCTGGCGGTGGCCGTGGGGTGGCTGGCCGTCGGGGCGTTCGGCGGGATGGCGCAGGGCTCGCTGTCGCAGGTGCAGACCAACGACTCGGCGGCGTTCCTGCCGTCGTCGGCGGAGTCGACGCGCGCGGCGGAGCTGTCGGCCGGGTTCACGGAGGCCGAGGCGCTCCCGGTGCTCGTCGTGCTGGCGGGGGAGGAGGGCGAGGCGCTGGACCCGGGCGCGGTCGCCGCGGTGCAGCCGGTGGTCGCCGCGCTGCCGGACGTCGCCGTCCCCGGCGCCGACCCGGCCGCGGGCGATCCCGCCACGATCGGCGACGTGCTCACCGGCGACCCGGTGGTCGTGCCGTCCGAGGACGGCGAGGCGCTGCTGGTCCCGCTGTCCCTCGACGCCGCCGCGACCGAGCAGTCCCTCGCGGACGACGAGTCCGTGGTCGGCACCGTCGTCGAAGCCGTGCGCGACACCCTGGCGGAGGAGCTCGGCGCGACCGCGGACACCGCCGGCGAGGCCGGGCTGTATGCGTGGGTGACCGGGCCGGGCGGGTTCGTCGCGGACCTCACGAACGCCTTCGGGGGCATCGACGGCATCCTGCTGCTCGTGGCGCTCGGCGCCGTGCTCGTCATCCTCGTGCTGGTGTACCGGTCGCCGTTCCTGCCGCTGGCCGTCATCCTCACCGCGGTCTTCGCCCTGTGCGCCGCCGCGCTGGTCGTGTACCAGCTCGCCGATGCCGGGGTGCTGACGCTCAACGGGCAGGCGCAGGGCATCCTCGCGATCCTCGTCGTCGGGGCGTCCGTCGACTACGCGCTGCTGATCGTCGCCCGGTACCGCGAGGAGCTGCGCGCCGTGGAGGCCCCGGTCGCCGCGATGCGCCGGGCGCTGCGCCGCAGCGTCGAGCCGATCGCGGCCAGCGCGGGCACGGTCGTCGCCGGCCTGCTCTGCCTGCTGCTGTCCGACCTGGCGTCCAACCGGAGCCTCGGCCCGGTGGGGGCGATCGGCATCGCGTCGGCGTTCCTCGCGGCGTTCACGCTGCTCCCGCTGCTGCTGCTGATCGCGGGCCGGCGGTCCCGGGTGCTCTTCTGGCCCCGGGTGCCGCGCCCGGAGCTCGGCGCGCACGCCGCCGGCCCGGCCGAGGCCGCGCCCGCCGGTGCCCCGGTCCCCGCGCACCACGGCGCCCACGAGGCCCCCGCCCCGGCCGACCCCGCGCCGGCCGCCGGGCTGTGGGGCCGCCTCGCCCGCGGCGTCGGCCGCCGGGACCGGCTGGTCTGGGTCGTGACGTCCGTCGTCCTGCTCGGCTGCGCCGCGTTCCTGCCGACCTTCCAGGCGAACGGCACCAGCCAGGCCGACGTCTTCCTCACGGACGTCGACTCGGTCGCGGGCGAGGAGGTCCTGGCCGCGCACTTCCCGGCGGGCGTCGTCCAGCCGGCGATCGTGATCGTGGCCGAGGACGAGATGGACTCCGTGGTCGAGGCCGCCGAGGGCGTCGACGGGGTGCAGCAGGCCGCCCCGTACACCGGCGCCTCGACCACGGAGGCGCCACCCGGGGGCGCGGACCCCGCGGCGGAGCCGGTCGTCGTGGACGGGAACGTCCGGGTCGACGTGACGACCGAGGCGGCCGCGGACACCACCGAGGGCGTCGCCACCGTCGAGCGCCTGCGCGAGGCGGTGCACGAGGTCGCCCCGGACGCGCTGGTCGGCGGGGCGGCCGCGGAGACGCTGGACGCCCAGGACGCCGGCACCCGGGACCTGCGGGTGATCGTGCCGGTCGTGCTGGTCGTGATCCTGCTGATCCTCATGGTGCTGCTGCGGTCGGTGACGGCGGCGGTGCTGCTCATGGCGGCGAACGTGCTGTCCTTCGCGGCGGCCCTGGGCGTCGCGGCGCTCGTGTTCGAGCACGTCCTCGACTTCCCGGGCGCCGACCCGGCCGTGCCGCTGTACGCGTTCACGTTCCTGGTCGCGCTCGGGGTGGACTACTCGATCTTCCTCATGACGCGGGTGCGGGAGGAGAGCGCCCGGATCGGCACCCGCGACGGGGTGCTGCGCGGGCTCGCGGTCACCGGTGGGGTCATCACCTCGGCGGGCGTGGTCCTGGCCGTGACGTTCGCCGCACTGGGCGTGATCCCGCTGCTGTTCCTGGCGCAGCTCGCGTTCATCGTGGCGTTCGGCGTGCTGCTCGACACCCTGGTGGTCCGCAGCCTGCTGGTGCCCGCGCTGGTGCACGACGTCGGCCCGCGCGTGTGGTGGCCGTCCCGCCTGGCGCGCGAGGGATCCGCCGCGCGGCCCTAGGGTGTCGCCCATGACGGACGCGCTGCGGGTGGGACTGGTCGGCTACGGCTCGGCGGGGCGGGGCATCCACGCCCGCCTCCTGCGCGAGGTCGGGGCGGACGTGGTGCGCGTGGTGTCCCGGAACCCCGCGCGCGCCACCGCGGCCGAGCGCGACTGGCCGGGCGTCGCGGTCGACCGCGACGTCGAGGGCCTGCTGGCGCACGCCGGCGAGCTCGACGTCGTGGTGATCGCGAGCCCCACCGGGGACCACGTCGACCACGTCGAGCTGGCGCTCGCGGCAGGGCTGCCCGTCGTCGTCGACAAGCCGCTGGCGACCACCGCGGACGAGGCGGCGCACCTGACCCGGCTGGGCGCCGAGGCCGGGGGCCGGCTCACCGTCTTCCAGAACCGCCGGTGGGACCCGGAGCAGATCACGCTGCGCGGCCTGCTCGACGCGGGGGAGCTCGGCCGGGTGCACCGGTTCGAGCGGCGCTGGGAGCGCTGGCGCCCGGTGCCGCAGGACCGGTGGAAGGAGAACGACACCCGCGCCGGCGGCCTGCTGCTGGACCTCGGGGCGCATCTCGTGGACTCCGCCGTGCAGCTGTTCGGGCCGGTGGCCACGGTCTACGCCGAGCTGCGCAGCATCACGACGCCGGCGCCGGACGACGTGTTCCTCGCCCTGACCCACGTCGCCCGGCCGGACGGCTCCGCGGTGGTCAGCCACCTGCAGGCCGGCGGGCTGGTGGGGGCGCCCGGGCCGCGCACCCGCGTGCTCGGCGACCGGGCGGCGTACCTGGTGACCTCGTTCGAGGGCGAGGCGACGCCGTTCGCGGTGCTGGACGACGGCGACGACGGCCACGAGGGCTGGCTGGTGCACGGCGACGAGCGGGTGCCGGTCCGGCGCGCGCCCGGCGGGCACCCCGACTTCTACCGCGCCGTCGAGGCCTGGGTGCGCGGCGACGGGCCGGTGCCGGTGGACCCGGCGGACGCGGTGGTCACGGCGCGGGTGCTGGACGCCGCGCGCGTCTCCGCGGAGGAGGGGCGGGTCGTGCGGCTGGGCTGACGTGTTCGGGGTCGACCGCGCTCACGGCACGACCGCCCGCGCCGCGTCCGCGATCGTCGGGTGCCGGTGCACGAACCCCGCCGCGCGCAGCACCTCCGGGACCGCGCGCACCGACCCGAGGATCTCCTCGGCGAACGCCCCGAGCCCCAGCCGGACCGCCCAGCCCGGCGCCGGGAGCGCGGCCGGCCGGTGCAGCCGCTGGGCCAGCGCCCGGACGACCTCGAGCTGCGTCGCGGGCTCGGCCACGAGGTTCACCGGCCCGTGCACGGGCGCGTCGAGCAGGTGCAGGACCGCCCGGACCTGGTCCTCCAGGGTGATCCAGCTCCAGTACTGGCGGCCCGACCCCAGCGGCCCGCCGAGCCCCAGCCGCACCAGCGGCAGCAGCCGGCCGAGCGCCCCGCCGCGCGGCGCGAGCACGATGCCGGTCCGCAGGAACGCCACCCGGATGCCGGGGTGCTCGACGGCGGGCGCGGCGGCGTCCTCCCACCGGCGGACGACGCCGGCCAGGAACGTGTCGCCGTAGGGGTCAGCCTCGGTCACCACCGCGTCGCCGCGCTCGCCGTAGGCGCCCGTCGCCGAGCCCTGCAGCAGCACGCGCGGCGGGTCGTCCAGGGCGGCGGCGGTGGTCGCGATCAGGGCCGTGCTGCGGGTGCGGGACTCCAGGACCACCCGCTTGCGCGCGGCGGTCAGCCGGCGGTCGCCCACCCCGGCGCCCGCGAGGTTCACCACGGCGTCGGCGCCGGCGAGCGCGGCGGGGTCCAGCGCGCCGGTGGCCGGGTCCCAGGTGTGCTCGCCCGGCGCCCGCGCGGGGCGGCGCACCAGGCGGCGCACCTCGTGGCCCTCCGCGTGCAGGCGCCGGACCAGCGCCGTCCCGATCAGCCCGCTCGACCCCGCCACCACCACGACCATGCGCCGACCCTACGGTCCCGGCCGGCGCGCGTCGCGGGGGCGTGGCCACCGGCGCGCCTAGGGTGGGGCGCCATGGACGCCGCACCGTCGCCCCCGCCGCTGGCCGTCGTCGCCGCCGAGGCCGGGGTGTCCGTCCCCACGGTGTCCAAGGTGCTGAACTCCCGCCCCGACGTCGCCGAGGCCACCCGGGCGCGGGTCACCGGGGTGCTCGCCCGGCACGGGTACGCCGTGCGGCCGTCCGGCAGCCGGCGCACCGGGTTCGTCGACCTGCGGATGCTCGACCTCGACGCGTCCTGGGCGGAGGCCGTGGTGCGGGGGGCGGCGCGCGCGGCGTCCCGCCTGGGCGCCGACCTGGTGGTGACCGTCGACCCGGACGCGGAGTCCTGCGGCTCGTGGGTGCGGCACGTGCTGGCCCGGGGCACGGACGGGCTGGTGAGCGTGGTGGGCGTCCCGGACGCCGGAGCCCGGGCCGACCTGGGGCGCGCGGGCGTGCCGCTGGTGGTCGTGGACCCGCGGCGGCCGGTCGAGGCGGGCGTCCTGGCCGTCGGGGCCACGAACTTCCGCGGCGGCCTGGACGCGACCGCGCACCTCGTGTCGCTCGGGCACCGGCGCATCGCGACCATCACCGGCCCCCAGGAGCAGGACGACGCCGTCGCGCGCCTGGCCGGGTACCGGACGGCGCTGATCCAGGCCGGGCTGCCGGTGGACGACGACCTCATCCGGACCGGGGACTACGGGGTGGACGGCGGGTTCCGGGCCGCCAGCCTGCTGCTGCGGCTGGACGACCCGCCGACCGCGGTCTTCGCCGGCAGCGACGACGCCGCGCTGGGCGTGCTGCGGGCCGCGCGCGAGCACGGCGTGCGGGTGCCGCGGGACCTGTCGGTCGTGGGCTTCGACGACCTGCCCGTGACGCCGTGGCTCGACCCGCCGCTGACCACCGTGCGCCAGCCGCTCGCCGAGATGGGCGACGCCGCGGTCACGCTGGTGCACCGGGCGCGGGAGGGGACCCGCGGCCCGGCGCACCTCGAGCTGGCGACCCGGCTGGTGGTGCGGGAGTCCACAGCACCACCAGCCGGGTAGTCCTCTCAGCCGCGCCCGTTCACCTTCAGGGTGACGGTGCGGCCCTCGACGGTGATCCCGGCGTCGTTCGTGGTGCTCGCCGTGACCCGGTGGGCGCCCGGCGTCGTCACCGGCGGCACGGCGCACGCCCAGGTGCCGTCCGCGGCGACGTCGGCCGTGCACCAGACCCCGGCGGCGCCGGTGACGGTCAGGTGCGCGCCCGGCTCGCCGGTCCCGGCCAGGCGGTCGAGCGTCCCGACGGGGCGGCGCGGCTCGGTCACCGCCGGCCGCACGGGCTCGGCCGCCGACGAGAACACCTCGGCCGCCAGCACCGGCCGCAGGTTCTGCTCCATGTCGGGCCCGACGACGTAGTCGCGGAGCAGGCCGTCGCCCAGGTGGTTGCCGATGGCGGCGACGATCATCGCCTGGTCGAGCGACAGGTGCCGCTGCGCGACGGTGCCGGAGCGCACGGCGACCGCGTCGGCGAACCCGCCGGGCCCGTACGCGTCGAAGTCCGCGGCGATCCGGCGCAGGTTGTCCACGACGCCGCGGGGGTCGTACTCGAGGCCCAGGAAGGCCGCGTGCGGGGTGACGACGCCGTCGCCGAACTCCGGGTCCGGGTTGGTGGCCTCGCGGCAGCCCGCGAAGCCGAGGTCGACGTCGGTCGTGCCGTCCGACAGGTAGCCGTCCGACCGCATGCCGAGGGCGTCCACGCCGTACTCCGCGTAGCCGCCGTGCGGGTTGCTCGCGGGGGAGAAGCCCCAGTAGCCGTAGCCGGCCTCGTCCAGCCCGTGCCGCTTCTGGGCCTCGACGACCAGCGGGTGGTTCACGCCCCAGGACCGCGGCGCCCACTCCGACTCCGGGATCAGCATGTCCGGCATCAGCGCCTCGAACATCGAGCCGCCCCAGCCGGGCACCAGCGCCATCTCCCCGTCGTGGTACACGCCCTCGTACACGTCGACGCCGTCGTACGTGCGGGTCACGCCGCTCGGGCGCTGCTCCTGCCACGACCAGTCGCAGGTGGACGGGAACGTGCGGTACGTGCCCCAGTACGCCTCCGGCGGGATCTCGCCGTCCGCGATGCCGAGGTACAGGGCGATCCGGGTCTCCGAGACCGTCGTGTCGTAGTGGTGGCAGGTGTAGTAGACGGTCTCGCCGCCGGTGTAGCTGCCCGGCACCGAGCAGCCCGCCGGCTCCTCGTCCCAGAACCCGCCGCGGATCAGCCCGACCCCGAGGTCCGGCCGGCCCTCGGGGTTGTAGTAGACGCCGAAGTGCATCGAGTCGTACAGCGCGGTGGCCTCGTCCGCGAGGCTCGGCTCGGCGCTCGCGACGACCCGCAGCGCGGCGGCCAGCCAGCCGTTGTCCACCGAGGACAGGAAGTGCTCGACGACCGCGCCGTCGTCCGGCCAGGTGTCGACGCGGTCGCCGGTGGCCGGGTCGTACCAGTTGTAGAACATGCCGGACTCGTCGTGCCGGTCCATCGTCGCCAGGGTGCCCAGCGTGGTGGCCATCCGGTCCCGGGCCTCGTCGCCGTCGAGCAGGCCCAGGTCGCGCGCGACGACCGTGGACCACAGGTAGCCGCCGATGTTCGTGGGGGAGGTGTACGCGCTCGCGGTCGCCGGGTCGAGGTTGCTGGCGATGTTGTCGGACACGAGCCCGGTCGCCGGGGCGGTCATCGCCTCGAGCGAGGTGTACGTGTCGGCGAGCCACGTGCGGAGCTGAGCCGTGTCGCGGCCGTTGCCGTGGCCGCCGTTGCCGTTCCCGTTGCCGTTGCCCGCGAGGGCGGGGGACGGGACCAGCAGGGCGCCGGTCAGGCCGAGCGCGGCCACCGCGGCCGCGGCCCCGCGTCGGTGGCGCCGGCGGGTGGGGGGTGCGGGTCGCTCGCGCCGGTCGGCGGGCGTCGGTTCGCGCATGGGGACACATCCTCGTGGCTCCGGGACACCGAGATTTCGACGTCCGTTGTCGAAAGGGCGCCAGCACGGTAGCCGCGGCCCGCGGGGCCGGCAACACGACGGCGCCCCGGGGACCGCGAGGGTCACCGGGGCGCCGGGGTGTCGCTCAGCGAGCGGTCAGAGGCCGACCTCGGCCTCGAACGCGCCCTCCTCGATCCGCTGCTTCACGGTCATGAGGTACCGCGAGGCGTCCGCACCGTCCACCAGCCGGTGGTCGTACGACAGGGCCAGGTAGCACATCGACCGGATCGCGATGACCTCCTCGCCGTCCGCGCCCTTGACGACGACCGGGCGCTTGACGATCGCGCCGGTGCCGAGGATCGCGGAGGTGCCGCCGGGGACGATCGGCGTGTCGAACAGCGCGCCGCCCGAACCCGTGTTCGTCACCGTGAAGGTCGCGCCGGACAGCTCGTCCGGGGTGACCTTGTTGGCGCGCGTGCGGCCCGCGAGGTCGGCGATCTTGCGGCCGATGCCCGCGAGGTTGAGGTCGCCCGCGTCGCGGATGACCGGCACGACCAGGCCGCGCTCGGTGTCCACCGCGATGCCGATGTTCTCGGAGCCGTGGTAGGTGATCTCCTTGCCCTCGAGCACGCCGTTGATCTTCGGGTGCACCTTGAGCGCCTCGACCGCGGCCTGCACGAAGAACGGCAGGAACGTGAGGTTGACGCCCTCGCGGGCCTTGAAGGAGTCCTTCGCGCGGGCCCGGAGCTTCGCCACCTTGGTGACGTCGACCTCGACCACGGAGGTCAGCTGCGCCTGGCTGTGCAGGGCGTCGACCATGCGCTCCGCGATGACCTGCCGCAGGCGGCTGGCCTTCTCGGTGGTGCCGCGCAGCGGCGACGGCTCGACCGGCTTCGGCGCGGCGGCCGGGGCGGCGGCGGCCGGGGCTGCCGCAGGGGCCTGCTGGGCGGCGGCGGCCTTGGCGGCCTCCTCCGCCTTCGCGGCGGCCTCGAGCACGTCCTCCTTGCGGATGCGTCCGCCGACGCCGGTGCCGGTCAGGGACGCCACGTCGACGCCCTTCTCGGCGGCCAGCTTGCGGACCAGGGGCGTGAGGTACGAGCCCTGGGCCTGGGCGGGGGCCGCGGGCGCGGCCGGAGCCGCCGGGGCGGCGGGCTGCGCGGGGGCGGCCTGCTGCGTCGGGGCCGGAACCGGGGCCGGCGTCGGCGCGGGGGCCTCCTCCGGCGCGGCGACCTGCGGCGCGGCCTCGGTCGCGGCGGGGGCGGCGGCCTGGGCGGCGCCGTCCTGGGCCGGCGCGGAGGCCGTCGGCGCGGCACCCGAGCCGATCACGGCGAGCGGGGCGCCGACCTCGGCGGTCTCGTCCTCGCCCACCAGGATCTGCTGGAGCGTGCCGGCGAACGGCGACGGGACCTCGGTGTCGACCTTGTCGGTCGAGATCTCGAGCAGCGGCTCGTCGACCTCGACGCTGTCGCCGACCTGCTTCAGCCAGCGGGTGACGGTGCCCTCGGTGACGGACTCGCCGAGCGCCGGCAGGGTGACCCGCTGGCCGTCGCCGGACGTCTCGGCCGCGGGGGCGGCCTGCTCCTGCGCGGCGGGCGCGGGCGCCGCGGCCGTCTCGGCCTCGGGGGCCGGGTCGCCGTAGCCCTCGCCCTGCGTGGGCTGCTCGGCCGGGGCGGCCTCCTGCTGCGCGGGCGCCTGCTCCGCCGGGGCCTCGCCCGAGCCCGAGCCGTCGCCGATCACGGCCAGGACGGCGCCGACCTCGGCGGTCTCGTCCTCCTGCACCAGGATCTGCTCCAGCACGCCGGCGAACGGCGACGGGACCTCGGTGTCGACCTTGTCGGTCGAGATCTCGAGCAGGGGCTCGTCGACCTCGACGCGGTCACCCACGTTCTTGAGCCAGCGGGTGACGGTGCCCTCGGTGACGGACTCGCCGAGGGCGGGAAGCTGCACGTTGTCGGACATGACCGCTCGTGTCTCCTTCGATCCTTGTGGTCAGTTGTGGGCGTGCAGCGGCTTGCCGGCCAGCGCCAGGTGCGCCTCGCCGAGAGCCTCGTTCTGCGTCGGGTGGGCGTGCACGAGCGCCGCGACGTCCTCGGGGTAGGCCTCCCAGTTCACGATGAGCTGGCCCTCGCCGATGAGCTCGCCGACGCGCGCGCCGATCATGTGGACGCCGACGACCGGGCCGTCCTTCTGGCGCACGAGCTTGACGAAGCCCGTCGTCGCGAGGATCTGGCTCTTGCCGTTGCCGCCGAGGTTGTACTCCAGGGTCTCGATCGCGTCGGCCCCGTGCACCTCCTTGGCCTTGGCCTCGGTCAGGCCGACGGACGCGACCTCCGGGTCGGAGTACGTGACGCGGGGGATGCCGGACTCGACGATCGGCTGCGGGTTCAGGCCCGCGATCTCCTCGGCCACGAAGATGCCCTGGGCGAACCCGCGGTGCGCGAGCTGCAGGCCCGGGACGATGTCGCCGACCGCGTAGACGTTGCCGACGCCGGTGTGCAGGCGCTCGTTCGTGATGACGAAGCCGCGGTCCAGGGTGAGGCCCTGCTCCTCGTAGCCGAGGCCGGAGGTCGACGGGCCGCGCCCGACCGCGACGAGCAGCAGGTCCGCGTCGAACGTCTTGCCGTCCTCGAGCGAGACGTGCACGCCGCTGTCGTCCTGGGTCACGCCGGAGAACCGGACGCCCAGGTTGAAGTTGATGCCGCGCTTGCGGAACGCCCGCTCGAACGCCTTGGACAGCGCCTCGTCCTCGTTCGGGACCAGGTGGGGGAGCGCCTCGATGATCGTGACGTCCGCACCGAACGACTTCCACACCGACGCGAACTCCGAGCCGATGACGCCGCCGCCGAGGATGATCGCCGACTTCGGGACCCAGTCGAGCTTGAGGGCCTGGTCGGAGGTGATGACGCGCCCGCCGATCTCCAGGCCGGGCAGCGACCGGGCGTACGAGCCCGTGCCGAGCACGATGTTCCTGCCGGTGACCCGCTGGCCGTTCACCTCGACGGTGTCCTGCGCGACGAGCTTGCCGTAGCCCTCGATCACGGTGATCTTGCGGGACTTGATGAGGCCCTGCAGACCCTTGTAGAGGCGGCCGATCACCGAGTCCTTGTACTCGTTGACGCCGTTCATGTCGATGCCCTGCAGCTGCGTGTGCACGCCGAAGTGCGCGCCCTCACGGGCGTTGTCGGCGAGCTCGGCCGCGTGCAGCAGGGCCTTGGTGGGGATGCACCCCTTGTGCAGGCAGGTGCCGCCGACCTTGTCGGCCTCGATGAGGGCGACGCTCAGGCCGAGCTGGGCGCCGCGGAGCGCGGCCGCGTAGCCGCCACTCCCTCCGCCCAGGACGACGATGTCGAAAGCGGACCCGGTCGTGTCGGACACGTGTGGACTCCTCCGGCGCAGACATAGGTGGAACGCGGTTGTTCTGCCCCATCTTGTCATCTCCGCATAGGCCGGACGACCCAGACCACGGCCGGTGACATGTGATTCTGGGAACAGTCATCCCATGTCTGGGCCGTGTGCTCGAGCCCGATCGCGGGGGTGAACTCCCAGCCCGGGGCCGGTCCGCCCGGTTACCCTCCCGGCATGGGCCTGTTCTCCCGCCGCCGCAAGGCCGCCGCGACCCCCGCGTCCGACGGCGCGCCGCCGACCGGCCGCGCCGCCCGCGAGGAGACCACCGAGCACTTCCGTGAGTTCGCGCGCACCCGGATCGGCGTCGAGGCGTACCTCGAGCCCCAGACCAACGTCACCCAGACCACGCTCATGCTCATCGCGTCCGACGGGGAGTGGACCCGCCGACGCGTCCCCGACCCCCGGGCCGCGTACGACCTGGCCAAGGTGCTCGACCTGCCGATCTACGACGTCCAGCGCACCGGCTACCCGCAGCGCATGCGGGACTGGAACAGCCGCCAGCGCATCGAGCGCGAGCGCGCCGCCCGGGAGCGCGCGGCACGCCGCGCCGCCGACCCCTCCTGACCCGCCCGCCCGCGGGCGGGTGCCGCGAACGGGGAGTGCCCCGCCGTGGCACGCCCGCGTGCACTCTCGCCTCCCGGCATCCCCGCCGGGCCGGCCCCGCGCTGTCCGCTGCGCCGAGATCGGTCGTGCGCACCCAGATCGGTCGGTGCAGGGGCCGATCTCGGCCGGGACGACCGATCTCGACGCTGGCCCGGCGCACGCGCAGGTGGCGCGGGGGCGGACCGTCCGGGTGCGCGTGTGCCCGGTGACCCCCGAGGGGCACCGGGCACACGTGGCGGGCGCCGCCGGGGTCAGCGGGCGGCGCGCGCCTCGATCAGGGCCAGCATCGTGCGGACGCCCACGCCGGTGCCGCCGGCGGGGGTGTAGCCGAACGGCGCCTTCTCGTTGAACGCGGGCCCGGCGATGTCGAGGTGCGCCCACGGGGTCGACCCGACGAACTCCTGCAGGAAGATGCCGGCGGTCAGCATGCCGCCGAACCGGTCCCCGATGTTCGCGAGGTCCGCGACCTTCGACTTCAGGCCCGCGCGGAGGTCGGCGGGCAGCGGCATCGGCCAGAACGACTCGCCCGCGGCGCCGGCGGCGTCGACGACCTCGGTGCGGGTGGCGTCGTCGCCCATGACCGCCGACACGCGCGGGCCGAGCGCGACGAGCTGGGCACCGGTCAGGGTGGCGATGTCGAGGACGACGTCGGGCTTCTCCTCGACGGCGGCGACCAGGCCGTCGGCCATGACGAGGCGGCCCTCGGCGTCGGTGTTGAGCACCTCGACGGTCTTCCCGCCGCGGATGGTCAGCACGTCGGACGGGCGCTGCGCGGTGCCGGACGGCATGTTCTCCGCGAGGCACAGCCAGCCGGTGACGGCGACGGGGAGCTCGAGCCGGGCGGCGGCGACGACGGTGTGCAGCACGGCGGCGGCGCCCGCCATGTCGGACTTCATGGCGTCCATGCCGGCGGCCGGCTTGATCGAGATGCCGCCGGAGTCGAACGTGATGCCCTTGCCGACCAGGGCGACCTTCGCGGCCGGCCGGGACGGGGCGTAGGCGACCTTGACGAGGCGCGGCGGGCGGGCCGAGCCCTGGCCGACGCCGAGGATGCCGCCGTAGCCGCCGGCCGCGAGGGCCTTCTCGTCCAGGACGGTGACCTTGAGGGACCGGACGCCCGCGTCCTTGACCGCGGCCTTGGCGGCGTCCGCGAACGCGGCGGGGAACAGGTCGTTCGGCGCGGCGTTCACCAGGTCGCGCACGCCGTGCACGGCGGCGGCCAGGACCTCGGCGCGGGCGACCGCACGGGAAGCGGCCTTGTCGCGGGCGCGCGGGGTCAGCACGGTGATCTCGGCGGCGGGCGCGGTGTCGGCCGCCTTCTCGCCGCTGCGGTAGCGGGTGTACGCGTAGGCGCCGAGCAGCGCGCCCTCGACGACGGCCGCGACCTGCTCGGCGTCCTCGGCGGGCAGCGCGACGGCGACGGTGCGCACGCCGGTGACCTCCCGCAGGGCGGCGCCGGCGGCGCGGCGCAGGGCCTCGGCGTCCGGGGCCGCCCCGGCGGGCAGGTCGCCCAGGCCGGTCAGCACCACGGTGCGGGCGGCGAGCGCGGCGGCGGCGGGCAGCCGGCGGACCTCGTCGGCCGCGCCGGTGATGCCGAGCACGCCGGCGAGGTCGCGCACCTGGGCGGCGGTCTCGGAGGGCAGCCAGTCCGCGCCGACGACCCGCGGGCCGTCCGGGCTGCTGGCGACCGCGACGACGAGCGCGTCGGCGGTCTGGCGGGTGGGGTTCGCGGAGGTCAACGTCACTCGGGGCACCCGCCGACTCTATCGGTGCGCCGGGTACCGTGGGGCCCCGTGACCGACCCCCTGCTGTACGCCGTCGCCGCGGCGGCGCTGCTGCTCGCCGGCTGGGCGGGCTGGTTCGCGATCCGGGACCGCGCCGTGGTGCTGCGCCAGCTCTGGGGCGCCGCGGTGGTCGAGGGGCTGATGGTCGTGCAGGCGGTCGTCGCCGGGATCCGGCACGCGACCGGGACGGTGCCGGCCGAGCCCGCGGTGTTCTGGGGCTACGTCGTGACCCAGCTCGTGCTGCTGCCCGCCGCCGCGCTGTGGGCGTTCGCGGAGCGCAGCCGGTGGTCGTCGGTCGTCCTGCTGGTCGCGGCGGTCGCCGTCGCCTTCCTCCAGCTCCGCCTGAACCAGACGTGGGGGTCCTGAATGACCACGCCCGAGCCCGCGACGCCGCACGCGCCCGCGCACCGCAGCACCGCCACCGGTCCGGGCCGCGTGCTCGTCCTGGTGTACGGGGTGTTCGCGGTCGCGGCGACCGCGCGCGCCGGCTACCAGATCGCCGCCAAGTTCGACGAGGCGCCGCTGGCGTACCTGCTGTCCGCGCTGGCGGGCGTCGTGTACGTCGTCGCGACGGTCGCGCTGGCGACGGACCGGCGCCGCCTGGCCTGGGCGGCGGTGCTCGTCGAGCTGGCCGGCGTGCTGGTCGTCGGCATGCTGTCCGTGCTGGACGCGGGCGACTTCCCGGACGAGACGGTGTGGTCGGCGTTCGGGCAGGGGTACGGGTACGTGCCGCTGGTGCTGCCGTTCCTCGGGATCGCGTGGCTCTGGCGCTCGGGCCCCGGGTCCCGGTCCCGCGCGGCGGCGGGACAGTAGGTTGGGCGGCGTGTACGGCCTCCTGTTCCGCCTCGTCTTCGTCCGGATGGACCCCGAGCGCGCGCACCACGTCGCGTTCCGCCTGATCCGCGTCGCCTCCCGCGTGCCGGTGCTCCGCGGGGTGCTGCGGTCGCTGCTCGCGCCGCCGCCGGCCGCCGCTGTGCGGGTGCTCGGCCGCACGTTCCCGTCGCCCTTCGGGCTCGCGGCGGGCTTCGACAAGAACGCCGAGGGGGTCCCGGGGCTGACGATGCTCGGCTTCGGGTTCGTCGAGGTCGGCACGGTCACCGCGTGGCCGCAGCCCGGCAACGAGCGCCCGCGGCTGTGGCGGGTCGTGCCCGACCGCGCGCTGCGGAACCGGATGGGCTTCAACAACGAGGGCGCCGTGGCCGTCGCGAAGCGGCTGAAGCGGCTGCGCTCGACCGCGTCCGGCCGCGCTCTCGTCGTCGGGGTGAACATCGGCAAGACGAAGGTCACCCCGCCGGAGGAGGCCGCCGACGACTACGCGACCAGCGCCGGCCACCTCGCGCCGTACGCCGACTACCTGGTCGTCAACGTGTCCTCCCCGAACACGCCGGGCCTGCGGGACCTGCAGTCGGTGGACGCGCTGCGCCCGATCCTGCAGGCCGCCCGCGCCGCCGCCGACGAGGCCGCGTCCGCCGCGGGCCGCCCGCGGGTGCCGCTGCTCGTCAAGATCGCACCGGACCTCGCGGACGCGGACGTCGACGCCGTGGCGGACCTGGTCGCCGAGCTCGGCCTGGACGGCGTGGTCGCCGTGAACACGACGATCGCGCACGACCTCGGCGAGGGCGGGCTGTCCGGCCCGCCGCTGCTCGACCGCGGGCTCGTCGTCGTCGCCCGGCTGCGGCACCGGCTCGGCGCGGGCCCCGTCGTCATCGGCGTCGGCGGCATCACCAGCCCGGCGGACGCCCGCGCGTACCTCGCAGCCGGAGCCGACCTGGTGCAGGGCTACACCGGCTTCATCTACGAGGGCCCGTTCTGGGCGTCCCGGGTCGGCAAGGCCCTCGGGCGCGACGCCGCGACACGGAGGGCGGCCCGGTGACGGCGCTGCGGCCGCAGTGGGCCTGGGAGCTCACCGGCGCGCGGGGCGAGGTGCTCGACCGGCCGTTGTCGCCCGTGTTCCCGACACGGTTCGACGCCGAGGAGTGGCTGGGGCTGCAGTGGCGCGCGCTCCGGGACCAGGGCGTGCACGGCGCCGGGCTGCGCAACGACGGAGCGGCGGTGCCGCCGGTGCACGACCTCACGGGCGTGCCGGAGCAGATGACCTGGTCCGCCCGGGCCTGACGGGCGCACGGGCCGGGGCTCAGACCAGCGCGCCCGGGGCCGCCAGGGCGAGCCCCGCGCCGGCGCCCGCACCCGCGCCCGCACCCCGCCCCAGCGCCGACCACGCCAGCGCGAGCCCGTCGACGGCCCGCCGCAGGTCGGCTGGGTCGGACGTGTAGGGCACGCGCAGCCGGTCCTCCAGCCCGCCGTCCACCCCGAACGCCGGCCCGGGGGCGACCCGCACGCCGTGCGCCAGCGCGAGCGCGCTCAGCGCCGACGACACCGGCGCCCCGAGGTCCACCCACAGCGACTGCCCGCCGGCGGGCACGGTGAACCGCCACTCCGGCAGCGCCGCGGCCAGCAGCGCCGCGAGCAGGTCCCGGCCGTCCCGCAGCCACGCGCGCCGCTCGGCCACGGGGTGCGCGCCGAGCGCGAGGAGCTCCGCCGCGACGAGCTGGTCGAGCACCGCCGTGCCGAGGTCCGCGGTGCGCCGGGCGAGCGCGAGCCGGGTGACCAGGTCGGCCGGCCCGCGCAGCCAGCCGACCCGCAGCCCGCCCCAGTGGCTCTTCGACATCGACCCGATCGCGACGACGCGCGGGTTGCGCCCGTCGCCGGCCCAGGGCGCGGGCTCGGGCCCGTCGAGCGTGAGGTCGGTCAGCGCCTCGTCGCCGACGACGACGGTGCCGGTCCGCCGGGCCAGGTCCCGCACCCGGGCCCGGCCGGCGGCGTCGAGGGTGGCGCCGGTCGGGTTGTGGTGGTCGGGGATGAGGTAGACGAGGCGCGGCGCGACCTGGTGGACGGTGGACTCCAGCAGGTCCAGGTCGGTGCCGCCGGGTCCGGTCGGCACGGGGACGGGCCGTGCTCCGGTGGCACGGACCGCCTCGATGGCGTGGGGGTACGTCGGCTGCTCGACCACCACCCGGTCGCCCGGGCCGGCGTGCGCGCCGAGCAGCAGCGCGATGGCGTGCTGCGCCCCGGTGGTGATGAGCACCTGGTCCGGCGACGTGGGCGTCCCGCGGGCGGTGTACCGGTCGGCGACGGCCTGCCGGAGCACGTCGAGGCCGAGCGGGGCGTACCCGTGCCCGGCGTGCGCGGGCAGGGCCTCGAGCGCGCGGGCGGCGGCGCCGTGCAGGTCGCGCGGCGCGGCGCACGCGGCGATCGTCAGGTCCACGACGCCGTCCGCGGCGAGCGGCCGGTGCACGGGGAGCGCCGAGCGCGCGGCGGCCCCCGCGGGGAGCGCGGTGACGGTCCCGGAGCCCTGCCGGCTCACCAGGTACCCCTCGTCGCGCAGCACCCCGTACGCTCCGGAGGTCGTCGTGCGGGACACACCGAGGGCGGCCGCGAGCTCCCGCTCCCCGGGCACGCGGGTGGCGAGAGGCAGGTCCCCGGCGAGCACCGCCCGGCGCATCGCGTCGGCCAGGGCGGCGTACGCCGGGCCGGGACGCCGCCACTGCCCGAGCGCGGCGGCCAGGCCGGTGCCGGCGATCCGGCGGTGGACGAGGAGCGCAGCAGCCATGAGGCCACTCTTGCGCAAGTGGCTGTCGAAAGGAAGGCCAGTGGCACCCCAGGATGAGGCCATGCCGTACACCCTCACCCGGACACCCCGACCCCGCACCGACGGGCCGGCGCCCGTCCGCCGGGGCGCCCAGCTGCTCGGCGGCCTCGTGCTCTACTCCCTCTCGATCGGGATGCTCGTGCACTCCGGGCTCGGCAACATGCCCTGGGACGTGCTGAGCCAGGGGGTCGCCCGGCAGCTCGGCTGGACGCTCGGCACGGCCACCGTCGTGCTGAGCGTCGTGGTGCTCGCGTGCTGGTGGCCGCTGCGGCAGCGCCCGGGCATCGGGACCGTCGCCAACGTCCTGGTGATCGGCGCGCTCGTCGACCCGTGCCTGGCGCTGCTGGACCTGCTGCCCGACCCGCTGCCGCTCGCCGCACGGATCGCGCTCGTCGTCGGCGGCATCGGCCTGAACGCGCTCGCGAGCGGCCTGTACATCGGCGCGCGGCTCGGGCCGGGGCCGCGAGACGGCCTCATGACGGGGATCGTCGCCCGCACGGGCTGGCCGACCGGGGCGGTGCGCGGGTGCATCGAGGTGGGCGTCGTCGCCGTGGGCTGGGTGCTCGGCGGAACCGTCGGGTTCGGCACGCTCGCGTACGCGCTCGGCATCGGGCCGCTCATCCACTGGCTGCTCCCGCGCCTCACCGTGCCCGCCGCGGAGCGCTGAACCGGGCCTGTGGACAACCGCCGGGAGCGACGCTGCCGCCCCTACGATCGAGGCAGCCGAGCCACCACGCGGAGCAGGGGATGCAGCAGTGACCGAGGTCCAGATGACGCCGGCCGACGTGCGGACGTCGGCCGCCAGGATCGGCGCGGCCGAGGACGCGGTCCGCGCCGCCTCCCACCCCCGTCACGCCGCGGACGTCGCGGCGGCGCTGGCCGGGAGCGCCAGCGCCGGGTCCGCCGCCCGGGTCGCGGAGCGCTGGTCGGCGGAGGTTTCGTCGTGGGCCGCCTCGGCCGCGGCCCAGTCCGCCCGGATGTCGGCCGCCGTCGACGACACGCAGGCACGGGACGGGGATGTCGCGGCGCGGCTGCAGCGCATGGCGTCGCGGCTCGGGGCGACGGCGCAGTGACGAGCATCGCCACCGTCCTCGCCTGGGACGTCGACGCGCTCGACCGCGCCGCCGACGCGCTCGCCGCCGAGCGCTCGCGACTCGTCGGCCTGCAGGACGAGCTCGACGACGGCGCGCCACCCGGGACCTGGTCCGGGCCGGCGAGCGGCGCCGCCCGTGCCGCGCACGGCCGGCTCGTGAACCGGCTGACCGGCACCGTGGCCGAGGTCTCCGCCGTCGCGGCCGCGGTGGACGCCGCCGCCGCGTCGCTGCGCGAGGCCACGGCGGATCTGCGGAGCATGCTCGACTGGGCGCAGCGGAACGGCTACGCCGTGGACCGCGCGTCCGGGCGGGTCGACGACCAGGGCTGCCACCCGGACGACGTCGCCGCGGACCGCGCGCTCGTCGCGACGGAGGTCGCCGAGCGCCTCCGCCAGGCGCTGCTGACCGCCACGCACGCCGACGCGCAGCTCGCCGGCGTGCTCGACCGGGTCGCGTCGGGCGCGCTCGACGCGGGCGGCGGGTCGCTGGACGAGGCCGCGGCGGCCGGTGCCGCGGACGGCGCGCTCGGCGTCCGGCCCGCCCCGCTCGACGGCAGCCCCGCCGAGGCGAACGCGTGGTGGGAGTCGCTGACCGACGACGAGCAGCAGCAGGTGCTCGCCGAGCACCCCGAGTGGCTGGGCAGCACGGACGGCATCCCGGCCTCCGTCCGGGACCAGGCGAACCGGGCGCTGATCGGGGTGTACCGGGCGGAGCTCGAGGCCGAGGAGGCGCGGCTGCGGGCGGCGCTCGACGGGAACCTGTTCGGCGGGTCGTTCACGAGCGACGACGCCGCGCTCGAGGTGGTGCGGGAGAAGCTGGCGGGGCTGGACCGGGTGGAGCAGGTGCTCAAGCGGGGCTCCCGCCAGCTGCTGGTTCTGGACATCACGGGATCGCGCCAGCTCATGGCGGCGGTCGCGGTCGGTGACGTGGACACCGCCGACCACGTCGCCGTGTTCACGCCCGGCTTCACGACGACGGTCGCCGGAAGCCTGACGAGCTACGACTCGTCGATGGCCGAGCTTCGCGCCGTCGCCCGGGCGGAGGCCCGCAAGTACGGGGACGGCGGGACGGTCGCGACGGTCTCCTGGCTGGGGTACGAGGCCCCGCAGTGGGACGAGTGGCACGACCTCGGCGGCCGGTTCGTCACGAGTGACAGCTCGGCGCAGGCGGGCGCGGCGTCGCTCGCGGACTTCTACCGGGGCATCGACGCGTCGCGGGCGCAGGACCCGCACCTGACAGCGCTCGGGCACTCGTACGGATCGACCACCACGGGCATCGCCCTGCAGCAGCAGACGGGCGTGGACGCGGCGGTCGTGTTCGGCTCACCGGGGCTCGGGACCTCGCACGTCGAGGACCTCGACGTGCCGGGCGGCCAGGTCTTCCGGATCGAGGCGCGGCGCGACGTCGTCGCGGACCTCGGGCACTTCGGCGTGGACCCGTCCCACGTCGACGGGATCACCGGCCTGTCGGCCCGCGAGGCCGTCCTGGACGGGACGACCTACCGCGAGTCGACGGGGCACAGCCAGTACCTCTCGCAGGACACGACGAGCCAGCACAACATCGCGGCGGTGGTGGCTGGTGCGCCGGACCGTATGGTGCTGGACGCCGGCCGCGGCGCCGGGGACCTGCTGAGCTGGCCCGTGCCGGGGACGTACTGAGGCACGAGGGGGGACCGGACCGACGGTGGAGGACATGTGAGGACGCGGCTGGTGCCCGCGCTCGTCGCCCTGGCAGCGGTGCTGTCCGGGTGCACGGGAGGTGGCGAGGACGGATCGAGCGAGAGCCCGGGGAGTCAGGAGCAGGTGGAGACGGTGGACGCACGGCCGCAGATGGAGGACGTCCTCGACCGCTACGAGGCCATGGAGCGCGAGATGATCGCGGCCCTCGAGACGGAGCTGCCGGGCTTGACCTGGCAGATGGACACCGAGGACATCGGGATGACGCGGTCGCTCTGCATCGAGGCGGGACTCGGTGACGACGCCGAGGAGGTCGACCTCGCCACCCTCTGGGCGGGCGGCACCCTCGACCCGGCGAGCTGGCACCGCGCGGTCGAGATCGTGCAGGAGGTCGGCGACCGGTACGGCTTCACCGAGAAGTCCACCGTCGTGGACCGCGCCGACGACCTCGAGGTGGTCGGCGAGGACGAGTACGGCGGCCGGTACCGGTTCGGGATGGCGGTGAACACGATCCTGCTGGTCCGGACGGGCTGCCACGTGTGGGCGGAGCTGCCGGACGAGGACTACCAGCGCCCGTCACCGCTGGACGGCTGACCGACCCGCTGACCGACCCGCGACGCCCGCCGGGCCGGTCCACCCCGTGCGGGGGCGGCCGGCCCGGCGGGTGCCGGCGGCGGCCTCAGCGCGTGGCAGGGGAGGACTTCGCCGTCTCCGCCGGGTCCGAGATCACCGCGTCGCCGAGGATCTCGTCGATCCGCGTCATGAGCTCCGCGGGGATCTCCACGCCGGACGCCTTGACGTTCTCCACGACCTGCTCCGGGCGGGACGCCCCGATGATCGCGGCGGCGACGTTGGCGTTCTGCAGCACCCACGCGACGGCGAGCTGCGCGAGCGACAGGCCGAGCTCGTCGGCGACGGGGCGCAGCTGCTGCACCCGCTCGAGCACGTTCGGGCGGTCGAGGAACGACTGCACCATGCGCGCGCCGCCCTTCTCGTCCGTGGCCCGGGAGCCGGCCGGCAGCGGCTGGCCCGGCAGGTACTTGCCGGTCAGCACGCCCTGCGCGACGGGGGACCAGACGATCTGCGACAGCCCGAGCTCCTCGGACGCCGGGACGACCTCGCCCTCGATGACCCGCCACAGCGCGGAGTACTGCGGCTGGTTCGACACGAGGCGGAAGCCGAGGTCCTGGGCGAGGGCCTGGCCGGCGCGGATCTGGTCCGCGGTCCACTCGGAGACGCCGATGTACAGCGCCTTGCCCTGGCGGACGACGTCGGCGAACGCCTGCATCGTCTCCTCGAGCGGCGTCGCGTGGTCGTAGCGGTGCGCCTGGTAGAGGTCGACGTAGTCGGTCTGCAGGCGGGTCAGGGAGCCGTCGATGGACTCCATGATGTGCTTGCGGGACAGGCCGGTGTCGTTCGGGCCCTTGGGGCCGGTCGGCCAGTAGACCTTCGTGAAGATCTCCAGCGACTGCCGGCGCTCGCCCTTCAGGGCCTCGCCGAGCACGGTCTCCGCGGCGGTGTTGGCGTAGACGTCCGCGGTGTCGAAGGAGGTGATGCCGTTGTCGAGCGCAGCCCGGACGCAGGCGGTCGCGGCGTCGTTCTCGACCTGAGAGCCGTGCGTGAGCCAGTTGCCGTAGGTGATCTCGGAGATCTTGAGGCCGGAGCGGCCCAGGTGGCGGTAGTTGACCATGCCACCCACCCTAGGACGCCGGGCGGGGTGCTCTACTCCGGGTACTCGCCGTGCTTCACCTGCGGCTTGGGCAGGCGGGCGCGGCGGATCTGGAACACCCGGGTGACGGAGTACATCATCAGGCCGCGCTGGATCGCGTCGTCGCCGAACTTCGCGATCAGCCGCTTGCGCAGCCTCCGCCACATGATGACGACGTCCACGACCATCGCGACGATGAAGAGGTACAGCACCACCAGACCGAGGAACGCGACGTCCGGGTTCCACGAGGTCAGGATCATGTTGGCGAGCAGCATGACGATCGCCACCGGCAGGAACAGCTCGCCGAGGCTCCAGCGGGCGTCCACGTAGTTGCGGACGTACCGGCGGACGGCGCCCTTGTCCTTCGCGGGGAGGTACTTCTCGTCGCCGGTCTGCATGGCGGCGTACTGCCGGTCGCGCTCGACGCGCTGCGCCGCGCGGGCCTCCTTGCCCGCGGCCTTGCGGTCCGTGGGCACGAGCGGGCGGCGGTTGGCGGCCTCGGCGACCTTCCGCTTGGGGGTGGGGCGGCCCTTGCCCGACCCGGGGACCTCGGCCATGCCGGGGGTCTCCTCGGTCAGGGGCTCCTGGGTGGTCCCGGCGGTGCTGCCGTCCTTGCTGCGTCCGAACACCCCACCAGGGTAGTCGAGTAGCGTGCGGGTCTGTGACAGAGCCGACGTCCCCCGCCCTCCCGTCCGTGCCCGACCTGCGGTCCCGCGTCCAGGAGGCCTTCGCCGGCGTCCGCGCCGACCTCGAGGCCCTGGTCCGCGTCCCGAGCGTCTCGAACGCCGACTTCGACCAGGCGCACGTCGCCGCCAGCGCGGAGCACGTCGCGCGCCTGCTGCGCGAGGCCGGGCTGCCGGAGGTCCAGGTCCTCTCGGTCGGGCGCCCCGACGGCACCCCCGGCGCGCCCGCGGTCGTCGCCCGCCGCCCCGCGCCCGCCGGCGCCCCGACCGTCCTGCTCTACGCGCACCACGACGTGCAGCCGCCCGGCGCCCGGGAGGACTGGGACACCGACCCGTTCGAGCCCACCGAGCGCGACGGCCGCCTGTACGGGCGCGGCGCGGCGGACGACAAGGCCGGCGTGGTGGCGCACCTCGGCGCGCTGCGGGTGCTCGGCGACGAGCTCGGCGTCGGCGTCACGGTGTTCGTCGAGGGCGAGGAGGAGGTCGGCTCGCCGTCCTTCACCCGGTTCCTGCACACCTACCGCGACCTGCTGGCGGCGGACGTCATCGTCGTCGCGGACTCGTCGAACTGGAAGGTCGGCGTCCCCGGCCTGACCACGTCGCTGCGCGGGCTGGTGGACCTCGACGTCGAGGTCGCCGTGCTGGACCACGCGGTGCACTCCGGCATGTTCGGCGGCCCCGTGCTCGACGCCGTGACGCTGCTGTCCCGGCTGATCGCCACGCTGCACGACGACGCGGGCGACGTGGCCGTGCCCGGTCTGGTCACCGCGCCCGACCCGGCGGTCGACTACGACGAGGACGCGTTCCGCGCCGACGCCTCCGTGCTGGACGGGGTGCGGCTGGCCGGCACCGGACCGATCACCGCGCGGCTGTGGACCCGCCCGACGATCGCGGTCATCGGCCTGGACGCCCCGCGCGTCGCCACCGCGAGCAACACGATCGCCCCGAGGGCCACCGCGAAGCTCTCGATGCGGATCGCCCCCGGGCAGGACCCCGCGGCTGCCCTGGCGGCGCTGCGCGCGCACCTGGAGGGCAACGCGCCGTTCGGCGCGCGGGTCACCGTGCGGGACGGGGAGCTGGGCAAGCCGTTCCAGGCGCCGGCCGACTCCGCGGCGATGCGCGCGGCCCGGCAGGCGTTCGCGGACGCGTGGGGCACCGAGCCGGTCGACATCGGCATCGGGGGGTCGATCCCGTTCATCGCCGACCTGCTCGAGGTGTACCCCGACGCGGCGATCCTGGTGACGGGCGTCGAGGACCCGGACTCCCGCGCCCACGGCGCCAACGAGTCGGTGCACCTCGCGGAGCTGGAGAAGGTCGTCCTCGCGGAGGCCCTCCTCCTGTCCCGCCTGGCCGTCTGACCGCCCGAACCGCCCGCACGCGCCCGCACCGGGCGCGGCGCAGGCGGCCGTCGGGTGGTGCGGGACGTCAGACCGGCGGGGCCGGGTCGTACTGGATGCCGCGTCGGACGGCGCGGGCCATCTCGCGGGACTCCAGGCGCGCCACGAGGTGCAGCGCCATGTCGATGCCGGCGGACACCCCGGCCGACGTGACGACGTCGCCGTCGTCGACGAAGCGCGCCTCCGTGTCGACCAGGACGCTCGGGTCGAGATCGGCGAGCTCGTCGACGGCGGCCCAGTGCGTCGTGGCGGGCCGGCCGGCGAGCAGCCCCGCCGCGGCGTAGACCAGCGCGCCCGTGCACACCGACGTCATGAGCGCGGTGTCCCGGCGCATCTCCCGCACCCAGGCCAGGTGCTCGTGGTCCCGGGTCAGCGGGCGGGTGCCCTGGCCGCCGGGGTGCACCAGCACGTGCAGCGGGCCGACCTCGTCGCGGGAGGTGTCGGGGAGCAGCCGGAGGCCCTTCGCGCACCGCACCCCGGCACCGTCCGCGGAGAAGGTCACGACCTCGGGGCGCAGCACGGAGTGCGCGGCCCACCAGGTCAGCACGTCGAACGGCCCGACGACGTCGAGCTCCTCGGCGTCGTCGAACACGACGATCCCGACCCGCAGCGGGCTTCCCGTGCTCATCGGGTCCTCCTCTCGGCGGCGGACCGCCCGGCCTCAGTACCCGGGCAGCGCGAGCATCTGGTCGAGCGCCACGCGCGCCCAGTGGGCGTCGTCGGCGTCGACCACGATGCGGTTGACGACCCGCCCGTCCCGCAGCGACTCCATCGCCCACACGAGGTGCGGCAGGTCGATCCGGTTCATGGTGGAGCAGAAGCAGACGGTCGAGTCGAGGTACGAGATCCGCTTGTCCGGGTGGGCGGCGGCCAGGCGGCGCACCAGGTTGAGCTCGGTCCCGATGGCCCAGGCCGACCCGGCGGGCGCGGCGTCGAGCGCCTTGATGATGTACTCCGTCGACCCGACCATGTCGGCGCCGGTGACGACCTCGTGCCGGCACTCCGGGTGGACCAGGACGGTGACGTCGGGGACGGCCGCGCGGACGTCGACGAGGTTCTGCGCGCTGAACCGGCCGTGCACCGAGCAGTGCCCGCGCCACAGGATCATCCGGGCGTCGCGCAGCTCCTGCGTCGTGAGGCCGCCGTTCGGCTTCCGCGGGTCGAACACCACGCACCGGTCGAGGGGGATGCCGAGCTGCAGCACCGCGGTGTTCCGGCCCAGGTGCTGGTCCGGCATGAACAGCACCTTGCCGGTGCCGTCGACGCCGCCCACCTGGTCGAACGCCCAGCGCAGCGCGACGTGCGCGTTGGAGGACGTGCAGACGGTGCCGCCGTGCCGGCCGGTGAACGCCTTGATGGCCGCCGTCGAGTTCATGTAGGTCACCGGCACGGTGTCCTCGGCGACGCCGGCCTCGACCAGCACGTCCCACGCGTCCTCGACCTGGTCGATCGCCGCCATGTCCGCCATCGAGCAGCCGGCCGCCATGTCCGGCAGCACGACCTGCTGGGCGTCGGACGTGAGGATGTCCGCCGACTCGGCCATGAAGTGCACGCCGCAGAACAGGATGAACTCGGCGTCGGGCCGGGCGGCGGCCTCGCGCGCGAGCTTGAAGGAGTCGCCGGTGACGTCGGCGAAGTCGATGACCTCGTCGCGCTGGTAGTGGTGGCCCAGCACGAAGGCCCGGTCGCCGAGGGCGGCCCGGGCGGCGCGGGCGCGCTCCACCAGGTCGGGGTCGGAGGCGGCGGGCAGGCCGCCGGCGCACTCGACGCCGCGCTCGGACGCGAGGTCCCGGCCCTGGCCGAGCAGCAGCAGGGCGGACGACGCGGGCTCGGTGAAGGTGGTCTCGGGGGCGAGGAGAGTCACGCGCAGGATCATCCCACAGGGCTCCCGCGCGCTGACCAGGACCTCCGCTCCGCGGTCCCGCCGGCGCGTGCGAGGATCGCCGCGTGCACGTCCTCGTCGCCCCCGGCCGGTTCGACGCGCGCCCGGACGACGGCCCCGCCCGTCCCCGCGGCGTGCCCGCCGGCGACCCGTGGCCCGCGCTGACGGCCCCCGAGGCGGTCGCGGCGATCACCGCCGGCTGGCGGGAGGGGGCGCCCGGCGACACCCTCGTGCCGCTGCCGCTCTCGGACGGCGGGCCCGGTCTCGTGGACGCGGTGCGGGCGGCCCGCGGCGGGGACCTGCTCTCGGTGACGACGACGGACGCGCACGACGCGGTCGTCCCGGGTGCGGTGCTCGTCGTGCACGAGCCGTCGGGGGCGCGCACCGTGTACGTCGACGGCGCGCTCGCCCTCGGGGCGGCCGACCCCGGGGCCGTGCCCGTCACCGCGACCACGTCGACGGGGCTCGGGACGCTCGTGGCGGCGGCGCTGGACACCGGTGCCGGGCGGGTGGTGATCGGGCTCGGCGGGCGGCGGACCGTGGCGCACGACGGCGGCGCGGGGCTGCTCGCGGCGCTCGGCGTCGGCGCGGCGACGGGCGGGCTCGCGGGCGGCGCGGGCGACCTGCGCGGCCTGGCGGAGCTGCGGGAGGCGCTCGCGGGGCGGGACCTGGTGGCCCTGCACGCGCACGACCTCCCGCTGCTCGGGCTCGCCGGGGTGTCGGCGGACCTCGCGGAGTCCGGGCGCGCGGACGCGGAGGCGGCGCAGGACGCGGAGCGGGCGATGGCGGCGTTCGTGCACGCGGCCGGAGCGGCGGCGGAGGCCGGCAGGCCCGCGCGGCGGGACCTGCTGGCGGGCGGTGCGGGCGCGGGAGCGGGAGCGGGCGCGGGCGCGGGCGCGGGCAGCGCCGGTCGCTCCGGAGCGGCTCGCGCGCCCGGGTCGCGCGCGGCCCTCGTCCCGGGCTCCGGCGCCGGCGGGGGAGCGGCGTTCGCGCTCGGGCTGCTCGGCGCGCGGCTGGTCGAGGGCGCGGCGTGGGTCGCGGACGCCGTGGGCCTGGCCGCGCGGGTGGCCGAGGCCGACCTGGTCGTCACCGGCGCGGGCGTGCTGGACTCCGCCGGGCTGGAGCACGGCGTCGTCGGGGCGGTCGCCCGGGCCGCGCTGCCGCTCGGGGTCCCGGCCGTGGCGCTGGCCGCGCAGCTGCGCACCGGTCGCCGGGACTGGGGCGCCGCGGGGCTGGCGGGCGGGTTCGCGGTGCTGGAGCACCCGGACGACGCGCAGCGGTGGCGGGCCGACCCGGCCGCGGCGCTCCGCGGGCGCGTCCCGCGGGTGGCCCGCACGTGGTCCCGATGACGGCCGGGGATCGGTCGGGTCCTGTGCGCGTCCCGTGGTGCACCCGGGGTGCGGGCGTACATTGGGGAACAGATCACGTGGGGTCGCGGTTGTGCCTGGCGTGACCGCCCCGCGGCACGCGTGCGCGCGCGCCGGCGACCGACAGCGAGACCCGTCAGGAGACACCATGAGCGAGACCACCGAGACCGCGACGCACGGCGTCGTGCTCACCGACGTCGCGGCCGACAAGGTGCGCAGCCTGCTCGAGCAGGAGGGGCGCGACGACCTGCGCCTGCGCATCGCGGTGCAGCCCGGCGGGTGCTCGGGCCTGATCTACCAGCTCTACTTCGACGAGCGGGTGCTCGACGGCGACGCCCTGCGCGACTTCGACGGCGTCGAGGTCGTCGTGGACCGCATGAGCGTCCCGTACCTCGAGGGCGCGACGATCGACTTCGCGGACACGATCGAGAAGCAGGGCTTCACGATCGACAACCCGAACGCCGGCAGCAGCTGCGCCTGCGGCGGCTCGTTCAGCTGACCGCGGCCACGGCCTGACGCGAGGAGCCCCGGACCGGTGCGGTCCGGGGCTCCTGCGCGTCCGGGTCTGCGTGCGGGGTCAGAGGTCGCCCGCCCCCGCGGCGCGGCGGAGGTCCGCGACCACCCCCGGGAGCACCGCGCAGAACCGGTCCACGTCCGCGGCCGTCGTGCCGCGGGGGAGCGAGAGCCGCACGTTCCCCTGGCTGAGCAGCCCCATCGCGGCGAGCACGTGGCTGGGCGTCTCGGTCGCCGACGTGCACGCGGACCCGGACGCGACGGCGAACCCGGCCCGGTCCAGCGCCGTCACGACCGCCTCCCCGTCGACGTAGAGGCAGGAGAACGTCAGCACGTGCGGCAGCCGCTCGGCGTGCGCGGCGGGGCCGGCCACGTCGACCAGCCGGATGCCGGCCACGCGCGAGCGCACCCGGTCCACCAGCGCCGCCCGGTCGTCGTCCCCGGCCCGCACCCGCGCGTCGGCGTGCTGCAGCGCCACCGCGGCGGCCAGGGCCGCGGGGACGGCGACCCCGCCGGGGAACCAGCGGTCCTCGTCGGCCGGGCCGACGGGGGAGCGGCGCACGCCGGCGCGGGTGACGAGCACCGCGACCCCGGGCGGCGCGCCGACGTCGCCGGGGTCGAGCGTGAGGACGTCCCACGCCGCGCCGACCGGCACGTGCCCGAACGACGACCCGGCGTCGACCAGCAGCGGCACCCCGGCCGCGCGGGCGGCGGCGTGCGCCTCGGCGACGGGCTGCCGGGTGCCGACCTCGCCGTTGGCGTGCTGCAGGGCGGCGAGCGACACGCCCGGTGCGGCGACGGCCTCCGCGAAGGCCGCGAGGTCCACCTGGCCCGAGCGGTCGACGGGCACCGTCACCCGGGTCCCGCCGCCGGACTCGCTCGCCGCCAGGTCGGCGGCGTCGAGGACGGCCATCCGCTCGACCGCGGACGCGACGACCGTGCCGCCGACCCGCCGCCGACCGCGGGCGACCGTGCGCACGGCCCCGTGCAGCGCGGCGGTGTGCGAGGGCGCGAGGTCGACCTCCTCGGTGCGCGCGCCCACCAGGGCGGCCACGGCCTCGCGGGCGCCGTCGAGCAGGGCCCGGGCGCGCCGCCCCTCGGAGTGCAGCCGCCGCGGGTCCGCCCAGCCCTCGTCGAGCGCCGCGAGGTACGCCTCCCGGGCCGCGGGGAGCACGGGCGCGCGCCCGGCGGAGTCGAGGACGACGCGGGCGGTCGGCAGCGGGGCGGCGGTCACGTCAGGCACGGTATCCGCCCAGGACAGGGCAAGCCCGGCCCCCCCGGGGGTCAACGGGGAGTGATCCAGATGACACTCCGTCATCTCGTCGGCCGGAAACGCGGTTCTCGGGCCACGAGCGGCCGGTCCGCGCGCTACGCTGCACGGGATCGAGGACGAAGGTCCTAGGTGACTTCCCTGTCGGACGGCAGACGCCCGGAAGGCGTCGCGGGCGACGGGGACCGAAGTGGAAGGCCCCCGGTGCGCTCGCAGACCCCCCGCCGCCCGAGGCGGACCCGACTGGCCGTCGCGGGACTCGCGACCGTCGTCGCGCTCGCGCTCGCCGGATGCTCGCCCGAGGTCCAGCGCGGCTGGCTCCCCGGCGACTCCGACAACGAGATCACGAACCAGACCGGCCGGATCACCAACCTCTGGGTGGGTTCCTGGGTCGCCGCCCTGCTGGTCGGCATCCTGGTCTGGGGCCTGATCATCTGGTGCGTCGCGGTCTACCGGAAGCGCAAGGACGACGACCAGCTCCCCGTGCAGCTCCGGTACCACGTGCCGCTCGAGATCATGTACGTGATCCTGCCGATCATCATGGTCGGCGTGCTGTTCTACTACACGGCGCGCGACATGACGGAGATCCAGGACACCTCGGCGGAGCCCGACCTGACCGTCCAGGTCATCGGCAAGCAGTGGAGCTGGGACTTCAACTACGTCGACGACGACGTGTACGACACCGGCCAGCACGCGCAGGAGGTCGGCGCGACCGGCGTCCTCGCCGAGCAGCCCACCCTGTACCTGCCCGTCGGGGAGCGCGTCGAGTTCGTGCTCGACTCCCGCGACGTCATCCACTCGTTCTGGGTGCCGGCCTTCCTCTACAAGCAGGACATGATCCCGGGGCGGACCAACACCTTCCAGGTCGTGCCGCAGGTGGAAGGCGAGTACGTCGGCAAGTGCGCCGAGCTGTGCGGCGAGGAGCACTCGTCGATGCTGTTCAACGTGAAGGTCGTGTCGCGCGACGAGTACGACGCGCACATCGAGGACCTGCGGGACGCCGGCCAGGACGGGCAGCTGGGTCTCGAGTACAACCGCCTGCAGGACGTCCGGGTGACCGGTGAGGGTCCCGAGGGCGAAGAGGGAGAGAGCTGATGGCCGCCACCGTCGAGGTCGTGCCGGGGCTCGCCCCCGGGCGCCAGACCCTGGGCCGCACGATCGTCAAGTGGGTCACGTCGACCGACCACAAGACGATCGGCTACATGTACATGATCGCCGCGTTCGTGTGGTTCGCGATCGGCGGCCTCATGGCGCTGCTGATCCGCGCCGAGCTGTTCGAGCCCGGCATCCAGGTCGTGCAGAGCAAGGAGCAGTACAACCAGCTCTTCACGATGCACGGCACGATCATGCTGCTGCTGTTCGCGACCCCGCTGTTCTCCGCGTTCGCGAACATCATCATGCCGCTGCAGATCGGTGCCCCGGACGTCGCGTTCCCGCGGCTCAACGCGTTCTCGTTCTGGCTGTACCTGTTCGGCGGCCTGATCGCCGCCGCCGGGTTCCTCACCCCGCAGGGCGCGGCCTCGTTCGGGTGGTTCGCGTACGCGCCGCTGTCGAACTCCGTGTACTCGCCGGGCGCCGGCGGCGACCTGTGGGTGTTCGGCCTCGCGCTGACCGGTTTCGGCACGATCCTCGGCGCGGTCAACTTCATCACCACGATCGTCACGATGCGCGCGCCCGGCATGACGATGTTCCGGATGCCGATCTTCACCTGGAACACGCTCATCACGAGCCTGCTCGTGCTCATGGCGTTCCCGCCGCTGGCCGCCGCGCTGTTCGCGCTGGGCGCCGACCGCCGGCTCGGGGCGCAGGTGTTCAACCCCGAGAACGGCGGCGCCATCCTCTGGCAGCACCTGTTCTGGTTCTTCGGGCACCCCGAGGTCTACATCATCGCCCTGCCGTTCTTCGGCATCGCGACCGAGATCCTGCCGGTGTTCAGCCGCAAGCCGGTGTTCGGCTACAAGGGCCTGGTGTACGCGACCATCGCGATCGCCGCCCTGTCCGTCACCGTGTGGGCGCACCACATGTACGTCACCGGCGCGGTCCTGCTGCCGTTCTTCTCGCTCATGACGATGCTCATCGCGGTGCCGACCGGCGTGAAGTTCTTCAACTGGATCGGCACGATGTGGCGCGGGAAGCTCACGTTCGAGACGCCGATGCTCTGGACGATCGGCTTCCTCACGACGTTCCTGTTCGGCGGCCTGACGGGCATCATCCTGTCCAGCCCGGCCCTCGACTTCCACGTCTCCGACACGTACTTCGTGGTGGCGCACTTCCACTACGTCGTGTTCGGCACGGTCGTGTTCATGATGTTCGGCGGCATGTACTACTGGTGGCCGAAGTTCACGGGCCGGATGCTCAACGAGCGGCTCGGGAAGATCCACTTCTGGCTGCTGTTCATCGGCTTCCACATGACGTTCCTCATCCAGCACTGGCTGGGTGCGGAGGGCATGCCGCGCCGGTACGCCGACTACTCGCCGGAGGACGGGTTCACCTGGATGAACCAGCTCTCCACGGTCGGCTCGATGATCCTGGCGATCTCCACGCTGCCGTTCCTGTGGAACGTCTACATCACCTGGCGCCGCGCGCCGAAGGTCACCGTGGACGACCCGTGGGGCTACGGCCAGTCCCTGGAGTGGGCGACGTCCTGCCCGCCGCCGCGGCACAACTTCACCTCGCTGCCGCGCATCCGCTCGGAGCGCCCGGCGTTCGACCTGCACCACCCCGAGGTCGCGGCCATGGACCACGTCGAGCCCGAGCCGGGCTTCTTCGACTGGGAGGCCGAGCGCACCGGTGAGCAGGGCGTGGCCCGCGACCGCGCGCAGCACGGCGGCGGCCAGGAGGAGCAGTCCAGCGCGACGATCGTGGACGACCGCCCGCGCGGCACCGACGAGGACGAGGAGGGCCGCAAGTGAGCTCACCCCACGAAATCACTCGCTTCGCTCCCGATTCCGAGGGGACCCCGAGATGAGCAGGCTCGACGAGTTCGGCGGCACCCGGCCGTCGCTGACGGGCAGCGGCGAGCGCCCGCGGCACGCGATGAAGGTGGAGCCCTACCTGTTCCTGGGCGGGATCCTGTTCTTCATCCCGATCGGCCTCATCTACGCCTGGTGGAGCGACGGCGAGCCCGTCGGCACCGTGGGCATCCCGCTGGTCGGGGGCCTGGTCGGCATGATCGGCGGCTACCTGCTGCTGCTCTCGCGCCGCATCGACGCCCGCCCGGAGGACGACCCGGAGGCGCTCATCGCCGAGGGCGCCGGCGACCAGGGCGTGTTCAGCCCGTGGAGCTGGTGGCCCATCACGATCGCCGCGGCGGGGGCCATCGTGTTCCTCGGCATGGCGATCGGGTGGTGGCTGCTGTACGTGGGCGTGGCGCTCGGCGTCATCGGCCTGGTCGGCTGGGTCTTCGAGTTCTCCCGCGGGCAGCACGCGCACTGACCCCGGGTCGGCACGCGAGGGGCCGGGCACCGTCACGGTGCCCGGCCCCTGCGTCGTCTGCCGGCCCGTCCTGGCGACGTGGCCCTGCAGGCGACGGCCTGCCGGACCGGGACCGCGCACGCGCCGAGGGCCGGCCACCCCGACGGGGTGACCGGCCCTCGGCCCGTGCGCGGGCGGTTCAGAGCGACGGGACGATCAGCCCCGCGGTCTGGGTGCGGGCGCGGGTGAAGCGCTCGCCGGCGTCGGCCCAGTTCACGATGTTCCACCACGCCTTGACGTAGTCCGCCTTGACGTTGACGTAGTCGAGGTAGAACGCGTGCTCCCACATGTCGAGCACGACGATCGGCACGATGCCGAGCGGGATGTTGCCCTGCTGGTCGTACAGCTGCACGATGACGAGCTTCTCGCCGATCGAGTCCCACGCGAGGATCGACCAGCCGGAGCCCATGATCGTGGTGGCGTTCGCCGTGAAGTGCGCCTGGAACTTGTCGAACGACCCGAAGAACTCGTCGATCGCCGCGGCCAGCTCGCCGACCGGCTTGTCGCCGCCGTCCGGGGAGAGGTTCTGCCAGAACACCGAGTGGTTCACGTGGCCGCCGAGGTTGAAGGCCAGCGTCTTCTCCAGGCCCGCGACGGCGCCGAGGTCGCCGGACTCCCGGGCCGCGGCGAGCTTCTCCAGCGTCGTGTTCGCGCCGGCCACGTACGTCGCGTGGTGCTTGTCGTGGTGCAGCTCCATGATGCGGCCGGAGATGTGCGGCTCGAGCGCCGCGTAGTCGTAGGGCAGGTCCGGAAGGGTGTAGTCGGCCATCAGTGCCTCTCCGTGCTCGGGTCGCGGCTTCGGCTGCCGCGACGACGTCCAACGCAGGTGCACCCGCGGGTGCACCTGCCATCTGTCGTACCACGACGGGATCGCGGCGGCCCGTCGGGAACGACCGCGCCCACCCGGTCCAACGACCGGGTGGGCGCGATGATTCCCCAGGTCAAGCCCGGGTTTCAGTGCGTCGAGGTGCCCTCGGTGTCCTCGGTGTCGGCCGCGAGGTGCCGGGCCCCGGACGCGCCGGCCCCGATCGCCTCGTGCTCGTCGTGCGCCGCGGGGAGGGCGTCGTGCCCGCCGTGCGACTGCGCCGCGAGCAGCTCCGCCGGCGTGACCGGCTCGACGCGGTCCTCGTAGAACACGCGGGACAGCCGCTGGCGCAGCCGGTCGGACCGGTAGCCCTTGCGGCGCACGCCGCGCGAGTCCTCGGCCGGCTCGATCTCGATCGGCCGCCGCGGCTCGTGCTGCACCCGCAGCCACCGCTCGTGGGCGTCGAGGGGCTTGTGCACCTCGATGTACTCGCCGGACGCGAACCGGACGATGCGCCCGGTCTCGTGGCCGTGCAGCACCAGCTCCCGGTCCTTGCGCTGCAGCGCCAGGCAGATGCGCTTGGTCACCCAGAACGCGATCGCCGGGCCGACGAACAGCAGCACCCGGAACGTCCACGTGATGTCGTTGATCGACAGGTGGAAGTGCGTCGCGATCAGGTCGTTCGAGCCGGCCAGGATGAGGATGAAGAACGCCGTCAGGAACGAGACGCCGAACGCGGTGCGGAACGGCGCGTTGCGCGGACGGTCCAGCACGTGGTGCTCGCGCTTGTCGCCGGTGGCCAGCGACTCGATGAAGGGCCACAGCGCCAGCGTCGTGAACAGCAGGCCGGGGATGACCACGCCGGGGATGAGGATGTTCATCGACACCGTGTACTGGCCGATGACGAACTCCCAGCCCGGCATCAGGCGCAGGCCGCCCTCGAGGAACAGCATGTACCAGTCGGGCTGCGCGCCCGCGGACACGACGCCCGGGTCGAACGGGCCGTAGTTCCAGACCGGGTTGATCGTCATCGTCGCGGCCATCAGCGCGATGACCGAGAACACGATGAAGAAGAAGCCGCCGGCCTTCGCGACGTACACCGGGAACAGCGGGTAGCCGACGACGTTCTTGTCCGACCGGCCCGAGCCCGGGTACTGCGTGTGCTTGTGCAGCACGACGAACAGCAGGTGCAGGCCGATGAGCGCGAGGATCAGCGCCGGCACCAGCAGCACGTGCACGGTGAACAGGCGCGGGATCAGGTCGGTGCCCGGGAACTCGCCGCCGAACAGCGCGAACGAGATGTACGAGCCGAGGATCGGGATCGCGCGGGCCACGCCGTCCGCGATGCGCAGGCCGTTGCCGGACAGCACGTCGTCGGGGAGCGAGTAGCCGGAGAAGCCGGCGAGAAGGCCCAGGATCATCAGCGTGAAGCCGACGAGCCAGTTGAGCTCGCGCGGCTTGCGGAAGGCGCCGGTGAAGAACACGCGCATCATGTGCGTGACGATCGCCGCCATGAAGATCAGCGCGGCCCAGTGGTGGATCTGCCGCATGAGCAGGCCGCCGCGCACCTCGAACGACAGCCGCAGCGTCGAGGCGAACGCCTCGGACATCTGCACGCCGTCCATCGCGGCCCAGGGGCCGTGGTAGTGCACCTCGTTCATGGAGGGCACGAAGAACATCGTGAGGAACGTGCCCGAGATGAGCAGCACGATGAACGCGTACAGCGCGATCTCGCCGAGCAGGAACGACCAGTGGTCGGGGAAGATCTTGCGGGCGAACTCCTTGACCGCGACGCCGATGCCGGTGCGCTGGTCCAGGTAGTCCGCGGTCGCCCCGGCGGCGCGGGCGCCGGCCGTCGGCGGCGCGCCTGCCGCGCGGGTGGGGGAGTCGACGGTGCTCATGTCAGGCGCTCCCAGAAGGACGGGCCGATAGGTTCGCTGAAGCCGTCCTGCGCGACGAGGTAGCCCTCGTCGTCCACGGTGATCGGCAGCTGGGGCAGCGGGCGGTGCGCGGGGCCGAACACGACCTTGGCGCCGTCGGCGGCGTCGAAGGTCGACTGGTGGCACGGGCACAGGATGTGGTGCGTCTGCTGCTCGTACAGGGCGACGGGGCACCCGACGTGGGTGCAGATCTTCGAGAACGCGACGATGCCGTCGTACGACCAGCCCTCGCCCTGCTCGGACTTGATGTCGCGCGGGTCCATGCGGATCAGCAGGACGACGGCCTTGGCCTTCTCGTTGAGCGGGTGCTCGGCCTCGTCCAGCTTGTCCGGGATGACGTGGAACACCGAGCCGATGGTGACGTCGGCCGCCTTGATGGGCCGGCCGCTCGGGTCGATGGTCAGGCGGGTGCCGCGGCGCCACATCGTGTGCTTCGAGCGCGCCACGTTCCAGTCGCCACCGAGGTTGCCGACCAGCGGCACCGCGATGGCGAGCGGGAACAGCGCGAGCGAGGTCACCATGGCGCCCTTGAGCACGCCGCGACGGCCGATCGCGGAGTCCTTCGCGCCGGCCTTCAGCGCCTCGACGGCCGCGGCCCGGTTGGGCTCGGACGTGCGGACGCTGTGCCGCTCCTCGGACTGCTCGCGGTCGTTCATCAGGGCCTTGGCCCAGTGCACGGCGGCGACGCCGATGCCCGCGAGGCCCAGGAACAGCCCCAGGCCCAGCAGCAGGTTGGACAGCCGCATGCTGCCGACCGTCTCGCCCGGGGGGACCAGCGCGTACGCGACGATCGCGCCGATGGTGCCGAGGATCGAGACGGTGAACAGCACGACGACCTGGCGCTCGGCGCGCTTGTTCGCCTTCGGGTCGGTGTCGCCGCGGCGCTCGTGGTGCTCGGGGTGGCCCGGGTCCTCGAAGCGCTCGGGCAGGGTGCCGTCCGCGCGCGTCGTCACGTCGGTGCCGGTGTTGTCGTTGCTCACGAGGACTTCGCTCCGATCCAGACGGCCGCGCCGATCAGCAGGCCGATGCCGACGACCCAGGCCCACAGGCCCTCGCTGACCGGGCCCAGCGAGCCGAGGGACAGGCCGCCGGGCGACCCGTCACGCTGCTCGTCGAGGTAGGCGATGATGTCCCGCTTCTCCTCGGGGGTGATGTTCGCGTCGTTGAAGACCGGCATCGACTGCGGGCCGGTGAGCATCGCCTCGTAGATGTGCGTCGGGCTGGTCTCGTCCAGCGCCGGGGCCCACTTGCCCTGGGACAGCGCGCCGCCCGCGCCGACCGCGTTGTGGCACATCGCGCAGTTGGTGCGGAACAGGGCCATGCCGTTCGCCGCGTCCCCCTGGCTCGGGTCGACCATGTCCTCGGTCGGGATCGCCGGTCCGGCGCCCAGCGAGGCCACGAAGGCCGCGAGCTGGTTGATCTGCTCCTGGTCGAACTGCGCGGGCTTGGCCTGGATCTGCGCGCCGTTCATCTGGGCCGGCATGCGGCCGGTGCCGACCTGGAAGTCGACCGCCGCGGCGCCCACGCCGATGAGGGACGGGCCGCCGGCGCCGCCGTCGACGGCCTCGCGGCCCTCGGCGGTCGGGCCGTGGCAGGTGGCGCAGTTGGCCTGGAACAGCTTCTGGCCGGCGGCGATGTCGCTGTCGCTGGCAGCCGCGGGCGCCGCGTCGGCGCTGGCGGGCTGGGCGATCGCGTACACCGCACCGGTCAGCAGCAGCGCCAGCAGGAGCAGCACGACCGGCGCGAACCGGTGGTGCCTGCGGGCGGCAAGTGCCTTCACGGATGGATCCTCGTCTCGGGCGTGCGGGGGGCGTTGCGGGGGCGGCGGGGGTTCGTCACTTGATCAGGTAGATCGTCGCGAACAGCGCGATCCACACGACGTCGACGAAGTGCCAGTAGTAGGAGGTGACGATGGCCGTGGTGGCCTCGTGGTGGCCGAACCGCTTGGCCGTGAACGAGCGGCCGAGCAGGAACAGGAACGCGATCAGGCCGCCGACCACGTGCAGGCCGTGGAAGCCGGTCGTCAGGTAGAACACCGAGCCGTACGGGCTGGACGAGATGGTCAGGCCCTCGTGGACCAGCTCGGCGTACTCGAAGATCTGGCCGCCGATGAAGAAGGCGCCCATGACGTAGGTCAGGGTCATCCACTCGTTCATGCCCCAGCCGCGGACGTTGAGGACCGAACCGGAACGCACGGGCTGGAACCGCTCGGCGGCCCACACGCCCATCTGGCAGGTGACCGACGACAGCAGCAGCACCGTCGTGTTGATCGCCGCGAAGGTGATGTTGAGCTTCTCGGTCTGCACCGCCCACTCCTCGGGCACCGTCGCCCGGAGCGTGAAGTACATGGCGAACAGGCCCGCGAAGAACATCAGCTCCGACGCCAGCCACACGATGGTGCCCACCGACACCGGGTTGGGTCGGTTGACGCTCACACGTGGAGCGGAGGCGGGGGCAGCCGTTGCGGTCGTCACGCACGTCAGTATGGCCGAAAACGGCTCCGCATGGGTCTCAAGTCCTAGGGAGTCGCCGAGGTTTCTGTCACATCGTCACCTCGATCGGCGTGATCCCGGGGTGATCCCGGGGCGTCGGCGGGCGTCGGCGCCGCCTGCGCGGGTCGGCGTGCCAAGATGCAGGGCAGGGACGCGCGCGACACGTCCCGACCCCCCGCACGAGTGAAGGACCATCATGGCCGCTGACCGCCTCACGTCCGGTGACACCGCCGGGGCCTCCGACGCCCCGGGCCCGCGCATCCTGCTCTACAGCGACGACGTCGACACCCGCGCCCAGGTGCGGCTCGGCGTGGGCCGCCGGCTCGGGCGCGGCGCCCCGGACATCGAGTGGGTCGAGGCCGCCACGGCGCACGCCGCGCTGGAGCAGGCGGAGGCCGGCGGGTACGACCTGTTCGTGTTCGACGGCGAGGCCGCCAAGGTCGGCGGCATGGCGCTCGCCCGGCAGGTCAAGGACGAGGTCTTCGGCTGCCCGCCGGTGCTCGTGCTGACCGGCCGTCCGCAGGACGCCTGGCTCGCCGCGTGGTCCGACGCCGACGCCGTCGTGTCCCAGCCGCTCGACCCCATCGAGCTGCAGGCCGCCGTCGCCGGGCTGCTCTCCGGCGCCCCCGCGGCATGACCGAGGCGGTCACCTGGTCCGACCTGCTGACGACGCTCGTCGGCCGGCAGGACCTGTCCGAGGCGCAGACCGCCTGGGCGATGGACCAGATCATGTCCGGCGAGGCCTCGCCGGCGCGGGTCGCCGGGTTCCTCGTCGGGCTGCGCGCCAAGGGCGAGACCGTCACCGAGCTCACCGCCCTCGCGGACACGATGCTCGCGCACGCCCTGCGGTTCGAGGTCCCGGGCCGCGCGGTGGACATCGTCGGCACCGGCGGCGACCGGGCGCACACCGTCAACGTGTCCACGATGGCCTCGCTCGTCGTCGCGGGCACAGGCGTCCGGGTGGTCAAGCACGGCAACCGGGCCGCGTCCTCGTCGTCCGGCTCCGCGGACGTGCTGGAGGCCCTCGGCATCCGGCTCGACCAGAGCGTGGAGCGCGTCGCCGCGCTGGCCTCCGAGGTCGGCATCACCTTCTGCTTCGCGCTCACGTTCCACCCGGCGATGCGGCACGTGGCCGTCGCGCGCCGCGAGCTCGGCATCGGGACGGTGTTCAACTTCCTCGGCCCGCTGACCAACCCCGCACAGCCCGCGGCCGCGGCCATCGGGGTCGCCGACCCGCGGATGGCCGGGCTGGTCGCCGGCGTGCTCGCGCGCCGCGGCACCGAGGCGCTGGTGTTCCGGGGCGACGACGGGCTGGACGAGCTCGCGCCGACCGGGACCTCCCACATCTGGCACGTCACGGGCGGGGAGGTCTCCGAGCACGTGCTCGACCCCGTCGCCGACCTCGGCCTCACCCGGCTCACCGTCGCGGACCTGCGCGGCGCGGACGCCGAGTTCAACGCGGGCGTGGCCCGGGCCGTGCTGGCGGGGGAGCCGGTCGCCTCGCGCGAGACGGTGCTGCTCAACGCCGCGGCCGCGCTGGTGGCGGACGGGTCGCTGCCCGGCACGGGCGCGGACGGCGGCGGCCTGGTCCCGCGCCTGCGCGCGGGCCTGGGTCACGCGGCGCGCTCGGTGGACGAGGGCTCGGCGGCGGACGTCCTGGCGCGCTGGCGCGCCGCGAGCTGACGCGGGCGCTGGCGCGCCGCAGGCTGACCCGCGCGCTGGCGCGCCGGGAACCCCGTGCCCCGCGCTGCAGGCACCCGCCGAGACCGCCCCGAACCGGCCGTCGAGAGTGCAGCACATGCTGCCTTCGCCGGTCCGGGACCCGCAGTTCCTGCAACCTCGACGCGCGGGCGTGGGCCCGGCGGCGGGACGGCAGCGCCGCGGCCGCGTGCGCGGCCGCGGGTCAGTCCTCGATGCCGAGGGCGAAGGCCTGCTCGAGGTCGTGCTGCGAGTACGTCCGGAAGGCGATGTACGTCTGCGTGCGGACCACGCCGTCCACCTTGCTGACCCGGTCCGCGATGATGTCGGCGAGCTCCTCGTGCTCCCGGACGCGGACCATGGCGATGAGGTCGACCTCGCCGGTGACGGAGTACACCTCGCTCACGCCGGGGATCTCGGCGATGGCGGCGGCGACCTCCGGGATGCGGGCGGCGTCGGTGTCGATGAGCACGATGGCGGTCAGCATGGCGCCATCATGCCGCGCCGGCGGCACCCCCGGCGGCACCCCTCGCCGCACCCGCGGCGCCCGGGCCGCCCCGCCCGGCCGCCGCTCCCTCGAACCGCGCGTCCCGCGCCGCGACGCCGCCGGCGTCCCCGTCGTCCGCGGCCGTCCGCCACCCCGCGTCGTGCGCGCCCACGGCCGCCGCCGGGTCGGTGCGGGCCTGCGCGGACCGCACGGGGTACGCCCACGGCGTGCTGACGCCGACGATCCGCACCCCGGGCCGCCCGAGCCACGCGAGCACGAGGTCGGCCTCCTCCGGGTGGCCGGCGGGCGCGGGCGCGACGGGCGGCGGCACGTGCTCGCCGGTGACGCGCAGCGAGTCGATCGCGGGGGACGGGTCGGTGCGCGGCGGGACGAGCGCGGTGCCGGCGAGCCGCCCGTGCCGCACGAGCACCACCTCCCACCCGCCGGCGTCGGTGCGCCGGGCGGCGACGAGCTCGGCGCACGCGGCGAGCGGGGCGAGGCGCTGCGACCGGGCGGATCCGCGCAGGAACGCCGCGAGCCGGTCCCGGACCCCGCCCGCCTCCTCGAACCGCTCCTGGCGGGCGAGCGCGCCGAGCCGGGCGGCGTGCGCGTCCACCACCTCGGCCGGGTCGGCGGTCATGGCGGCCCGCACCCGGTCGACCACGTCCGCGTACTCCGCGGCCGCCTCGGGCCGCACGCACGGCGCGGGGCAGCGGCCGATCTCGGCGAGGTGGCACGCGCTCGCCCCGGCGGCGGGCACGAGCGGCAGCCGGGCGGTGCACCGGCGCAGCGCGAACGCGTCGTGCAGCGCCTCGACGGCGGCCTGCGCGGCGGCCTGGGACGCGAACGGCCCGATGTGCGTGGCGTCGTCGCGGACCTCCCGGACGACGGACAGCCGCGGGTACGCCTCGGCGGTGAGCCGCACCCAGGGCATCCGCTCGGGGGCGCGGGACCGCCGGTTGTACCGGGGGGAGTGCTCGGCGATGAGCCGGAGCTCGCGCACCTGCGCCTCGAGCGGGGTCGCGCACACCACGGGGGTCACGGCCTGGGCGATCCGGACCATCTCCCGCATGCGGGAGCGCTTCTCGGCCGCCGTGAAGTACGAGCGGACCCGCTTGCGCAGCGACGTGGACGTGCCGACGTACAGCACCTCGTCGTGCGGCCCGCGGAACAGGTACACGCCCGGGGCGTCGGGCAGGCCGTCGGCCAGGTGCCGCTTGCGCCGCACGTCGGCCGGCACCGCGTCGGCGGCGGTCGCCAGGTCCTCGAGGTGCGTGATGCCGAGCGGGGCGAGCCGGCTCAGCAGCGCGTGCAGCACGTCGACGGTCGCGCGGGCGTCGGCGAGCGCGCGGTGCTCCGGGACGGTCGTGGCGTGGAACAGGGCGGCCAGGGTGCCGAGCTTGTGGTTGGGGGCCTCGTCGCGGGTGACGACCCGCCGGGCCAGCCGGACGGTGTCCACGACCGCGAAGCCGGGCCAGGCGTGCCCCGTCGCGGCGGCGGCGGCCTTGAGGAACCCGACGTCGAACGGCGCGTTGTGCGCCACGAGCACGGCACCGCGCGCGAACTCGAGGAACGCGGGGAGCACCGCCTCGATGCGGGGCGCCCCGATCACCATGGCCGTGGTGATGCCCGTGAGCACCTGGATCTGCGCGGGCACCGGGCCGCCCGGGTCCACGAGCGTCTGGAACTCCCCGAGCACCTCGCCGCCGCGCACCTTGACCGCGCCGATCTCGGTGATGGCCGACGTGCCGGGGGCGGAGCCGGTGGTCTCCAGGTCGACGACGACGAACGTGACGTCGGACAGCGGGGTCCCGATGTCGTCGAGCGTGACCTGCACGGGCCGCCCGGGGGCGGGGTGCACGAGGTCGACGCGCGGCGGGAGGGACCGTGGAGCCATGCCCGGCACGCTAGCCGCGGGGTCCGACACCCGGACCGGGGCCGCGTCCGCCCCGTAGGGTGGCGCGCATGTCCGCCCCCGTCCCCGCCGCCACCCGCGCCGCCGTGGTCCGGCTGGCGGCGGAGGTGCTCGGGGCGCTCGACCCCGCCGCCGTGCCGGCCCCACTCGCGGCGGTGCGCCGGTTCGCCCCGCGCCGCCGGGCCGAGGCGGGCGCCGGGCCGCTCTGGGCGGCCGTCGAGGGGGACGACGCGTTCCGCGCGCGCGTGGCCCGGGCGTGGTCGCAGGCGCACCCCGAGGGCGCGGCCGAGGTGCTCGCGGGCGGCACCGGCGACGCGGCCGCGACGGGGGAGCGCCCCGACCTCGCGGCCGGCCTGGTGCTGCTCCGCCCGGACGGCTGGCAGGACCGGCTGGCCGCGCTCGCCCCGGCCCCCGAGCCGGACGCCGGGCCGGAGGCGCCCGCCGCGCCCGCCGAGGACCCCGCCGCCGGCCTGCACCGCCTCGCCGCCCGCCTCGCCGCCGAGTCCGAGCGCGCCGACGCCGCCGAGGCCGAGGCCGCCGCGCTGCGCAAGGAGCTGCGCCGGCTGCGGTCGGACGCGGACCGGGCCCGCGCGGAGGCCCGCCGCGCCGCGGAGCACGCCGCGGAGGTCGCCGCCGCCGCCGAGCGGGTGCACGCCGAGACCGCCCGGGTGCGCGCCGCCGCGGACGAGGACCGCCGCCGAGCCGACGACCTCGCCCGCACGGCCCGCCAGGACGCCGCGGTGCTCCGGGAACTCGCCGAGGTCCGGGTGCGCCTGCTGCTCGACACGCTGGTCGAGGCGGGCTCGGCCTTGCGCGAGGAGCTGGCGCTGCCGCCCGCGGGCCGGATGCCCGCCGACCTGGTCGCCCCGGCGCCGGGCCCCGGCGCCGGACCCCGCGGGACGTCGCGCGGCCGGTCCGCCGACGACCCGGCCCTGCTGGACGAGCTGCTGGCGATGCCGCGCGCGCACCTGCTGGTCGACGGCTACAACGCGTCGAAGCTCGCGTGGCCGGACCAGACGCTCGCCGAGCAGCGCCGGCGCCTGACCGAGCGGCTGGCGAACCTCGCCGGGCGCACGGGGGCCGAGGTGACGTGCTGCTTCGACGGCCGGGACGCCCCGCCCGCCGAGCGCGCCCCCTCGGCACCGCGTGGGGTGCGGGTGCTGTTCTCGCAGGGGGAGATCGCGGACGACCTGCTGCGCCGGCTGGTGCGCGCCGAGCCCGCGGGCCGGGTCGTGGTGGCCGTCACCAGCGACCGGGCGCTGGGCACGGACCTCGAGGCCGCGGGCGCGCGCGTGCTGCCGTCGGCCACGCTGATCGGCCGGCTCGGGCGCGTCTAGGTGTGATGTCCAGGGAGGTTGGTCAGTCGGGTGATCGGTGGCCGGCCGCCGATGGCGGAGTGGGCGCGGTGGTGATTGTAGAAGTGCAGCCAGCCGGGAAGGGCCGCGCGGCGCTGGTCTTCTGAGCCGTAGAACCGGGCGTAGGCCCACCCGTCGGCCAGGGTGCGGTGGAAGCGTTCGATCTTGCCGTTGGTCTGGGGCCGGTAGGGGCGGGTGCGCTTGGCGGTGATCCCGAGGTCTGCGCAGCCCTCGCGCCAGGCGTGGGACATGTAGGCCGAGCCATTGTCGGACAGGACGCGCTCGACGATCACGCCGTGGTCGGCGAACCAGGCCGTGGCGCGTTGCAGGACCCCGATCGCGGTCGTTGCCTTCTCGTCGGCGTGGATCTCGATGTAGGCGACGCGGGAGTGGTCATCGATCACGGTGTGCAGGAACGCGGTGCCGATGTTCGGGTGGCCCTTGCTGGTGCGGCCGGTGCGCACCGCGGTGGCGGCCTTGTTCTTGTCACCTTGCTGCTTGCCGACATAGCGCCAGCCGCCGCCGTCGGGGATGTTGCCGAACTTGGTCACATCGACGTGGATCAACGCGCCGGGGTGGTCGTGCTCGTAGCGGCGCAGCGGCTCGCCGGTGACCCGGTCGATCCGAGACAGCCGGTTGATCCGGCAGCGGACCAGGACCGCGTGGACCGTGGACGCCGGCATGCCCAGGCGACCGGCGATCTGGACCGGGCCGAGCCGGTGACGCCAGCGCAGCGCCACGATCTGACGCTTGACGCGCTCGGGCGTCCTGCTCGGACTGCGGTGCGGGCGGCAGCTGCGGTCACTCATCCCCGCTGGCCCCTCGGCCCGGTAGCGAGCGGCCCACTTCGCTGCGGTTCGAGGACTGACCATGAACATCTTCGCCGCGCTCGAGCAGGTCCAGCCCTGCTCGACGACCAGGCGCGCCAAGCGGAGCCGGGTCTTGGGAGTCAGCGTCGCGTTAGCGTGGGACACGAAGGCCTCCAGGGTGTGAAGCGGTTCTCGACAGCTCCACTTCACAACTGGGGGCCTTCACCTGTCAGGCCGACTCACCGCCGCCAAGCGGGACAACCTCCCTGGACATCACATCTAGGCACGGCGAGCGGCGGCCGGCACGCCCCCGCGCCGGCCGCCGCTCGCGCGCCCCGTCAGCCCGCCTGGTCCCCGGAGTAGATCGCCTCGACGTCCGTGGCGTAGTCCTTCAGCACGTGCGTGCGCCGGACGCTGAGCTTGGGCGTGAGGTGCCCGCTGGCGATCGTCAGGTCGCGCTCGAGGATCCGGTACCGGCGGATGGACTCGGCCCGGGACACCGCGCGGTTCGCCCGCTCGACGCCCTGGTCGATCGACGCGAGCACCTCGGGGTCGCGCGCCGCCTCCGCGACGGTCAGCGGCTCCCGCCCGTGCGCCGCGCACCAGCCGGGCAGGCCCTCGGCGTCGAGCGTGACGAGCGCCCCGATGAACGGCCGGCCGTCGCCGACGACGACCACCTGGCTGATCAGCGGGTGCGCGCGCAGCCGGTCCTCCAGCACGGCGGGCGCGACGTTCTTGCCGCCCGCGGTGACGATGATCTCCTTCTTGCGCCCGGTGATCCGCAGGTAGCCGTCCGCGTCGAGCGACCCGAGGTCCCCGGTGCGGAACCAGCCGTCGTCGAAGGCCTCCTCGGTCGCGACGGGGTTGCCGTGGTACCTCCGGAACACCTGCGGCCCGCGGACCTCGACCTCGCCGTCCGCGGCGATCCGCACCGACGTGCCCGGCAGCGGGGGGCCGACGGTGCCGATCCGCGTCTTGCCGGGCAGGTTCACCGTGGCCGGCGCGGTGGTCTCGGTCAGGCCGTAGCCCTCCAGCACCCGCACGCCGATGCCGCGGAAGAAGTGCCCGAGCCGCTCGCCCAGCGGGGCCCCGCCGGAGATCGCCCACTCGACGCGCCCGCCCATGGCGTCCCGCAGCTTGTGGAACACCAGCTTGTCGGCCACGGCGTGCTGCACCCGCAGCCCCAGCCCGGGACGGCCGTCGTCCAGCGCCCGCGAGTACGCGATGGCGGTCCGCGCCGCCCACTGGAAGATGCGGCGCTTCCCGCTCGCGGCGGCCTTCTGCTCGGCCGAGTTGTAGACCTTCTCGAACACCCGTGGCACCGACAGGATGAACGTCGGCCGGAACTCGCCGAGGTCCTGCAGCAGCTGCTTGGTGTCCGGCGTGTGCCCGAGGACGGACCCGGCGGGCATGCACAGCACCTCGACGAACCGCGCGAACACGTGCGCGAGCGGCATGAACAGCAGCGTCCGGGACCCGGGGGTCGCGACGACCTCGTGCAGGCCCTCGACCGCGTTGCGCGCGAGGACCGAGAAGTTGCCGTGCGTGAGCTCGACGCCCTTCGGCCGCCCGGTGGTGCCGGACGTGTAGATGAGCGTCGCCAGGTCGTCCCGGCCCGCGAGGCGCCGCCGGCGGTCGATCTCCGCGTCGGGGACGTCGGCGCCCGCGGCGGCGAGCCGGTCCACGGCGCCCTCGTCGATGACGAGCACCTCGCGCAGCAGCGGCGCCTCGGGGCGCACCTCCGCGACGGTGGCGGCGTGCTCGGCCGACTCGACCACCAGCAGGGTGACGGCGGCGTCCGTGAGGATCCAGTGCACCTGCTCGGCGGACGAGGTCTCGTAGACGGGCACGGGGACGGCGCCGGCGCTCCACAGGGCCCAGTCGAGCAGCGTCCACTCGTACCGGGTCCGCGACATGATCCCGACCCGGTCGCCGGGCGCCACGCCGGCGGCCACGAAGCCGCGGGCGACGTCGCGGACACGGCGGTCGAACGCGCGGGCGCTGACGGTGTGCCACGTCGTGCCGCCGCCGGGCGTCTTGTACTCGATGAGCGGGCCGTCGCCGGTCTCGGCCACGCGGGCGGACAGCAGGTCGAGCAGGTTCTCCCGCGGACCTGCGTCGACGAGCAGGGGGGTGCTGAACTCCTCCATGATCCTGGCTCCATTGTCAGAGGTCGGAAGGTGTCGGCAGCATAAGGGACTTTCGTCCTAGTCGCAGGGGTCCGGCGCGCCGGTCACCCGTCCGAGCGCGCGGGGTCCGCCGCACCGGTGTGGGAGCGCGTGCAGGGTTTGTCCGGAACGCGCGCTAGCGTGGGGTCGCACACGCGCGCGACGCTGCCGCCGAACCGGCGCCGCAGCGGTCGGTCCGGCCGGGTGGTACCGGTCGCAGCGCCGGTGCGCCATCGTGCGAGACGCACAACCACGACGCGGAAGCGGGGAGAGATGCACGCCATCGGTGTGGACATCGGCGGGACGAAGATCGCCGCCGGTGTGGTCGACGAGGACGGCCGGATCATCGCCAAGACCCGGCGCGACACCGACCCCCGCGACTCCGCGAGCGTCGACCGCGGCGTGATCGAGGCGTGCCAGGAGCTCGCCGAGAAGCACGACGTCGGCGCCATCGGCCTCGCCGCCCCCGGCTTCATCGCCGCGGACCAGACCACGGTGCTGTTCACCCCGAACCTGCCGTGGCGCGAGCACCCGCTGCGCGACATCGTCGCCAAGGAGCTCGGCGAGGACGTGCAGATCGTCGTCGAGAACGACGCCAACGCCGCCGGCTGGGCCGAGTTCGCGTTCGGCGCGGCCCGCGACGTGCAGGACATGCTGCTGCTCACCATCGGCACCGGCCTCGGCGGGGCGCTCGTCGTCGGCGGCAACCTCATCCGCGGCGCCTGGGGCGTGGCGGCCGAGGTCGGCCACATGCGCGTCGTCCCCGGCGGCCACTACTGCGACTGCGGGCACGAGGGCTGCTGGGAGCAGTACGCCTCGGGCAGCGCCCTGGTGCGCGACGCCCAGGCGGCGCTCATCACGCAGCCGGAGCGCGGCATGCGCCTGCTGGAGCTCGCGGGCGGCGACGCCGACGAGCTGACCGGCCCGCAGGTCACCCAGGCCGCGCAGGAGGGCGACCCGCTCGCCGTCGAGCTGCTGGCCGAGCTCGGCCGGTGGATCGGGGAGGGCTCCGCGTCCGTCGCGGCCCTGCTCGACCCGGCGATCGTCGTCATCGGCGGCGGCGTCAGCGCGGCCGGCGACCTGCTGCTCGCCCCGGCGCGCAACGCGTTCCTCGACCAGCTCTCGGCGCGCGGGCACCGGCCCGAGGCCACCTTCGCCCTCGCCTCGATGGGCAACGACGCGGGCATCGTCGGCGCGGCCGACCTCGCCCGCCGCTGACGGCACCCCGCCCGCGACGCACCCCGCGGCTCGGGCGGCCGGTCTCAGACGACCGCGCCGTCCGAGTCGTCGTCGCCGCCCTCGCCCCGCCGGTGGGGCATCCGCCACAGCAGCACGACGAGGCCCAGCAGGAACACCGCCACGGACGCCTGCAGGAGCGCCGGCGGCGCGTCCCGCCACGCGATCAGCACGACCAGCCACAGCACCGGCATGCCGCCCACGGCGAACCACGCCATCGTCAGCAGCGGGTCGCCGCCGAGCACGGGGCCCGGGTCCGGCGGCTGGAAGTGCTCCGCCTCGTCGACCCGCCGCTCGGCGTCGTCGATCTGGTCGGTGGCGTCCCAGTCGCGCCCGGAGAGCTCGCGGGGGACCTCCGGTGCGTCCGGCGCGTCGTCGCCGGACCCCGGCCGGGCGGGCCGCACGACCCGCCGGTCGTTGACCCACGGCGCGACGGGGTAGGTTACGGCGGGACCGGACGACGTCCGCGGGTCGTCCTGGCCTGCGGCGCCGGAGGTCTCGGTCCCGTCCGCCGGGTCCGGCCCGCCCTGCAGCTCCGCGACGATCGCGGCCCACTGCTCGTCGGAGACCGGGGGCCCGGAGGGCCCGGGAGCGCGCGCCTCGTCGCGCTCGTCGCCGTCCGGGGACGAGTCGTCGGCGGGTCGGTCGGGACGCGGGGCCATGGCAGCACTCTAGAGTCGGTCGGACCGAGGGGCGCGGGAGTCCCGCGGTGACGAGGGCGAGAGGTGGCAGGTTGTTCTACTGGTTGATGAAGCGGGTGCTGATCGGCCCGCTGCTGCACCTGCTGTTCCGCCCCTGGGTGCGCGGGGCCGAGCACGTGCCGAGCAGCGGCGCGGCGATCCTCGCCAGCAACCACCTGGCCGTGATCGACTCGTTCTTCCTGCCCCTGGTGCTGGACCGCGAGATCGTCTTCATCGGCAAGAACGAGTACTTCACCGGCCGCGGCCTCAAGGGCCGGCTCACCGCGGGCTTCATGCGCGGCGTCGGCACCATCCCGGTCGACCGCTCCGGCGGCAAGGCGTCCGAGGCGGCGCTGCGCACCGGCCTCAACCGGCTGGAGGAGGGCAAGCTCTTCGGCATCTACCCGGAGGGCACCCGCAGCCCCGACGGCCGGCTCTACCGCGGCAAGACCGGCGTGGCCCGCCTGGCGCTCGAGTCCGGCGCCCCGGTCATCCCCGTCGCGATGGTGGACACCGACAAGGCCCAGCCGCTCGGCCAGCGCCTGCCGCGCCCGCGCCGGATCGGCGTCGTCATCGGCGAGCCGCTCGACTTCAGCCGGTACCAGGGCATGGAGAACGACCGGTTCATCCTGCGCTCGGTCACCGACGAGATCATGTACTCCCTCATGAGCCTGTCCGGCCAGGAGTACGTCGACATCTACGCCGCCACGCAGAAGGCGCGCATCGCCACCGGGCACCCGGCGGCCACCGGCCCGAGCGCCCCGGAGCCCACCGCCCCGGGCGGCCGCGCCGTGCCCGATGTCCAGCCTCCGGTCCCGCCGGAGGAGGACGCCCCGGCTCAGTAGGATGAGCCCGTCCGCCGCGCCCGGTGCGCGGCGGCACCCCGGACCTCGGTCCTGGTTCCGGGTCTCGTGCGTCGCGTTCAGTGGCGCGCGGGCTGGGGACCCCCAGCCGTGCTGATCAACGAGAGGTGTGTCTCATGTCGGTTCGTCGCGTCGCGCTCCTGACCGCGGGTGGCTTCGCTCCGTGCCTGTCCTCGGCCGTCGGTGGCCTCATCGAGCGGTACACCGAGATCGCCCCCGAGGTGGAGATCATCGCGTACGAGCACGGCTACTACGGGCTGCTCCGCGGGGACAAGATCGTCATCGGCCCCGAGGCGCGCGCCCAGGCCGGCATCCTGCACCGGTTCGGCGGCTCGCCGATCGGCAACTCCCGCGTCAAGCTCACCAACGCGGCGGACTGCGTCAAGCGCGGGCTGGTCGCCGAGGGCCAGGACCCGCTGCAGGTCGCGGCCGACCAGCTCAAGGCCGACGGCGTCGACGTGCTGCACACCATCGGCGGCGACGACACCAACACCACCGCGGCCGACCTCGCCGCGTACCTGGCGGAGAACGACTACGGCCTGACCGTCGTCGGCCTGCCGAAGACCATCGACAACGACGTGGTGCCGATCAAGCAGTCGCTGGGCGCCTGGACCGCCGCCGAGGAGGCCGCCGGCTTCGCCGCGAACGTCATCGGCGAGCACCGCTCCGGCCCGCGCATGCTCATCGTGCACGAGGTCATGGGTCGGCACTGCGGGTGGCTGACCGCCGCCGCCGCCTCGGAGTACCGCAAGTGGCTCGACGCCCAGGAGTGGGCCCCGGCCCTCGGCCTGACGCGCGAGCGCTGGGACATCCACGCCGTGTTCCTGCCCGAGCTCGCCATCGACATCGACGCCGAGGCCGCGCGCCTCAAGGCGATCATGGACGAGCAGGGCAACGTCAACATCTTCCTGTCCGAGGGCGCGGGCATGCACGAGATCGTCGAGCAGCTCGAGGCGTCCGGCGCCGAGGTGCCGCGCGACCCGTTCGGCCACGTCAAGCTCGACACGATCAACCCGGGCCAGTGGTTCGCGAAGCAGTTCGCGGAGAAGCTCGGCGCCGAGAAGGTCATGGTCCAGAAGTCCGGCTACTACTCGCGCGCCGCGGCCGCGAACGCCGAGGACCTGCGCCTCATCAAGTCGATGACCGACCTGGCCGTCGAGTGCGCCCTGCGCGGCGAGGCCGGCGTCATCGGCCACGACGAGGAGGACGGCGACCGCCTCAAGGCCATCGCGTTCCCGCGGATCGCCGGCGGCAAGGCGTTCGACGTCTCGCAGCCGTGGTTCGGCGCGCTCCTGAAGGGCATCGGGCAGCCCCTGGTGCCCGCAGCGGCCCACTGATGAGCGTCGAGGCCGACCCGACGGTGCTCCAGGGCCTGGAGCACTGGCGGACCCTGCCCGTCACGCAGCAGCCCGCCTGGCCCGACGCGGACGCCCTCGCCCGCGTCGGCGCCCGGCTGGCCGGCCTGCCCCCGCTCGTGTTCGCGGGGGAGGCCGACGCGCTGCGCGGCCAGCTCGCGGCCGCCGGCCGGGGCGAGGCGTTCCTGCTGCAGGGCGGCGACTGCGCCGAGACGTTCGCGGAGGCCACGGCCGACAACATCCGCGGCAAGATCATGACCGTCCTGCAGATGGCCGTCGTGCTCACGTACGGCGCCAGCCTGCCGGTCATCAAGATGGGCCGGATGGCGGGGCAGTACGCCAAGCCGCGCTCGTCCGAGACCGAGACCCGGGACGGCGTCACGCTGCCCGCGTTCCGGGGCGACATCATCAACGGCTTCGAGTTCACCCCCGAGGCCCGCACGCCGGACCCGGAGCGGCTGCTCGACGCCTACCACACGTCCGCGTCGACGCTGAACCTCATCCGCGCGTTCACCACCGGGGGCTTCGCGTCGCTGCTGCGGGTGCACGAGTGGAACCGGGGCTTCACCGCCAACCCGGCGTACGCCCGGTACGAGGAGATCGCCGCGGAGATCGACCGCGCGATCCGGTTCATGGCCGCGTGCGGGGCGGACTTCGACGCCCTGCGGACCGTGGACTTCTACTCGAGCCACGAGGGGCTGCTGCTCGACTACGAGCGGCCCCTCACCCGGATCGACTCGCGGACCGGCCTGCCGTACGACTGCTCGGCGCACTTCCTGTGGATCGGGGAGCGCACGCGGCAGCTCGACGGGGCGCACGTGGACTACTTCTCCCGCGTGCACAACCCCCTCGGCATCAAGCTCGGCCCGACCTCGACGGCGGACGACGCGCTGCGGCTGATCGACAAGCTCAACCCCAGCGCCGAGGCCGGCCGGATCACGTTCATCACCCGCATGGGGGCGAGCAAGATCCGCGACCTGCTGCCGACGCTGGTCGAGAAGGTCACGGCCGACGGCCGCCCCGTCACGTGGGTGTGCGACCCGATGCACGGCAACGGCATCACCTCGGCGTCCGGGTACAAGACCCGCCGGTTCTCCGACGTCATGGACGAGGTCGCCGGGTTCTTCGAGGTGCACCGCGCGCTCGGCACCGTGCCGGGCGGGCTGCACATCGAGCTCACCGGGGACGACGTCACCGAGGTGCTCGGCGGCGCGGAGGAGATCGACGACGCCGGGCTGGCCCGCCGGTACGAGACGCTCGTCGACCCGCGGCTGAACCACCAGCAGTCGCTGGAGCTCGCGTTCCAGGTGGTGGAGCTGCTCCGCCGGAGCTGAGCGCGGCGGCCGGGCCCGCACGCACGACGGCGCCCGTCTCCCCTCGCGGGAGGCGGGCGCCGTGGCGTCCGGGCGGTGTGCGGGTCAGACCACCGTGAGGCGGACCGTGGTGCCCTTCGGCACGGCCTCGCCGGCGACGACGCTCTGGTCGCGCACGGTGCCGAAGATGCCGCCGAGGACGTTCTGCCGCTCGGCCTTGAGGCCCAGCGCCTCCAGGGCGGCAGCCGCCTCGTCGTACTGCTTCCCGCGGAGGTTCGGCATCTCGACGGTCTCCGGGCCCTTGGACACGGTCAGGGTGACGGTGTCCGTCCGGTGCCCGGGGGTGCCGCCCACGGGGTCCTGCGAGATGACCAGGCCGGCCTCGAGGTCGTCGCTGAACGCCTCCACGACGGCCACCTTCAGCCCCAGACCGTCCAGGGTCGCGGTCGCCTCCTCGAGCGTCGCCCGGGTCACCGACACGATCGTCACGGGCTCGGGCCCGTCGGACAGCGTCAGGGTCACCGTGGACCCGCGCACCACCTGGGACCCGGCGCCCACAGGGTTGCCGGCCTTGTCCGTCGCCGCGAGGACCTCGCCGATCGCCGCGACGTCGTCGTAGTGGTCACCCTCGGCGACGACCGACTCGACGCCGATCGAGTCCAGCACCGCGGCGGCCTCGTCCTGCATCGTCTTCACCAGGTCCGCGGGCACCTCGACGAAGTCCGGCCCGCGCGAGACGTGGAGCGTGACCGTCCCGTCCTTGCGGACCCGGTCGCCGTCGCCGGGGTCGGCGGAGATGACCGTGCCCGCGACGACCGTGTCGTGGAACTGCTCCGCGGGGTCCGCGGTCAGCCCCTCGTCCTCGAGCGCCGCCACGGCGGCGTCCTGCGTGAGGCCGGAGACCTCCGGCACCGTCGTGTAGGCGCCCGGGCCGACCTGGGTGTACCACCACGCCCCGCCGCCGACCAGGCCGACGAGCAGGACGGCGGCGAGCACCCACCAGCGCCGCCGGCGGGACCGCCGGGCGGGTACCGGTGTGCCGGGAGCGGACGCGGTGACGACGCCGATGGGCAGCGCCACGGTGCGGCCGGGCGCCTCGATCCGGGTGGTGGCGTCGGCGGGTGCCGGGTCCTCGTCCCCGGGTGCCGCGGCCGCGGGGGCGTCGTCGGGGTCGGTGGCCTGGGGGAGCGCGACGGCGGGCGCCACGTCCGCGCGGCGCGCCAGTGTGGCGGGGTCCAGGGCGGTGCGGGTCCGCCGGAGCAGGGCGAGCGCGGCGGCGGCGTCGGCGGGCCGGTCGTCGGGCTCGCGCGCGGCAAGGGCGGCGACGAGCTCGTCCACCTCGACCGGCAGCCAGGACGCGGCGTCGGACGGCGCGGGCACGTCGGAGTTCACGTGCTGGAACGCGATCTGGATGGGCGTCTCGCCGGTGAACGGCTGGGCGCCGGTGAGCATCTCGTACAGCAGCACGCCCGCGGCGTACACGTCGGTCCGGGCGTCGCTGGTCCCGTGCACCACGAGCTCCGGCGCGAGGTAGGCGACCGTGCCGAACACCGTGCCGGTCGTCGTCGAGGTGACCTCGGTGACCGCCCGGGCCAGCCCGAAGTCCGCGACCTTGATCCGGCCGTCCGACGCCAGCAGCACGTTCTCGGGCTTGACGTCCCGGTGCACCAGGCCGGCGCGGTGCGCGGCGGCGAGCGCGTCCAGCACCCGCTCGGCCACGTCGAGCGCCTCGCCGACGGTGAGGGACCCGCGCTCGGCGAGGTGCCGGCGCAGGTTCACGCCGTCGACGTACTCCATCGTGAGGTAGGAGGTCTCGCCGTCGACGCCCTGGTCGTAGACGCCGACGAGCCCCGGGTGCGTCAGCCGTGCGGCCGCCCGCGCCTCCCGCCGGAACCGCGCCACGAAGTCCGCGCCCGCGGCGCCCTCGGCGAGGTGCGGGTGCATGACCTTGAGCGCGACGTCCCGGTCCAGGCGCCGGTCCACCGCGAGGTACACCGTGGCCATGCCGCCGCGCGCGATGCGCGACACGACCTCGTAGCGCCCGTCGACCAGCTGGCCGACGAGCGGATCGGTGACGGTTGCTCCCACGGGCGGAAGTCTACGGGCGCGGGGTGGGGGAGCCCGGGAGGCCCGCGCTCAGTAGCGCGCCATCAGCGTCTGGACGTTCGCGACGTACCGCCGGGTGTCGCTGAACATGCCGTTCCGCTTCACGGAGCCGGCGCCCTGGTAGTACGAGGCGATGGCCGTCGGCAGGTCCGGCGACGTCTTCACGAGCTGGCGCAGGATCGCGACGCCGGCCACCACGTTGTCGTCCGGGTCCAGCAGGTTGAGGTCGCGCCCCACGAGCTGCGAGGCCCACTCGCCGGAGGTCGGGATGACCTGCATCGTGCCGATCGCGTTGGCCGGGGACACGGCGGTCTGGTCGAAGCCGGACTCCTGGGTGGCGATCGCCTGCGCGAGGGCCGGGTCGACGCCCATGGTGCGGGCGGTCGCGGCGACCTTGGCCTGCATCGCGCTCTTGGAGGGGACGCCCATGGCGAGGAGCGTGGCCTTGTTCGCGTTGGCGGAGGCGACGACGCTCGGCGCGTAGGTGCGGCCGAGGAACGTGTTGCCGACCAGCGTGGTGCCCGACGTCGCGGCGGCGGCCGTGGCGGTGGCGCCGGTGCCGGGGATGCTCAGGGTCTGGCCGACGCGGATGAACGCGCGGGAGTCGAGCCCGTTGGCGGCGACGACGGCGGAGACGGTGGTGCCGTACTTCTTCGCGATGGCCGAGACGGTCTCGCCGGAGGCGACGGTGTGGGACCCGCCGGTGGCGGCTGCGGGGGCGGCTGCGGTGGCCGGGGCGGTGGCGCCGGTGCCGGGGATGCTGAGGGTCTGGCCGACGCGGATGAACGCGCGGGAGTCGAGCCCGTTGGCGGCGACGACGGCGGAGACGGTGGTGCCGTACTTCTTCGCGATGGCCGAGACGGTCTCGCCGGAGGCGACGGTGTGGGACCCGCCGGTGGCGGCGGGCGCGGCTGCGGTGGCCGGGGCGGTGGCGCCGGTGCCGGGGATGCTCAGGGTCTGGCCGACGCGGATGAACGCGCGGGAGTCGAGCCCGTTGGCGGCGACGACGGCGGAGACGGTGGTGCCGTACTTCTTCGCGATGGCCGAGACGGTCTCGCCGGAGGCGACGGTGTGCGACCCGCCGGTGGCGGCGGGCGCGGCTGCGGCTGCGGGAGCCGCGGCGGTTCCGGACGTCGGGATGGTGAGGCGCTGGCCCTCGCGGATGAAGGCGCGCGCGTCGAGGCCGTTGGCCGAGCGCACCGCGGACACCGTCGTGCCGTGGCGGGCGGCGATGTGGCTGACGGTGTCGCCCGAGCGCACCGTGTGCTGCTCGTCCGCGTGCGCGACGCCGCCGGTGGCGGTCACGGCGACGGCGGCGATGGCGATCGCGCCGGTCCCGGTCGCGAGCCGGCGGCCGCGGCGCCCGGGCGTGCGGGCCGGGGTGCCGTCCTGGCGGAGGTCGGCCTGGTCCGTGAGGGCGAGGGCGGGCTGCGTCATGGTGGGGACCCCTGTGCTGAGAGCGCGTGGTGCTGGAGTGGTGCGCGTGACGTGTGTGACTGATGTGACTGAAGTGACCAGTGCGACGGTAGCCCACGGGCGCGGGGGTGGGAAGCGGGCGGGTGATATGTCCGTTTGACCAGTGCTTTCCGGGCGCCGGCATCACACCCGCGGGGGAGCAGGGTGCGCCGAGCGGGCGAACGGCCCCCGGCCGCCGGGCTCGGTACGCTGGCCCGCGTGACTGCGCAGCCCCAGCCCGATGACCTGGTCGACTCCTGGCTGACCGTGCCCGACGTGGCCGACGAGCTCGGCATCGACGCCGGCAAGGTCCGCCGCCTCCTCAAGGAGCGCCGCCTCGTGGGCGTGCGCCGGGGCGAGCCCCCGGTGCTGAGCGTCCCGGCCGCCTTCCTGGTGCCGGTGGACGCCGCGAACCCGGTGGCCGACCCGCACGGCGACGCCGACGACGACGCCCCGGTCGCGCGCGCGGCCGTGCTCGCGTCCCTGCAGGGCACGCTGTCCGTGCTCGGGGACACCGGGTTCTCCGACGCGGAGGCGATCGTCTGGCTGTTCACGCCGGACGAGTCGCTGCCGGGCCGGCCGGTCGACGCCCTGCGGGCCGGCCACAAGACCGAGGTGCGCCGCCGGGCGCAGGCCCAGCTCTAGGTCCGGGCCTGGCCGGCTCAGGCGCGGCGGTCGACCGCCGCGTGGGCCAGGCGGACCAGCATGTCCCGGCCGTCCTCGGCCAGCGGCGCGGCGGCGAGCGCGGCGAACGCCCGGTCGCCGAGCCCCGCGATCAGATCCTCCACCTCGGCGACCGCGCCGCTGCCGGCGATCCGGTCGGCGAGCGCCCGGCAGGAGGCGTCGTCGAGGCCGCGGTCCCCGAGCCCGGCGTGCAGCGCGTCCGCGAGCTCCGCGTCGCCCGTCGCGACCGCGCGGCCCATCGCCCGCGCGACGAGCACGGTGCGCTTGCCCTCGCGGAGGTCGTCGCCCGCCGGCTTGCCCGTGGCCTCCGGGTCGCCGAACACCCCGAGCAGGTCGTCGCGGAGCTGGAAGGCCTCGCCGAGCGGCAGGCCGTACTCGCGGATCGACTCGAGCGCCACCTCGTCCGCCCCGGCGAGCACCGCGCCCAGCAGCAGGGGGTTCTCCACGGAGTAGCGGGCGGTCTTCGCGACGATGACCTCGCGAGCGCGCGCCTCGTCCGCCGCCGGGTCGTCGCCCCACGGGAGCACCTGGGCGAGCAGGTCGAGGTACTGGCCGACGGTCACCTCGGTGCGCATCCGCTCGAACACCGCGTGCGCGCGGGCGCGGCGCCCTGGGTCGAGGTCGGCGACGGCGTGCACGAACTCGCGCTCGCTCGCCACCAGCGCCAGGTCGCCGAGCAGGATCGCCGCGGACTCCCCGAACCGGCGGGGGTCGCCGGACCACTTCTCGTCGGCGTGCAGCGCGGCGAACCGGCGGTGCGCGGACGGGCGGCCCCGGCGGGTGTCGGAGTCGTCCATCACGTCGTCGTGGAACAGCGCCGCAGCCTGGAACAGCTCGAGCGCGGCGCCGACGCGCAGCACCACGTCGGCCTCCGTGGACCCGGGCGCCCCGCCGTGCGCGCGCCAGGACCAGTAGCAGAACGCGGCGCGGAGCCGCTTGCCGCCGCCGAGCATCCGGCCGAGCTCGTCGGCCAGCGGCGCCGCGCCCGCGCCCGACGCGGCGAGCTCGGGGACCAGCCCCTCCACGTGCGCCGTCAGCAGGGCGTCGACCCGGGTCCGGAGATCCTCGACGTCGACCAGGGCGGGGGCGGGGCTCACGCCGCGAGCCTAGGGCCTCACAGGCGGACCGACCCGCCCAGCGTCAGCGTCCGGATGCCGTCGCGGTCCAGCACCCCGAGCGTCAGGAGCTCGGTGCCGTCGCTGCCGCGGACGAACGTCGACGAGGCCGCCAGCCCGGACGACGCGGCGTCCAGGACGGTCTCCGCGAAGCCCGCCGCAGCCAGCTGGTCGCGCACCGCCTGCACCAGGTCCGCGGTGGCGAGCGGGGTGCGCAGGTTGAGGCTGATGACCGTCAGACCGGTCGCGGCGTCGGTCTCGGCGCTGGACACGAGGATCTCGCTGCCCTCGGGCGGGGCGACGAGGTCGGACGGGAACCCGGGGGCCAGCCCGCCGACGGCCGAGCCGGTCGACGACGGGCTCGGCAGCAGCGACTCCGTCGGCGACGGTGCCGTCAGGTCCGGGGCGGCGGTGGACGTGGCCGTCGGTGCGGGCCCGTCGCTGTCCGCCGAGCACGACGCGGTGGCGAGGACGGCGGCCACGACGAGGGGCGTGAGGCGGAGGACCGTGCGGGGGCGGGCGAGCACGCCGACACAGTAGCGCCGCTCCACGAGCGGTCACCGAGTCCTCCACAGGGTCGGACGGCGTGCGTGGTCCCCAGGCCGGCGGCCGGGGCACTCACGGCGGAGTGCGGGGCGCGCTGGGGTGGTCGGCATGACGACGCAGACGACCGCCAGCACCCGGCCCGACCTCGCCACCACCCCGCCCGGCCCCGCCGCCCCGCCCGACCCCGGCACGTGCCCCGACCGCGGTCCTGCCCGCGGTGCGGCGCGCACCCTGCTCGCCCGGCTCCCGCGCGAGCTCCGGTTCCGGCCGCGCGACTGCGTGCTCGCGGTCGCGCTGCGCGGACCGGACCGGACGCCCGGGCTCATCGCCCGCATCGCCCTGCCCGACCTGCTGTGCCCCTCGGGGCCGGAGCTGCTCGGCCGGCTCGCCGGGCACCTGGTGGCCGACGGCGCGAGCGAGGTCGTCGTGGTCGTGTGCTGCGACGGGCCGGACCCGCGGCGCCCGGACGAGGGGCTGCGCGCCGACCCCGGCGCGACCGCGAGCCGCGCGGCCGCCGCGGCGTGCGCCGCCCTCGAGGACGTCGGACCGCTCGCCGTGTGGCTCGTGACCGGGGACCGCTACCTCGGGCTCGGCTGCCGGGACGCCCGCTGCTGCCCGCCGGCCGGCCGGCCGCTCGCCGACCTGGGGGACCCCGACCCGTGGGGGACCGCCCCGCCGGAGGTGCTCCGGTCCCGGGACGACGTGGGCGTGGTTCCCCGGGCCACGGCGGGGCGACGGCGGTCCGCGGCGGCCGCGCGGTCGCGCTGGGCCGATGCCCGGCGGCGGGCGGTGGGGTCCGCGGACGTGCTGGCGTGGCGGCAGCGCTCGCTGCAGACGTGGCGCACCGCGCTGGCCGCGGCGCTGGAGGCGGGCCCGGACGAGCCTGCCGACCTCGGCCCGGCACAGGTCGGGCGGATCGAGGCCGCGCTCGACGACACCGCCCTGCGGGACGCGGTCGTCCTGACCCTCGTGGCGCCGGACGAGGAGCTCGCGGACGCCCTCGTCCGGCACGCGCCGCTGGGCCCGTCGGGCCCGTGGGACGAGGAGGGCCTCGACGACGAGGACGAGCCCGGCGACCCGGACGACCCGGACGACCCGGAGGAGGTCGTCCCGCGCGCGACCGTGCCGGCGTGGCCGCCGGTCGGCGGGCGGCGGGTGCCGGACGGGCGGGGCGCGCCCGACCCGGTCGACGGTGCACCCGACGGCGGGCGGCACCGCGGCGCGTGGCGGCGCGAGGCGGGCGCGGTGTCGGCCGGCGTGCGCCGCGCGCTCGACACCCTCGTCGAGCCGCGCCGCGCGCGGGAGCCCGACGAGGCGCTCGTCGACGCGGCGTGCCAGGTGCTCGAGGCGGTGGCCGCCCACGGCCGCGCCGGCCGGCAGGCGCCGGCACTGACCGTGCTGGCGCTGCTGGCGTGGTGGTGCGGGGACGGCGTGCGCGCCCGCGTGCTGGTCGAGCAGGCGCTGGCGCACGACCCGGGGCACCGGCTCGCCGAGCTGCTCGACCGGGCGCTCGCGCTCGGCCTGCCGCCGGGCTGGCTGCGTCGTGGCTGCTGAGCGCGTCGCGGTCGGTCGTGCCGACGGAGGCGTTCCGGTACGGTCGGACCACGGTCCACGGCAGCACCCGCGCGACGGCGCACCGGTGGCCCGCCGCAGACGTCGAGCACACGCGCGAGGAGCACCCATGAGCATCGTGGTCGGGTACCTGGCGACGGTCGAGGGGCGTGCCGCCCTCACCGCCGCGACGGGGGAGGCGGTCCGCCGCTCGGAGCCGCTCGTCGTGGTCGTGAGCGAGCGCGGCGACGAGAGCGACGAGCACAAGGCGGAGCTGGCCGCGGCGCTCGACGAGGCGCGCGGGTCCCTCGAGTCCCGGGGGATCCCGCACGACGTCCGGGTGATCGCCGGCGGCCGCGACGTGGCCGAGGACCTCATCGCCACGGCGGAGGAGACCGGCGCGACGCTCATCGTGATCGGCCTGCGGCGGCGCAGCCCCGTCGGCAAGCTGATCCTCGGCGCCAACGCGCAGCGCATCCTGCTCGACTCCCCGTGCCCCGTGCTCGCGGTCAAGCCCGACCCGAGCTGACCACCCCCGCCCGGGGACACGCCCGGGCCACCGGGGGTGTCGCGCGGGGAATCCTGGGGCGGTCCCGCGCGTTGAGCACATCTGACAGGGTCACCTGCCGCGCCGACCAGGGCCTCGCCACCCGCCGGCGATGCTCCGCCGTGGGCGCGGCCGGTACAATATCGAGGTACCCGATGCGCCGAACCGGGTCCCTTTGCTGCCGAAAGGTCATTCGTGACGCCCCAGACTTCCACCCCCACCCTTCCGCGTGAGTTCGAGCACCCCGCCCTGCAGGACCTCGTCCGCCGCGGGCGCACCAGCGGGAGCGTCGACGCCGCCGCCCTGCGCTCGGCGTGCGAGGCCGCCCAGGTGGAGGACGCCAAGCGGCTGAAGGCCGTCGTGCGCGGTCTGGCCAACGCCGGGATCACGGTGTCCGAGCCGACCGCCGCGGCCCCGCGCGTCGCTGCCGCGACCACCGCGAAGGCCCGCCCGTCCGCGAAAGCCGTCGTGGCCGAGGACGGCGAGGAGGCCGCCGCGAAGCCCGCCGCCAAGAAGCGCGCCGCCGCGAAGCCCGCCGCCAAGAAGGCCGTCGCCGGCAAGGCCGCCACCGCCAAGCCGGTCAAGGGGTCGAAGGCCAAGGGCGACGACGAGGTGGACGAGGAGGACGTGGACCTCGAGGACGTCGAGATCGACGACGCCGACCTCGAGGCCGGCGACGACGCCACCGACGCCGAGGACACCACCGAGGAGCCGGAGGCCGAGGACGCCGCCGCCAAGCCGGCCGCACCGGGCGCGAAGTCCGAGGACGAGACCGAGGACACCGGCTTCGTCGTGTCCGACCGCGACGAGGACGACGCCCCGGCGCAGCAGGTCGTCACCGCCGGCGCCACGGCCGACCCGGTCAAGGACTACCTCAAGCAGATCGGCAAGGTCGCGCTGCTGAACGCCGAGCAGGAGGTCGAGCTCGCCAAGCGCATCGAGGCCGGCCTGTTCGCCGAGGAGCGCCTCGCGGCGATCGGCGGCGAGCTCGAGCCGAAGGCCCGCCGCGAGCTGCAGTGGATCGCGCAGGACGGCCGTCGCGCCAAGAACCACCTGCTCGAGGCCAACCTCCGCCTGGTCGTCTCGCTCGCGAAGCGGTACACCGGCCGCGGCATGCTGTTCCTGGACCTCATCCAGGAGGGCAACCTCGGTCTGATCCGCGCGGTCGAGAAGTTCGACTACACCAAGGGCTACAAGTTCTCGACGTACGCCACCTGGTGGATCCGGCAGGCGATCACCCGCGCGATGGCCGACCAGGCCCGCACCATCCGCATCCCGGTGCACATGGTCGAGGTCATCAACAAGCTCGCGCGCGTCCAGCGGCAGATGCTGCAGGACCTCGGCCGGGAGCCCACGCCGGAGGAGCTCGCCAAGGAGCTCGACATGACCCCCGAGAAGGTCGTCGAGGTCCAGAAGTACGGCCGCGAGCCCATCTCGCTGCACACCCCGCTCGGTGAGGACGGCGACTCCGAGTTCGGTGACCTCATCGAGGACTCCGAGGCCGTGGTGCCCGCCGACGCGGTGAGCTTCACCCTGCTGCAGGAGCAGCTGCACCAGGTCCTCGACACGCTGTCCGAGCGCGAGGCCGGCGTGGTGTCCATGCGGTTCGGCCTCACCGACGGCCAGCCGAAGACCCTGGACGAGATCGGCAAGGTCTACGGCGTGACCCGCGAGCGGATCCGCCAGATCGAGTCGAAGACCATGTCCAAGCTGCGGCACCCCAGCCGCTCGCAGGTCCTGCGCGACTACCTGGACTGAGCCGGCGCGACCGGTGCCGACGGGCCCGCCTCCCACCCCGGGAGGCGGGCCCGTCCGCGTCGTTCCGGGGCTACGCGGGTCGCTCGGCGTCGCGCGGGTACCCCGGCGAGCTCCAGCCGCCCCGGTGGAGGCGCTCGGCGCCGTCGAGCACCAGGTCGAGCCCGAACGCGAACTCGAACTCGTCGTCGCAGCCGCGCCCGACGCCGGACAGGTCCCCGCGCGTCGCCGCGACCGCGATCTCCAGGACGTGCGGGAAGCGGCGGGCGAACTCCGCCGCCATCGCCTGCTGCGCCTCCGGGTCCAGCGGCGGTGCGTCCGGGTCGACGGGCTCCTCGAACAGCTCGGGGCTGAATCCCCAGATGCGGTTCCCCAGCGCGTGCATGACGTGGTGGGTCAGGTCGATGGAGAAGCCGCCCGCGCGGAACGCCCCCGCGACCGAGTCCATGTGGCCGAGCACCGCCGCGGTGCGCCGGGTCCGCGACTCGATCGCCTGCCGCGCCCACGGGTGCCGCAGCACCGCACGCCGCGCCGACAGGACCCGCTGGCGCACGTCGTCCTTCCACGGGGCAGCGGGGTCGGGCGGGTCGAACTCGGCGATCACGAGGTCGACCATGCCGTCGACCAGCTCCTCCTTGTCCGCGACGTGCTTGTACAGCGCCATCGGGACGACGCCGAGCTCCTGGGCGAGCCGGCGCATGCTCACCGCGGCGAGCCCGACCTCGTCGGCGAGGTCGACGGCCGCGCGCAGGACCCGGTCCCGGTTCAGCGGGGCGCGTCGGCCGCCGCGCGGCTGCGTGGTCACCGTGCTGCCTCCTCGGATCTTGACAGGTGGACACCGTACACCTAGCGTCCCGGCATGAGGTGTACGCCGTACACCCGGAACCGTCCCGAGGAGCGCGCCATGACCCGCACGACGCCGACGCCCACCCCGACGCCGGCACCCCGCGGACCCGCGGCGGCCACGAGGCGGGCCGCCCGGGTGGCCGGTGTGCTGTACCTGCTGACCTTCGTCACCTCGATCCCGACGCTGCGGCTGTACGCGCCGCTGCGGGAGGAGGGCGACCTCCTCCTCGGCGGGGGCGCCGCCACCGGCGTCACGGCCGGCGCGCTCCTCGAGGTGCTGCTCGCCCTCGCGTGCGTCGGGACCGCGGTGGTGCTGTACCCGGTGACCCGGCGGCACGGCGAGACGGCCGCCCTCGGGTTCGTCGCCTCGCGCCTCGTGGAGGCCGGGCTGATCCTCGTCGGGGCGGTGGCCGTGCTGTCGGTGGTCACGCTGCACCGGGACCCGGGCGGGCCGGACCCCGCGGCGCTGCGGGCGGGCGGCGACGCCCTCACCGTCGTGCACGACTGGACGTTCCTGCTCGGCCAGAGTCTGATGCCGGTGCTGAACGCCCTGTTCCTCGGCACCGTGCTCTACCGGTCCGGGCTGGTGCCCCGGGTCATCCCGGCGATCGGTCTGGCGGGTGCACCGCTCCTGCTCGCCTCGGACCTCGCGATCGTCGCGGGGGTCTACGCGCAGGGCACCGCGCCCGCCGCGCTCGCCGCGCTGCCGATCGCCGCGTGGGAGCTCGCGCTCGGCGTGTGGCTGGTCGTCCGCGGCTTCCGCCCCGTGCCGGTCCCGGCCGGCACGGCACCGGTCGCGGAGCCGGTCGCGCGGTAGCGGGGGTCCCGCGGACGCAGGACGGCCCCGGACCTCGCGCGAGGTCCGGGGCCGTCCCGTGTCGGAGGGGTCAGCGCGCCGCCGCAGCCCCCGCGCCGTGCTCGGCGAGGAGCTTGTCCGTCTCGTCCTGGACGTGCGTCGCGACCTGCGAGTACTTCGGCGCGTGCTCGCGCGCGTGGTGCGCGCAGAACAGGAGCTCGCCCACGGGCAGGTGCACGCGGACGTAGGCCTGAGCACCGCAGCGGTCGCAGCGGTCGGCTGCGGTCAGCGGGGTCGTCGTGCTCTCGATAGTCCCAGTCACGTTGTCATACAACCATCTGCGCGCCGGATCCTTCCCGTCGGGAGCGGGTGGTTCGCTCCGGGCGAAGCGGATGTCACCCGGCGCTCACATCCCCGCAACACGACCGGCACACACGCGCCGCGCGAGCGGTCCGGCATGGTGCCGCAGGACTGTCCGGGGGAGCGATTAGGCTTCGGCACCGTGTCGACCGCATCCGCCGAGTCCAGCTACACCGCCCGCCACCTGTCCGTGCTGGAGGGCCTCGAGGCCGTCCGCAAGCGCCCGGGCATGTACATCGGGTCCACGGACTCCCGCGGCCTCATGCACTGCCTCTGGGAGATCATCGACAACTCCGTCGACGAGGCCCTCGCCGGGCACGGCGACAGGATCGACGTCGTGCTGCACGCCGACTCCTCGGTGGAGGTGCGCGACCAGGGTCGCGGCATCCCCGTGGACGTCGAGCCCAAGACGGGCCTGACCGGCGTCGAGGTCGTGCTCACCAAGCTGCACGCGGGCGGCAAGTTCGGCGGCGGCTCCTACGGCGCGTCGGGCGGCCTGCACGGCGTCGGCGCCTCGGTGGTGAACGCGCTGTCGTCGCGGCTGGACGTCGAGGTCGACCGCGGGGGCAGGACGCACCGGATGACGTTCCACCGGGGCGAGCCGGGCGTGTTCGACGACGCCGCGGGCCGGACGCCGGAGTCGCCGTTCGAGCCGTTCGTCGCCCGCTCGCAGCTCGACGTCGTCGGCAAGGTCGCGAAGGGCCGCACCGGCACCCGCATCCGGTACTGGGCGGACCGGAACATCTTCCCGACCTCGGCGGTGTTCTCGTACGACGAGCTCGTGACGCGCGCGCGGCAGACCAGCTTCCTGGTGCCGGGGCTGACGATCACCGTCCGCGACGAGCGCGGCCTGCCGGGCACCCCGGGCGCCGAGGGCCCGCACGAGGAGGTGTTCCGGCACGACGGCGGCACGGTCGACTTCGCCGACTTCCTGGCGCCCGACGCGCCGGTCACCGACACCTGGCAGCTGACCGGCTCCGGCTCGTTCAGCGAGACGGTGCCCGTGCTGGACGCCCGCGGGCACATGACGCCGCAGGAGGTGCAGCGCGAGTGCGAGGTCGACGTGGCGCTGCGCTGGGGCACGGGGTACGACACCGAGGTCCGCACGTTCGTCAACATCATCGCGACGCCGAAGGGCGGGTCGCACCTCGCGGGCTTCGAGACGGCGCTGCTGCGCACGCTCCGCAAGCAGGTCGACGCCAACGCCCGCCGGCTGAAGATCTCCGCCAAGGACGGCAGCGACCGCATCGAGAAGGACGACGTGCTCGCGGGCCTCACCGCGGTCGTCACCGTCCGCCTCGCCGAGCCGCAGTTCGAGGGCCAGACCAAGGAGGTGCTCGGCACCGCCCCGGTGCGCGCCATCGTGGCGAAGGTCGTCGACACCCAGCTCGCGGCGATCCTCACGTCCAGCAAGCGCGAGCACAAGGCGCAGTCCGCCGCGCTGCTCGACAAGGTCGTGGGGGAGATGCGCGCCCGGGTGTCCGCCCGGAAGCAGAAGGAGATCTCCCGCCGGAAGACCGCGCTGGAGTCGTCCTCGCTGCCCGCGAAGCTCGCCGACTGCCGCAGCGACGACGTCGAGCGCTCGGAGCTGTTCATCGTGGAGGGCGACAGCGCGCTCGGCACCGCGAAGCTCGCCCGGTCCTCGGACTTCCAGGCGCTGCTGCCCATCCGCGGCAAGATCCTCAACGTCCAGAAGGCCTCGATCTCGGACATGCTGCGCAACGCCGAGTGCGCCGCGATCATCCAGGTGATCGGCGCCGGCTCGGGCCGGACGTTCGACCTCGACGCCGCGCGCTACGGGAAGATCGTGCTGATGACCGACGCCGACGTCGACGGCGCGCACATCCGCACCCTGCTGCTCACGCTGTTCTTCCGGTACATGCGCCCGCTGGTCGAGGCCGGCCGGGTGTACGCCGCCGTGCCGCCGCTGCACCGCATCGAGGTGATCGGCGCCGGCAGCCGGAAGAACGAGTACATCTACACGTACTCGGAGGCCGAGCTCGCCGCGACGCTGAAGAAGCTCGACCGGGCGGGCAAGCGCTACAAGGACGACATCCAGCGCTACAAGGGCCTCGGCGAGATGGACGCGGACCAGCTCTCCGAGACCACGATGGACCCCCGGCACCGCACGCTGCGCCGGGTGACGCTGCCGGCGGCGGAGAGCGCGGACGCGATGGTCCGGCGCGCCGAGGAGACCTTCGAGCTGCTGATGGGCTCGGACGTCGCGCCGCGCAAGGACTTCATCGTCGCGGGCGCCGCCTCCCTGGACGCGAGCCAGATCGACGCCTGACCCCCGGGCGCCCGGCCGCCGCGCCGCGCGGAATGCGCGTGACACCGCGCGGCGCGTGGGGCACGGTGGAGCGCATGTGCCCGCACCCCGACGCGCCCGACCACGCCGCCCCCGCGACGCCCGCCGCGCCGCTGTCCGTCCGCGCCGCTGCGCCCGCGACGCTCCCGGAGCCGGACCCGGCGGCCACCGGCCTGACCTGGCGGCCGCTCGACCGGGCGGACGTCCCGGCCCTCGCCGCGCTGGTCGCACGGGTGGAGGAGCACGACGCCCAGCCGTACCGGACCAGCGAGGTCGAGGTCCACGAGTGGCTCGACGGCGACTGGAAGGACCCGGCCGCGGACGCCCGGCTCGGCGTGGACGCCGACGGCGAGCTCCGGGCCTGGATCGCCGTCGAGGCGCCCCCGGGCGGGGTGCGGCTGGTGCGCGCGTACCTGTCGGGCGGCGTGGACCCCGCCTGGCGGGGCCGGGGGATCGGGCGGGCGCTCGTCGCCTGGGCCACGGCGCGGGCGCGGCAGAAGCTCGCGGCGTCGGAGGCGGACGTCCCGGGCCGGATCGCCGCGTTCCTCGAGGACCACCGCAGCGACGCGATCGCGCTGTACGCCGCGGCCGGGTTCAGCCCGATCCGCTACTACACCGACATGCGCCGCGACCTCGCCGAGCCGCTGCCCGAGGTGCGTGACCCCGAGGGCGTCCGGATCGTGCCGTGGTCCCCGGAGCTCGACGACGCGGTGCGGCTCGCGCACAACGAGGCGTTCGCGGACCACTGGGGCAGCGAGCCGCGCACGCCGGAGACCTGGGTGCAGGGGCGGTCGATGTTCGCCCCGCAGTGGAGCCACGTGGCGGTGGACGTCGCCACCGGCGAGGTCGCCGGGTACGCGATCTCGGGGCGGTACGAGCAGGACTGGCCCGTGGCCGGCTACTCGTCCGGGTACACCGAGCTGCTGGGCGTCCGGCGCGCGTGGCGCGGGAAGGGCGTCGCGGTGGCGCTGCTCCGGGCGACGATGGCGTCGTACCGCGCGGACGGCGTCGAGTACGCGGAGCTGGACGTGGACACCGCGAACCCGTCCGGCGCGCACGGCCTGTACGCCGCGCTCGGGTACCAGGTGACGCACGGGTCGCTCATGACCTCGATCGAGCTCTGAGGCGGCGCCGCAGGTCGGTGCGGCGCGCCCACCCCGCGCGGGTGACATTCCGCCCGTCCGCGCGCTGACGTGGCCCTACGCTGTGCCCCATGACGGTGGCGCAGGGGGACGGGCAGAGCCAGGTGCAGGAGGACGCGACCTGGCGGATGTACCTCGGGTTCGCCCGCGAGTTCTTCACCGCGCTCGAGCGCGGGCTCGGCGCGGAGGCGGGCGTGTCGGTCGCGGACCTCGAGCTGCTGGAGCCGCTGCTGGCCGCCGGCGAGCCCGGCCTGCGTGCCAAGGACCTCGCCGCGGCGGCCGAGTGGCAGGACAGCCGGGTCTCGCACCAGCTGCGCCGCATGGAGCTCCGCGGCCTGGTCACCCGCAGCCGGGACCGGCAGGACGCGCGCGGCACCGTGGTCGGGCTGACCGACGCCGGGGCGGCGGCCGCGCGGGTCGCGCAGGGCACCCGGCGCACGCTGGTCCGGGACCTGCTGATCGGGCCGCTGGACGACGACCAGGTGCGGTCCCTGGAGGACATCTCCGCGCGCGTGCGCGCCCGGGTCGCGGAGGCGGGCCTCGCCCGCTGACGTCGAGCCGCCCGCCCGTCGCGGGTCCGAGCCTGCCCGCGCGGACGGCCCGCGCCCGCCGAGTCGTCCGCGCCCGGCGAGCCGTCCCCTCTCGCCGAGATCGGTCCGCGGCGCCGAGATCGGTCGCTCTGGCGACCGATCTCGGTCGGGGCGTCCGATCTCGGCGGGCGGCGGTGGCGCGGGCCGGGGGTGGCGTGGTGGGCCGGGCGGTCAGCCGATCGCCAGCGGCGGCGCCGCCAGCGGCAGCCCCGAGCCGTCGCGGCGGTCGTCCGGCGCCGGCAGGTCCACCGGCTGGCCCGCGGACCCCGTGGCGCGCGCGGGACCCGGACCGGCCCAGGCGAGGAACAGCGCGTCCTCGCCCTTGAGGAACCGGTGCGCCCGGACCCCGCCGGTCGCGCGGCCCTTGCCCGGGAACCGGCTGAACGGCGTGACCTTCGCGGTGCCGGCCTGGGTGCCCGGCAGGGCGTCGGAGGTGCCGGCGACGGTCACGACGACCGGCTCGTCCTCGCCGGAGGACGGGAACCCGGCCGCCAGCGCGCCGAAGTGCACGACGCGCTGCCCCGCGGCGAGCTTGATGCCCGCCATGCCGCCCGCGGGCCGCCCCTGCGGCCGGACGGACCCCGCGGGGAAGTGCAGCAGGGCGGCGTCCGAGGCGATGAACACCAGCTCGTCGTCGTCGGAGACCGTCGCGCAGCCGACGACCTCGTCGCCGTCCTTGAGCGCCACGACCTCCCAGGAGTCCCGGTTCGCGGGCGCCTCGCCGGACGTGACGCGCTTGACCACGCCCTGCGCGGTGCCGAGCGCGAGCGTCGGCGCGTCGGCGGTCACGGGGACCAGGCCGACGACGCGCTCGCCCTTGTCGAGGGCGAGCAGCTCGGTCAGCGGCAGGCCGCCGGACAGGTTCGGGGCGCCGTCGGTCGGCGGCAGCGCGGGCAGGTCGAGCACGGAGACCCGCCGCACCACGCCGCGCGACGTCAGCACGCCGACCTCGCCGCGCACGCTGGTCGGGACGGTGCCCGCGAGCACGTCGTGCCGGTCGCGGTGCGCGCCGGGCGCCGGGCGCAGGGCCACGTCCGTGCCGCCGGTCCGCGCGACGAGGCCGGTCGCGGACAGCAGCGCGTAGCAGGGCGCGTCCTCGATCTCGAGCGACAGGGCGGGGGCGGCGGCGCGCGCGCCCCGGCCGGACGTCGGCGCGCCCTCGGCGGCGGTCACCGACCCGCCGGCGGACTCCAGCAGGATCGTCCGCCGCGGGGTGCCGTAGGTCGCGGCGACCTCGGCCATCTCGTCGGAGACGGTGGCGCGGAGCAGGGCGTCGTCGGCGAGGATCGCCTCCAGCGCGGCGATCTGCTCGGCGAGCTCGTCGCGCTCCTTCTCCAGCTCGATCCGGGAGAACCGGGTCAGGCGGCGCAGCCGCAGCTCGAGGATGTACTCGGCCTGCGGCTCGGACAGGTCGAACACGTCGCGCAGCCGGGTGCGCGCGGTCTCCGCGTCGTCCGAGGACCGGATGACCTGGATGACCTCGTCGATGTCGAGGATCGCGACCAGCAGGCCCTCGACCAGGTGCAGCCGCTCCCGCTTGCGGTCCAGGCGGTACCGGGACCGGCGCTCGACGACCCGGATCCGGTGCTCGACCCACACCTCCAGCAGCTCGCGCAGGCCGAGGGTGCGGGGCTGGCCGTCCACGAGGGCGACGTTGTTGATGGAGAACGAGTCCTCGAGCGGCGTGTGCCGGTACAGCTGCTCCAGCACGGCCTCGGGGTTGAAGCCCGTCTTGACCTCGATGACCAGGCGCAGGCCGTGCTGCCGGTCGGTGAGGTCCAGGGCGTCCGAGATGCCGGAGAGCTTCTTGGCCTGCACGCCCTCCTTGATCTTCTCGATGACCTTCTCCGGACCGACCGTGTACGGCAGCTCGGTGATGACGATGCCCTTGCGGCGCGGCGTGACGTTCTCGATGCGCGCGGTGGCCCGGGTCTTGAACGCCCCGCGGCCGGTGCGGTACGCGTCGCGGACGCCGTCCAGGCCGATGATCTTGCCGCCCGAGGGCAGGTCGGGGCCGGGGACGAACCGCATGAGCTCGTCGAGCGTGGCCTGCGGGTGCAGCACCAGGTGCCGGGCCGCCGCGACCACCTCGACGAGGTTGTGCGGCGCCATGTTGGTGGCCATGCCGACGGCGATGCCGGACGCCCCGTTGACGAGCAGGTTCGGGATGGCCGCGGGCAGCACGGCCGGCTGGGTCAGCTTGTTGTCGTAGTTCGGGACGAAGTCGACGACGTCCTCGTCCAGCCCGGCGGTCATCGCGAGGGCCGCGGGCGCCATCCGGGCCTCGGTGTAGCGGGGGGCGGCCGGGCCGTCGTCGAGGGAGCCGAAGTTGCCGTGCCCGTCGACCAGGGGGAGCCGCAGCGAGAACGGCTGCGCCATCCGCACCATCGCGTCGTAGATCGCCGTGTCGCCGTGCGGGTGCAGCTTGCCCATCACCTCGCCGACGACGCGCGCCGACTTCACGTGCGCGCGGTCCGGGCGCAGGCCCATGTCGTGCATCTGGAACAGGATGCGGCGCTGCACCGGCTTGAGTCCGTCGCGGGCGTCCGGGAGCGCGCGCGAGTAGATGACGGAGTACGCGTACTCGAGGAACGAGCCCTCCATCTCGGTCGCGACGTCGATGTCGACGATGCGCTCGACGACGTCCCCGGGCGGGACGTCGGGGGTGCTGCTGCGGCGCGCCATGCGGATGCTGCTCCCGGGATCGTGGTGGGTGACGGCCCATTGTCCCCGCCCGTGGCCCGTGCCGACGACCACGACGCGCGGGGGTGCTCCGGATAGGCTCGTCCCCATGGCCGAGCTCACCGGGGACGCGCACGGCGTGGTGGGCTACCCCGAGCACTGGGAGGCCGACGTCGTGCTCCGGGACGGCAGCACGACGCACGTGCGGCCGATCCGGCCCGAGGACGCCGAGGCGCTGCAGGCCTTCCACGTCGCGCAGTCCGAGGCGTCGATCTTCTTCCGGTTCTTCGCGCCGCTGGAGCGGCTGCCCGACCGGGACCTGGCCCGGTTCACGACCGTGGACCACGACGACCGGGTGGCCCTGGTCGCGGTCACGCAGGACGACGAGATCATCGGCGTCGCTCGGTACGACAAGGTGGCGCCGGACGAGGCGGAGGTCGCCTTCAACATCGCGGACTCCCGGCACGGCCGCGGCCTGGGCTCCGTGCTGCTGGAGCACCTGGCCGCGGCGGCGCGCGAGCGCGGGGTGCGCCGGTTCACCGCGGAGGTGCTGCCGCAGAACGGCCGGATGATCGCCGTGTTCCGCGAGGCCGGGTACTCGCTGCGGCAGCGGCTCGAGGACGGCGTCGTGACCGTCGAGTTCGACATCGACCCCACCGACCGGTCGCTCGCGGTGATGACGGCGCGCGAGCACACCGCCGAGGCCCGCAGCGTGCAGGGGCTGCTGTCCGCCCGCAGCGTGCTGCTGCTCGCGTCCGCCGAGTCGCCGGCGGGGTCGCTGCCGGACCTGCAGGCGGCGCGGGTGCTCGCGGGCCTCGCCACCGGCGGCGTGCACGGCGCGGGGGAGCCGGAGCACCGGACCGGCGCGGTGACCCGGCCCGGCGGGCCGGCGGAGCCGGTGCAGGTGCACGTCGTCGGCCGCGCCCCGGAGCCGGGCACGCCCGCGCACGTGCGCCACTGGCCGGACCTGGCGTCCGTGCCCGGCCCGGTCGACCTGGCGGTGCTCGCGCTGCCCGGCGCCGAGGCGGTGCTCGCGGTGCGCTCGCTCGGGCGGCTCGGCGTGCGCGGCGTGGTCGTGCTGTCCGACGGCTTCGCCGAGACGGGCGCCACCGGGCTCGCCCTGCAGCGGGCGCTGCTGCGGACGTCGCACGCCGCGGGCATGCGCGTCATCGGCCCGGTGTCCTACGGCGTCCTCGCGCACGCGGCGGGCGGGCTGCTCAACGCCTCGCTGACCGAGGACCCGCCGCCGCCCGGGCGGATCGGCCTGTTCTGCCAGTCCGCGCCCACCGCGGTCTCGATGCTCGGCTCCGTGCGCCGCCGGCACCTCGGGCTCGCGCACCTGGTGTCGGCCGGGAACCGCGCGGACGTGTCGGGCAACGACCTCATGCAGTTCTGGCAGGAGGACGACGGCACCGACGTCGTCGCGCTGTACCTGGAGTCGATCGGCAACCCGCGCAAGTTCTCCCGGGTCGCCCGGCGGCTCGCCCGGGTCAAGCCCGTCGTGGTCGTCACCGCCGGCCGGTCCGGCCACGTCGTCCCGCCCGGGCACGCGGTCCGCCCGACGCTGGCCTCCCGGCGCACGCTGGAGGAGGTGATGCGCCGCTCCGGTGTCGTGCTCGTGGACAACACGCACCAGATGCTCGAGGCCGCGCAGCTGTTCGCGCTCCAGCCCCTGCCGCCCGGCCGGCGCGCCGCCGTCGTCGCGTCCTCGCCCTCGATGGCCGCGCTGGTCCGCGAGGCCGCCGGTGCCGCCGGGCTCACCGTCACCGGGCAGGCCGCGATCATCGCCGAGGACGCGGACGACGAGCGGATCGAGCGCTGCTTCGCCGAGGTGTACGCCGACCCCGAGGTGGACGTCGTCGTCACGGTGCACGTGCCGACCGCCGGCCCGCGGGACGACCGGGTCGCCCAGGCGCTCGCGCGCGCCGCCGCCGGGTCGGGCCGCACGTCCGTGGCGTGCCTGCTCGGGCTGCACGGCGCGACCCCCCAGCTCACCGCGCCCGACGCGGACGGAGCCCTGCGCACCATCCCGGCGTACACCACCCCCGAGGACGCGGTGCTCGCGCTCGGGCAGGCCGTCCGGTACGCCGCCTGGCGCGCTACCGACCGCGGCACCCTGATGCACCCCGAGGGCGTGCACGCCCGCACCGCCCGCCGGCTGGTCGACTCCTGGCTGGACGAGGCGGGCCGCCCCGCGACCCTGGAGGTCGGCCCGGAGCGGGCGGCGGAGCTGCTGGCGCTCGCGGGCGTCGAGGTGTTCCCGTCCGAGGGCGTGCACGACGCCGACGAGGCGGTCGCGGCAGCCGAGCGGCTCGGGTGGCCCGTCGCGCTCAAGTCCACCGTCCCCGCGCTGCGGCACCGTTCGGACCTCGGCGGCGTGCGGCTCGACGTGCACGACGCCGCCGAGCTGCGCGCGGACGTGGCGCAGGTGCTCGCGCTCGCGGCCGGCCGGGAGCCCGCGCCGGGCCGCGCGCCGCTCGAGGTGCAGGCCATGGCCCCGCACGGGGTGGCCACGGTGATCCGGTCCTCCGAGGACCCGCTGTTCGGTCCCGTGCTCGGCTTCGGCCTCGGCGGGGACACCACCGACCTGCTCGGCGACGTCGCCTACGCCGTGCCGCCGCTCACCGACGTGGACGTCGCCGACGTCGTGCGCGCCCCCCGGTCCGCGCCCCGGCTGTTCGGCTACCGGGGCGTGCCGCCGCTGGACGTGACCGCGCTGGAGGACGTGCTCGCCCGGGTGTCCGTGCTCGCGGACAACCTGCCCGAGCTGCACGCCCTCGAGCTGAACCCGGTCGTCGTCGCCGAGGACGGCGCGTACGTGCTCGGCGCGACGGCCCGCGTCGGCGCCGCGAGCCGGGCCGACGGACCGCGCCGCGTCCTGCCGGGGTAGCCCCCGCGCGCCGAACGTGCCGACGTACGCGGTGTCCACGTCGTCTGGCGGGTGTCCTTCGTGACGCGGGTGCACGCGGTGCACGCGGTGACCACCTCCTCGCCCTCGCTCGGGTCGTCGTCCCCAGCCTGCGGCGAAGGGTGTGACGGGCCGGGCCGGTCGGTGGGAGGATGTCCCGGTGCCTGCACCGTCCGCCGACCTCAGCCGTGACCTGCACCGGGCGGGGTACTACCCCGACCTGGTGGCCGACGTCCTCGACGTCGCCCTCGCCGACGAGCCGGTCGTGGCGCACCTCGTGCACCCCGAGACCACATTCGACGCCGCGGAGGTCCGCCGGCACGTCACCGTGCTCGCGCTGACGCCGACCCGGCTCGTGGTCGCGCACGTCGACGACCACCCGGCCGACCGGGAGCACCCCTCGGCCAGCGCGGCCGCGACGACCGAGGCCGTGCCGCTGTCCGAGCTGCGGTCGGTCGCGCTGACGCACGTGCTCGGCTCGCCGGAGCAGCACACGCCGGGCACCGCGGCCACCGAGCTGACCCTCGCGATCGGCTGGGGCGCCGTCTCCCGCGTCGACCTCGAGCCGGCGCAGTGCGGCGACCCGGCGTGCGAGGCGGACCACGGGCTGACCGGCACCCTCACGCCGGACGACGTGGTGGTGCGGGTGAGCGCGGTCGCCGAGGGCACCGACGCCGTCCGGGCCGCCGTGGCGTTCGCCCGGCGGCTCTCCGCGGCGAGCGCGCGCTGACGATGCCCGCCGCCGCGCCGTCCACCGTGCCCGGCCGGCTCGCGGACGCGGGCCTGGTCCTGCCCGACTACGCCGGGCCGTCGCTGTCGGGGCTGCTGCCCGCCGTCGCCGACGCGCTGGGGGTGCCGGCCGCCGACGGTCCCGCGCGCCGCGCCCAGCTCGGGCTGCCGGCCACGCACCGGGTGTGCGTCGTCCTGGTCGACGGGCTGGGGTACGCCAACCTCACCGAGCGCTCGGGGCACGCCCCGTTCCTGCGGTCGCTGCTCGACGGCGCCGCGCCGCTGTCGGCCGGCTACCCGTCCACCACGGCCGCCTCGATGGGCACGTTCGGCACCGGCACGGGGCCCGGGCGCACCGGCCTCGTCGGGTACACCGTCCGGAACCCGCGCGACGGACGGCTCGCGAACATGGTGTCGTGGGACGGGCTGGGACCCGCACGGGACTGGCAGCGCGAGCCCACGGTGTTCGAGACGCTCGTCGCGCACGGGGTCACCGTGACCACGGTCGGCCCGGGGAAGTTCATGGGTTCCGGCCTCACCGAGGCGGCCCTGCGCGGCGGCGGGTACCGGGCCGCGGAGTCCCTGGCCGACCGGGTGGACGCGGCGCTGCGGCTGCTGCGCGAGCCCGGGCTCGTCTACCTGTACTGGGGCGACGTCGACAAGACCGGCCACCACGAGGGCTGCGGGTCCTGGCAGTGGGGCGACCAGCTCGAGGCGCTCGACTCCGAGCTGCGTCGGCTGGTGCGCTCGCTGCCCGCCGGCGCGTCGCTGGTCGTCACCGCCGACCACGGGATGGTGGACGTCGACCCCGCCCGGCGCTGGGACGTCGCGACCACCCCGGCGCTCGCCGCGGACGTGGCGCTGGTGGCGGGGGAGCCCCGGGCGCTGCACGTGCACCTGGACGCCGGCGCGGACCCCGCGGTCGTCGCGGCCCGGTGGTCGGAGACGCTGGGCGACGCCGCGGTCGTGCTCACCGGGGACGAGGCGATCGGGGCCGGGTTGTTCGGCCCGGTGTCGGCGCACGTGCGACCGCTGATCGGCGACCTCGTGGTCGCGACCACCGGGCGGGCGACCGTCGTCGACTCCCGGACCCAGACGCCCGCCTCGCTGCGGCTCGTCGGCGTGCACGGCTCCCTGACCCCCGCCGAGGTCCAGGTCCCGCTGCTCGCCCTGCACACCTGAGACGGAACGAGGAGAGCGTGGCAGAGCTCGTCTTCTTCTGCGGCACGATGGACTGCGGCAAGTCCACCCTGGCGCTGCAGATGCACCACAACCACCAGGCCCGCGGCCGGGGCGGCGTGCTGTTCACCCGCAACGACCGGGCGGGGGAGCACCGGCTGTCCTCGCGGCTCGGCCTGTCCGTCCCCGCGCACGAGGTCACGGACAGCACCGACTTCTGGGACGAGGTCGTCGCGCGGCGCACCGAGGGGCGCCGCGTGGACTTCCTCATCTGCGACGAGGCGCAGTTCTACTCCGCGGAGCAGGTCGACCAGCTCGGCCGGGTCGTCGACGAGCTCGGCGCCGACGTGTTCGCCTTCGGGATCACCACCGACTTCCGCACCCGGCTGTTCGCCGGCTCGGCCCGGCTGCTCGAGCTCGCCGACCGGGTCGAGACGCTCCAGGTGCAGGCCCTGTGCTGGTGCGGCGCCCGCGCGACGCACAACGCCCGCACCGTGCACGGCGTGATGGTGGTCGAGGGCGCGCAGGTGGTCGTCGGCGACGTCGACGTCCCGGACGAGGACGCCGTCGGCTACGAGGTGCTGTGCCGCCGGCACCACCGGATGCGCACGACGGCGCGCACGTCGGGGGCGGCGGCGCTGTCGCCGCAGACGCTGGACCTGGCCGCGGGGGACTGAACCCCCCGGGACCCGGTGGGGTCCGCGGGGCTCCGGCTCGGCGGCTACTCGGGCTTCGCGCCGAAGACGATCTCGTCCCAGCTCGGCACCTTCGGCCGGCCGCGGCGCCCGCTGCGGGTCCGCGGCTCGGGGCGCGCGGGCTCCGCGGCGTCCGGGCCGGGCTCGCCGGGCTCCGCCGCGACGGGCGTCTCCGGCTCCTCGGCGACGGGGCGCACCGGTGCCGGGTACACCCGGGCCTGGGACGCGGGCTCGGTCTCCACCGGGTGGGAGCCCGGCAGGTCCGGGACGTCCGGGGCGTCGAGCTGCCCGAAGTCGAACGCGTGCTGCGGGCCGAAGCCGCCGAAGTCCTCGTCCTCGTCGTCCTCGAGGTCGAGCGTCTGCCGCACGCCGCGGCGGGCGCGCAGGTCGTCCAGCAGGTCCGCCGTCGCGCGGATGTCGTCCACCGGGTCCTCGGCGTGCTCCCCGTGGGGCGCCGGGCCGTCGACCGCGGCGAGCACGGGGCGCACGTCGGCGTCCACGTCGTACACGAGGTCCCGCACGGCGGACAGGTGGCGGCGCGGCACGGGGCCGTCGGCGATCTCCGTCTCGGAGAGCCAGCGGGCCTCGTCCTCCTCGGCGTGCACCGCGCGGGCCGAGGCGTCGTAGGTCCACCGGGCCTCGCGCAGGTCGTCCTCGACGAGGAACCGCGCCACGACGGTCCAGCCGGCGCCCGCCTCGCGGTACGCGTCCCACTCCACGCCGTCGGGGTCCACGCCGCGCGCGGCGAGCCGGTCCACGACGAGGTCGCCCAGCACCGGCGCCCCGACGTCCCGGCCGACCCGGGTGCCGCGCGCCTGCTCGGCGACGAACTCGCGCTCCGCGAGCACGGGGCCCTCGAAGCGCCGCACGTGCTCGACCGTGAGGCCGGAGTCCTGCGCGATCTGCTCCGCGGACTGCCCCGCGCGGACGCGCGCCTGGATCTCCCGCGGACTGGGCACGCCCGACTGCTCCGCGCGGATCTGCTCCAGCTGCGGGCGGTCGCGGCGCACCGCGGCGCGCAGCGGCTCGTCGATGTGCAGCCGGTAGCGCTGCCCGTCGGCCGCCGCGAGAACGAGGTGTTCCCCGTCCTCGTGCAGTCCGATCAGCTCGAGCTCAGCCATCACCTCTCCCATCATCCGCGACGAGCCTGCCACCGCCCACCCCCGATCCCGCGGAGGCCGGGCGGTGCGCCGCCGAACTGCCATGATCACCCCTGTGTTCGACGACCTCCCCCTGCAACCCGTCCTGGAGCTGCTCGGCGTGTTCGTCGGCGCCCTGTCCGGCGGCCTGGCCGCGGTCCGCAAGGGGTTCGACATCTTCGGCATCGTGGTCCTGGCCTGGGCCGCGGGTCTCGGCGGCGGCATCCTGCGCGACGTGCTGATCGGCGCCGTGCCGCCGGTCGGGATCGCGCAGTGGGAGTTCGTGGTGACGGCCTGCGTCGCGGGGCTGGTGACCTGGGCGGCGCACCCGGGGCTCGGGCGGCTCCGGCGGTTCGTGCTGGTGCTGGACGCCGGCGCCCTCGCGCTGTTCACCGTCGTCGGCACCGTGAAGGCGCTGGAGTACGGGACCGGGGCGACCGCGGCGGTCTGCGCGGGCGTCATCACCGGCGTCGGCGGCGGGGTGCTGCGGGACATCCTCACCGGGGAGGTGCCCGTGGTGCTGCACCAGCGGCAGCTCTACGCGATCCCGTCGGTGCTCGGGGCGCTGCTCGTGGCGGTGCTCTGGCACGCCGGCGCCCTGACCGTGCCGACCGAGGTGCTGGCGGTCTCCGTGGTGCTCGTCACCCGGCTCGTGGCGCTGCGGTTCCGGCTGCAGGCCCCCGGCCCGTGGGACCCGGCGGCCGTGCGCGCCCGCTACCCCGGCCGCGGCGCCCGCCCGGGCCGGGCCCCGCGCCCCCCGCGCGAGGAGCCGGCCCCGCTGCTCCGCTGGCTCCGCCACGTCCGCGGCGCCCGCGGCGCCCGCTGAGGGGTCGGGTCACCGGCCGAGGTCGACGGTTCCGCCCGAGGTCGTCGGTTGCGCACCCCGGCTGGACCGCGCAACCGACGACCTCGGCGCCGGTCGCGTGCCGTCGGGCAGGATGGGGTGCGTGAGCAGCGCGACCCCTGACCTGCCCGACGCCGCCGCGGTGCGGGCGCTGACCGACCTCGCCGAGCGGCTCGCCCGCTCCGCCGGCGACCTGATCCGCGCGAACCGCCCCGCCCGGGTGGCCGTCGCCGCGACGAAGTCCTCGGAGGTGGACCCGGTCACCGCGATGGACCTGGCGTCTGAGGCGCACCTGCGCGAGCTGCTCGCCGAGCACCGGCCGGACGACGGCGTGCTGGGCGAGGAGCACGGGCTGGAGCCGGGGACCACCGGGCTCACCTGGGTGCTGGACCCCATCGACGGGACGGTGAACTACCTGTACGGCGTCCCGGCGTACGCGGTGTCGGTCGGCCTGGTCGCCGGCGAGCCCGACCCGGAGCGCTGGACCGCGGTCGCGGGCGCGGTGCACTCGGTCGTCGACGGCGTGACGTACGCGGCCGGGCTCGGGCTGGGCGCCCGCCGCGACGGGCAGCCGATCGCCGCGAACCCGGCCCGGCCGCTCGCCACGTCGCTCGTCGGCACGGGCTTCGGGTACGTCTCGGAGCGCCGCCGCGCGCAGGGCCGGGTGCTGGCCGCGCTGCTCCCGCAGGTGCGGGACATCCGGCGCATCGGGTCGGCGGCGCTGGACCTGTGCCGCGTGGCCGAGGGGACGCTCGACGTGATGTACGAGCGCGGGCTCAACGCGTGGGACGTCGCGGCGGGCGAGATCATCGCTCGCGAGGCGGGTGCGCAGGTCACCGGCCTGCGGGGGCGCCGGGCGAGCCGGGACATGACCGTGGTCGGACCGCCGGAGACGGTGGCGGCCCTCGGCGCGCTGCTCGCCGAGCTGGGTGCCGACTCGGACGACTGAGGGCGGCGCGGGCACGTCCCCGGGGGTGTTCTGCGGGGGTTCGCGGGGGTTCGCCCGGACCGTCCGGCGGGCTCCGCGCGGGCCCGGCGCGGGAGGTGCCGGACCGGCGTGCGTCCCGCGACGAAATAGGGCACAATCCGGGGCGCCTGTCGGGAACAAACCTCGCCTGCCGCGACTTGATCCCGCGTACGCCGACCACCGACCCAACGGAGCGTGACCACACCTCATGGCAACCGACTACGACGCCCCGCGCAAGACCGAGGAGGACCTCAGCGAGGACTCGCTGCAGGAGCTCCAGGCCCGGCGCTCCGACAAGAACTCGGGCGTGGTGGACGAGGACGAGACCGAAGCGGCCGAAGGGTTCGAGCTCCCGGGCGCGGACCTGTCCGGTGAGGAGCTGTCCGTCCGGGTGCTGCCGCGTCAGGCCGACGAGTTCACGTGCTCCAAGTGCTTCCTGGTGCACCACCGCAGCCAGCTCGCGTACGAGAAGGACGGCATGCCCGTCTGCTCGGAGTGCGCGGCCTGAGCCGCCGTCCGGACGCGCGCGAGCCGCGCGCCCGACCCAGCCGTCACGACGCCGGCCGGACCCCCGTGGTCCGGCCGGCGTCGTCGTCCGCGGGCTGCAGCGCCCGCACGAGGTCGTCGGGCCGGCGGGTGGAGACCACCCAGTAGGGGGTCGGGTCCGCGGGGTCGTCGAGGCGGACCCGGACCGCCGTCCTGACCCACCCGCGCAGGCACACGTACGCGCGCGCGTCGAGCTCCGGGCCGAGCGCGGCGCGGGTGGCGTCCGCGTCCAGCGCGACGGGGTCCCGGAGCAGCCCGAGCGGCACGTGCGCGGCACCCGCGTGCAGCTCGCCGTCGGCGACCCGGACCCGCGTCGCCGACGCCACCGCGGCCGCCCCGGCGGCGACCAGGCCGGTCACCGCGCCCGCGACCCCCGGGCCGGTGCCCAGCGGCCACAGCACGATGCCGAGCATCGCCGCGGCGGCGGGCACGGCCAGCCAGACCGCGGGGGACGGCCAGAGGCGCTCGTCGAACGGGGGCGTCGTGGTCTGCACCGTCCCAGCATCGCACCCGCGGCCGGTAGGGTCGGGCCCCGTGACGAGCACCGAGGACACCACCGCCACCCTGACCGTGCTGCTCCGCCGCCTGGACGAGGGCGTCCCCGTCCCCGCGTACGCCCACCCGGGCGACGCCGGCGCGGACCTGGTCACGCGGGTGGACGCGACGATCGAGCCGGGGGAGCGGGTCACCGTCCCGACCGGCCTGGCCATCGCGCTGCCGGAGGGTTACGCCGCGTTCGTGCACCCGCGCTCGGGCCTGGCCGCCAAGCACGGCCTGACGATCGTCAACGCGCCCGGCACCGTGGACGCGGGGTACCGCGGCGAGATCGCCGTGACGCTGCTCAACACCGACGCGCGGGAGCCGGTGGTGCTGCACCGCGGCGACCGGGTGGCGCAGCTCGTCATCCAGCGGGTGGAGCGCGCGGCGTTCGTCGAGGCCGACGAGCTGCCGGACTCCGTGCGCGGCGCCGGCGGCTTCGGCTCGTCCGGCGGCTGGCGGTCGGGCGGGGCCCGCTAGGTGCACCGCACCGGGCGGACTACTGTGGACGTGTACGTGCCCGCGCGGCGGGCGACCCGGGGAAGGGACTGAGGGTGGCGCTATTCCGGCGCGGTGCGAAGGACCGCACCGCCCAGGACGAGACCCTGGAGCAGACGGCCGACCAGGCGACGCCCGAGGAGCCGGCCGCCCAGGCCGACGACGCGGCCGCGCCCGGCGCCCCGGACGAGGCGCCCGCGCCCGTCCCCGACCGGTCCGCCGGGCCCTGGGACGCCGCCGACGAGATCCCGCCGGGGCCCCGCGTGGACCTCGGCGCGCTCCGGCTGCCGGGCGTGCACGGCATGGAGCTCCGCATGGAGATCGACAAGAAGACCAACGTCGTGACCGCGGTCGGCGTGACGCTGGACGGCTCGACGCTGCAGATGCAGGCGTTCGCCGCCCCGCGCACCGAGGGCATCTGGGACGAGATCCGCGAGGAGATCGGCGAGTCCGTGCGCAAGCAGGGCGGCGCCGTGGACGACGTGCCCGGCCCGTTCGGGCGCGAGCTGCTCGCCCGGCTCCCCGTGCGCACCCCCGAGGGCCGCACCGGGCACCGCCCGGCCCGGTTCATCGGCGTCGACGGCCCCCGCTGGTTCCTGCGCGGCGTCATCACCGGCCGCGCGGCGGTGGACGAGGAGGCCGCGGGCAAGCTCGAGGACCTGTTCCGCCGCACCGTCGTCGTCCGCGGCGGCGACGCCCGGCCGCCGCGCGACCTGCTCGCGCTCCGGCTCCCGAACCAGGCCGACGGCGCGACCCCGGCCGCCCCGGCGGCGCCCGCCGCCCCCACGTTCGACCCGCTCAAGCGCGGGCCGGAGATCACGGAGATCCATTGACATGCCCACGTCGCTGCGCGAGCACCTGCGCCGGGCCGTCGCCTCGCAGGAGGAGATCGAGGCCGTCGAGGAGCGGGAGGACGCCGTGCGCGCCACCGGCTGCACGCCGGTGAGCCTGGCGTCCGACCGGCACCGCGCCAAGGTGTCCGGCGTGCTGCGCTCGGTGGTCCTGCGCCCCCGCGAGGGCGTGCCCGCCCTGGAGGCCGAGCTGTACGACGGCTCCGGCTCGGTCGTGCTGGTCTGGCTGGGACGCCGGGAGATCGCCGGCATCGAGCCCGGCCGCCGGCTGAAGGTCGAGGGCCTGGTGTGCTCCCGCGAGGGCCGGCGCTCCATGTTCAACCCCCGCTACGAGCTGCGGCCCCGACCCGGTGAGTGAGCCGGCGACGCCCCCCGGGCCGGAGACGGCCGAGGGCGCCGGCGCGGCCCGCGGCATGAGGGCGATCGGCGCCGACGAGTTCTCCTTCGGCGAGGCCATCGGCGGCGTGCGCGGTGCGGTCGAGTCCGTCGCGCCCGGGCTGGTGTTCGTCGTCGTGTTCGTCGCCGCGGGGCAGCGGCTGACGCCCGCGCTCGTGGCGTCCGCCGCCACCGCGCTGGTCGCGGTCGTCGCGCGGCTCGTGCAGCGCAGCCCGCTCACGCAGGCGCTGTCCGGCGTCCTGGGCGTCGGGATCGGCGTCCTGTGGGCGTGGCGGTCCGGCCGCGCGGAGGACTACTTCGCGTGGGGCCTGCTGACCAACGTCGCCTACCTGCTGGCGTTCGTGGTGTCCGCGCTGGTGCGCTGGCCGCTGGTGGGCGTCGTGGTCGGGCTGTTCCGGTCCGACGGCCCGATGTCGTCGCAGGGGTCGTGGGCCGGTGCCGTCGCGTGGCGCGCCGACCCCGAGCTGCGCCGCCGGTACGCGCTGGCGACCTGGCTGTGGGCCGGGATGTTCGCGCTGCGCCTGGTGGTGCAGGTCCCGCTCTACCTGGCCGGCGAGGTCGCCTGGCTCGGCACCGCGAAGCTCGTCATGGGCGTGCCGCTGACGGCCCTCGTGCTCTGGCTCAGCTGGATCCTGGTGCGCGGCTCGACAGCAGCTCGGCCAGCGCCACCTCCGAGCCGTCCCGCCCCGTGACGAACAGCAGCTCGTCGCCGCCCTCCAGGGTGTCGTCGCCGCTGGGGGAGAACGGCCGGTCGTCCCGCACGACGCACGCCAGCACGGTGTCGGCCGGCCAGTCGACCTGACCGATCAGCCGGCCCGCGAGCGGGGAGTCGTCGGGCAGCGTGAGCTCGAGGATGTCCGCGCCGGACTGGTGGAACGTGAAGATCCGCACCAGGTCGCCGACGGAGACGGCCTCCTCGATCATCGCCGTCATGATGCGCGGCGTGGACACCGCCACGTCGACGCCCCACGCCTCGTCGAACATCCACTCGTTCTTCGGGTTGTTCACCCGGGCCACGGTCCGCGGCACGCCGTACTCGGTCTTCGCGAGCAGGGAGATGACGAGGTTCGCCTTGTCGTCGCCGGTGGCCGCCACGACGACGTCGCACTCGTCCGTGCGCGCCTGGGTCAGGGTCGGCAGCTCGCACGCGTCGGCCAGCAGCCAGTCGGCGTCCGCGACCTGGGCCACGCGCATCGCGGACGGCTGGCGGTCGATCAGCGTGATCTCGTGCCCGTTGGCCAGCAGCTCGCGGGCGATCGAGCGCCCGACCGAGCCGGCGCCGGCGATGACGACCCTCACGCCTGCACCTCCGGGGCCGCGGTGACGACGCGCTCGACGGCCGACGTGTCGTCGGCGTGCATGAGCAGGTGCACGATGTCGTTCTCCTGGAGGACGGTCTGGGCGTCCGGCAGCAGGCCGTCGCCGTAGCGGGTCAGGTACGCGACACGGGCGCCGGTGGCCTCCTCGAGGACGCGCAGCGGCTTGCCGCGCCAGCCCTCGTGCACGTCGACCTCGGACAGCACGATCCGGCCGGAGGCGTCCGTGAACTGGCTGGTCGCGCCCATCGGCAGCAGCCGGCGGAGCACCTGGTCGGCGGTCCACCGGACGGTCGCGACCGTCGGGATGCCGAGCCGCTGGTAGATCTCCGCGCGGTGCGGGTCGTAGATGCGGGCCACGACGTTCTCCACCCCGAACGTCTCGCGCACGACGCGCGCGGCCAGGATGTTGGAGTTGTCGCCGTCCGAGACCGCCGCGAAGCCGAAGGCGTCGTCGATGCCCGCCTGCCGCAGCACGTCCCGGTCGAAGCCGAGGCCGGTGACCTTGCTGCCGGCGAAGTCCGCGTCCAGGCGGCGGAACGAGTCCGGGTTCTGGTCGATCACCGCGACCGAGTGGCCGTGGCTCTCCAGCGACTGCGCGAGGGTGGCGCCGGCACGGCCGCAGCCCATGATGACGAAGTGCACGACGCGGAACGCTATACCCCCGCGGGCGGTCTCAGACAGCGGGAGCACCCGGTTGGCGCGATCCGGCCCGGGTGCGCCTAGCATGGTCCCTCGTGCCGGATCTCGCGGATGCCGCCAAACGCTTGCTGCTGGGCCGACCGGTCCGCAGCGAGAACCTGGGGCACACCCTGCTGCCCAAGCGGATCGCCCTTCCCATCTTCGCCTCGGACGCGCTGTCGTCCGTCGCCTACGCCCCCGACGAGGTGCTGCTGACGCTGGCGCTCGCCGGGGTCAGCGCCACGGTGATCTCGCCGTGGGTCGGCCTGGCGGTCGTGGTCGTCATGATCACCGTCATCGCCTCGTACCGGCAGAACGTGCACGCGTACCCGTCGGGCGGCGGCGACTACGAGGTCGCCACCGTGAACCTCGGCCCGAAGGCCGGCGTCACCGTGGCGAGCGCGCTGCTGGTCGACTACGTGCTGACCGTCGCCGTGTCGGTCTCGTCCGGGACGCAGTACGCGGCCTCGGCGATCCCCGCGCTGCGCGGGCACGAGACGCTCGTCGCGGTCGGCATCGTCGTGCTGCTCACGCTCGCGAACCTGCGCGGGGTCAAGGAGTCGGGCAGCGCGTTCGCGATCCCGGTGTACCTGTTCATGGTCGCGGTGGGGTCGACGGCGATCTTCGGCTTCGTGCAGTACCTGATGGGCGACCTGCAGCAGGCCGCCTCGCACGACCTGACGATCGTGCCGGCCGACGGTTTCGAGCAGGGCCTGACGGGCGCCGCCGGCGCGTTCCTGGTCCTGCGCGCGTTCGCGTCCGGGTCGGCCGCGCTGACCGGCGTCGAGGCGATCAGCAACGGCGTGCCGTCGTTCCGGAAGCCGAAGTCGAGGAACGCCGCGACGACGCTGCTGCTGCTCGGCAGCCTGTCGGTGTTCCTCATCATGTCGATCCTCACGCTCGCCCGGATCACCGGCGTGCACTACGTCGAGGACCCGGCGACCCAGCTGCTGCGCGACGGCGTGCCGGTCGGCGAGGACTACGTGCAGGACCCGGTCATCGGGCAGCTCGCGCAGACGATCTTCCACGCGTTCCCGCCGGCGTTCTACCTGGTCGCCGTCGTCACGGGACTCATCCTCGTGCTCGCCGCGAACACCGCGTTCAACGGCTTCCCGGTGCTCGGCTCGATCCTCGCGAAGGACGGCTACCTGCCCCGGCAGCTGCACACCCGCGGCGACCGGCTCGCGTTCTCCAACGGCATCGTGGCCCTCGCGCTCGGCGCGATCGCGCTGATCATCGCGTTCGACGCGCAGGTCACCCGGCTGATCCAGCTGTACATCGTGGGCGTCTTCGTGTCGTTCACGCTGTCGCAGCTCGGCATGATCAAGCACTGGACCCGGGAGCTGCGCACGCAGCCGGACCCGGTGCGCCGGCGGCAGATGACCCGCTCGCGGGTCATCAACGCCATCGGCTTCGGCATGACCGCGACGGTGCTGCTCATCGTCCTGGTCACCAAGTTCACGCACGGCGCGTGGATCGCGATCCTCGCGATGATCGTCGTGTTCATCGGCATGCAGGGGATCCGCCGGCACTACGACGCCGTCCGCGCGGAGCTGGCGCTCGGCGCCGACCCCGCCGCCGCCCGCGCGCTGCCCAGCCGGGTGCACGCGATCGTGCTGGTCTCGCACCTGCACCGGCCGACCATGCGCGCGCTCGCGTACGCCCGGGCGTCGCGCCCGCACACCATCGAGGCCGTGACCGTGGGCGTCGACCCGGAGGACGCGCAGGCGCTGCGCGACCAGTGGGAGGCGATGGACCTGCCGGTGCCGCTGCGGATCCTGGACTCGCCGTTCCGCGAGATCACGCGGCCGATCATCACCTACGTCCGCTCGATCCGGCGGGACAGCCCGCGGGACCTGGTGGTCGTCTACATCCCGGAGTACGTCGTCGGCCACTGGTGGGAGCAGCTCCTGCACAACCAGAGCGCGCTGCGGCTCAAGGGCCGGCTGCTGTTCACGCCGGGCGTCGTCGTGGCGTCCGTCCCGTGGCAGCTCGCGTCGACGGAGGGTCAGACCGGTATGGAGGAGCACGTGCGCAGGACGACCTCTCGTGGCCTCTGAGGCGGGCGCGCCCGGGGACGTCGTCGAGCTCGAGGTCGGGCCGGTGGCCCACGGCGGCCACTGCGTCGCGCGGCTCCGGGCCCCGGGTGAGGACGGGCCGGGGCGCGTCGTGTTCGTCCGGCACGCGCTGCCCGGCGAGCGGGTGCGCGCACGGCTGACCGAGACCGGCGCGAAGGCGCGGTTCTGGCGGGCGGACGCGGTCGAGGTGCTGGACGCCTCGGCCGACCGGGTCGAGTCGGCGTGGCCCGAGGCCGGGCCCGGGGGCGTCGGCGGCGGCGAGCTCGCGCACGTGCGGCTCGACGCGCAGCGGACGTGGAAGGCCGGCGTGCTGCGTGAGCAGCTGCTCCGGCTCGCGCAGGTCGACCGCGACGTGCCGGTGCGCGCGCTGCCCGGGGACGACGAGCGCGGCGGCCTGGGCTGGCGCACCCGCGTCGGCTTCCTGGCCGACCGCGAGGGCCGGGCGGGCATGCGCCGGTTCCGGTCGCACGACGTGCTCCCGGTGACGACGATGCCGCTCATGAGCGGCGCGCTGGCCGAGTTGGACCTGCTCGGGCGCCGCTGGGCGCCGGGCGCCCGGATCGAGGCCGTGGCGCCCGCGGGCGGCGACCAGCCGGTCGTGCTGGTCGACGGACAGCCGTTCGACCTGCGCCGCGGCAAGGCGGACCCGCGGCCGAACGCGCGGGCCGCGGTGCGGGAGCGCGTGGCCGTCGGGGACCACGAGTGGACGTACCGCGTGGCCGCCGCCGGGTTCTGGCAGGTGCACCGCGAGGCGCCGGCGGCGCTGACCGGGGCCGTGCTGTCCGCGCTGGGTGACGTGGCGGGCGGCCGGGTGCTCGACCTGTACTCCGGTGCGGGGCTGTTCACGCTGCCGCTCGCGGACGCCGTGGGGGAGTCCGGCTCCGTCGTCGCGGTCGAGGGCGCCGACCGGGCGGTGCGCGACGCCCGCCGGAACCTGCACGACCGGCCGCAGGTCGCGCTGCACGGCGGGGACGTCGCCGGCGTGCTGGCCTCCGGCGAGGCGGGGACCCGCGCGGACGCCGTCGTGCTCGACCCGCCGCGCGTCGGCGCCGGGCGGGACGTCGTGCGGGCGGTCGCGGGGCTCGGGCCGTCGCGGGTCGTGTACGTCGCGTGCGACCCGGCCGCGCTGGCCCGGGACGTGGCGTACCTCGCGGAGGAGGGCTTCGCCCTGCGCGACGTGACGGGCTACGACCTGTTCCCGATGACGCACCACGTCGAGGCGGTCGCGGTCCTGGAGCGCTGACGCGCGCCGGCGTGGCTGGGGGCTCGGCGGGGCCGCGCGTGCCGCTGCGACGTGCGGGGACGGTCGCGCCGGGGGCGGCGGCGGCCTAGCGTGGGGGTGGGCGCCCCGGCCCGCGGGCGCCCGGGACCGGAAGGAGCCGACGATGACGACAGCGCACCAGGGTGACGCCCGCGAGTCCGCCGCGGAGGCGACGCGCCGCGTGGCCGAGGCGAGCCGCCGCGCGACCGCCGAGCTGCACAAGCAGGGCACCCCGGAGTACGACCCCCGCCAGCACGAGAAGGCCGTCGAGCGGGAGCGCCGGGCCGCGCAGGGCCCGGCCGAGGGCTGACGCGCCGCCGCACCGCACCGTCGTACCCGGCGACCCCGGGAGCGCCGCCGCCGCGCGTCGCTCCCGGGGTCGCGACGGGGTACGATGTATCTTGACGTCAAGATACTTGTTCCGCTCGGTCACCCCCAGCGACCGAAACTCGCCCCACGAAGGAGCCCCACAGTGAGCAGCGTCGACAGCTTCGGGTCGAAGTCCCGGCTGCAGGTCGGTGACGACACCTACGAGATCTTCCGGCTGGACGCCGTCCCCGGGACCGAGAAGCTGCCGTACAGCCTCAAGGTGCTGGCCGAGAACCTGCTGCGCACCGAGGACGGCGCCAACATCACGGCCGACCACGTGCGCGCGCTCGCCGCGTGGGACCCGTCGGCCGAGCCCGACACCGAGATCCAGTTCACGCCGGCGCGCGTGATCATGCAGGACTTCACCGGCGTGCCCTGCGTGGTCGACCTGGCCACGATGCGCGAGGCGATGGTGGACCTCGGCGGCGACCCGACCCGGATCAACCCGCTGGCCCCCGCCGAGCTCGTCATCGACCACTCGGTGCAGATCGACGTCTTCGGCCGGCAGGACGCCTTCCAGCGGAACGTCGAGATCGAGTACCAGCGCAACCACGAGCGGTACCAGTTCCTGCGCTGGGGCCAGACGGCGTTCGACGACTTCAAGGTCGTCCCGCCGGGCACCGGCATCGTGCACCAGGTGAACATCGAGTACCTGGCCCGCGGGATCATGGTCCGCGACGGCCGGGCGTACCCCGACACGTGCGTCGGCACCGACTCGCACACGACGATGGTCAACGGCCTCGGCGTGCTCGGCTGGGGCGTCGGCGGCATCGAGGCCGAGGCGGCCATGCTCGGGCAGCCGGTGTCGATGCTCATCCCGCGCGTCGTCGGCTTCAAGCTCATCGGCTCGATCCCGTCCGGCGTGACGGCGACCGACGTCGTGCTCACCATCACCCAGCAGCTGCGCCAGCACGGCGTGGTCGGCAAGTTCGTCGAGTTCTACGGCGACGGCGTGGCCCAGGTGCCGCTGGCGAACCGCGCGACGATCGGGAACATGTCGCCGGAGTTCGGCTCGACCTGCGCGATCTTCCCGATCGACGACGTCACGCTCGACTACCTGCGCCTGACCGGCCGCTCCGAGCCGCAGCTCGCGCTGGTCGAGGCGTACGCGAAGGAGCAGGGCCTCTGGCACGACCCGTCGCGCGAGCCGGCGTACTCGGAGTACCTGGAGCTCGACCTCGGCACCGTCGTCCCGTCGATCGCCGGCCCGAAGCGCCCGCAGGACCGCATCGAGCTGTCCGAGGCCAAGGAGTCGTTCGCCACCTCGATCCTCGACTACGTGTCCGACTCGGAGAGGGCGCCGTTCACCGGCCTCGACGAGTCCGTGGACGAGACCTTCCCGGCCTCCGACCCGATCGCGGCCGGCGAGCACGCGGACTCCTCGGACGCCCCGGCGCACGTCGCCGCGGGGGACTCGGCCCGCCGGCCGCACAAGCGCGTCCCGGTCACGCTGGCCGACGGCACGAGCACCGAGCTCGACCACGGCGCCGTCGTCATCGCGTCGATCACGTCCTGCACCAACACCTCGAACCCGTCGGTGATGCTCGCCGCGGCGCTGCTGGCGCGCAAGGCCGTCGAGCGCGGGCTGGCCTCGAAGCCGTGGGTCAAGACGTCGATGGCCCCGGGCTCGCAGGTGGTGACGAACTACTACGAGAAGGCCGGCCTCTGGCCCTACCTGGAGAAGCTCGGCTTCCACCTGGTCGGCTACGGCTGCGCGACCTGCATCGGCAACTCCGGCCCGCTGCCGGACGAGGTCTCGGCGGTCGTCAACGAGCACGACCTGTCGGTGGTCTCGGTGCTGTCCGGCAACCGCAACTTCGAGGGCCGCATCAACCCCGACGTGAAGATGAACTACCTGGCGTCCCCGCCGCTGGTCATCGCGTACGCGCTCGCCGGCACGATGGACTTCGACTTCGACCGCGAGCCGCTGGGCACCGACCCCGACGGCACGCCGGTGTTCCTCACGGACATCTGGCCGACGCCGGAGGAGGTCCAGGCGACCATCGACGCGAGCATCGACCGGTCGATGTTCGAGGCGGACTACGCCGACGTGTTCGCGGGCGACGAGCGCTGGCGCGCGCTGGACACCCCGGAGGGCGACACGTTCGCCTGGGACGGCGAGTCCACCTACGTGCGCAAGCCCCCGTACTTCGAGGGCATGGCCGCCGAGCCGGCGCCGGTCGCCGACGTCACGGGCGCCCGCGTGCTCGCGAAGCTCGGTGACTCGGTCACCACCGACCACATCAGCCCCGCGGGCTCGATCAAGGCGGACAGCCCGGCGGGCGTCTACCTCGCGGAGCACGGCGTCGAGCGCCGCGACTTCAACTCGTACGGCTCGCGCCGCGGCAACCACGAGGTGATGATCCGCGGCACGTTCGCGAACATCCGGCTGCGGAACCAGCTCGTGCCGGGCGTCGAGGGCGGCTTCACGGTCAACCACCTGACCGGCGAGCAGACGTCGATCTACGACGCCGCGCAGGCGTACGCCGAGGCCGGCGTGCCGCTGGTGATCCTGGGCGGCAAGGAGTACGGCTCCGGCTCGTCGCGCGACTGGGCGGCCAAGGGCACCGCGCTGCTCGGCGTGAAGGCCGTCATCACCGAGTCGTTCGAGCGGATCCACCGGTCGAACCTCATCGGCATGGGCGTGCTGCCGCTGCAGTTCCCGGCCGGCGAGTCGGCCGACTCGCTGGGCCTGGACGGCACGGAGACGTTCGACGTCGCCGGGATCACCGCGCTGAACGACGGGTCCACGCCCCGCACGGTGCGCGTCACCGCGACGAAGGCGGACGGCTCCGCGGTGGAGTTCGACGCGGTCGTGCGGATCGACACCCCCGGCGAGGCGGACTACTACCGCAACGGCGGCATCCTGCAGTACGTGCTCCGGTCGCTCGCCGCGGCCTGACGACGCACGCACGACGCCCCCGGGACCCGCGTGGTCCCGGGGGCGTCGGCGTGCCGGCCGGCGGCGGTGCGGACACCGGGTGCGCCGTGGTCCGCGTCGGGTGGGTGGAGGTGGTGCTGGACGGTGTGGACACCGGGTGCGCGGTGTCCGCGTCGGGCGGATGGGCATGCCGCTGGGAGACGTGGACACCGAGTACGCGGGGTCGGGCGCGGACGCCCGGGACTCGCGTCGTGGCGCGTCGCTCGTGTCGGCCCGGGTCAGCCGGCGTCGCGCGGGTTGGTCCCGGCGGCCGCCCAGGACGCCGCGACGATCCGCTCGAGGACGGCGGCGTCGACCGCGTCGAGGTCCTTGACGTACAGGCACCCCTTGCCGACGGTGTGCGGCCCCAGTGCGGCGAGGTCGTCGACGTGTGCCTCGACGCCGTCCATGAGGTACAGCGTCAGCGCCGTCTTCCGCGGCGAGAACGCGACGGGCGGCCAGTCGCCGGTGCGGCCCGAGGCGTAGGTGTAGCGCACGGAGCCGAAGCCGACGATCGACGGGCCCCACATCACCGGCGGCTCGCCGGTCACGCGCTGCATGAGGTCCAGCACGCGGTCGGCGTCCCGGCGGCGGCGCTCGGGGGTGACGGTGGCGAGGAAGGCGTGCGGGTCGGCGTCGGTCGCGACGGTCTTGTTCTCGGCCATCCGGCCATGATGCCCCGCGAGTGTCGCGCGGTCAGCCCAGCAGCCCCCGCACGGTGTGCGCGCCGATCGCGGCGAGGGTCGGGTCGTCGTCGCTGTGCGTCACCAGCGCGGAGCCCATGACCAGCGCCCAGCCCGCGGCCCGGCGCCAGCGCCCGGGGTCCGGCGGCCCGGCGGCGTCGGCGAGGGCGTCGCTGCGGGCCCGGAACGCGGCGCGGCCGGCCGCGTCGAACGTGAGCCACGCCGTCGCCAGGTCGCACGCGGGGTCGCCGGCGGTGACGTCGCCGAAGTCCAGCAGCGCGGCCAGGGCGCCGTCCCGGGTGACGAGGTTCGCGGGGTGCGGGTCGCCGTGCAGCCACACGGGCGGCCCCGGCCAGGCGGGCGCCGCGAGCGCGTCGTGCCAGAGCGTGAGGGCGCGCGGGTCGGCGCCGGGCAGCACGGCGTCGAGGTGCCCCGCCGCGATCCGCTCGGTGAGCGCCGCGCCCCGGCCGGCGAGGGAGCCGCCGCGCACCGGGTTCACGGGCGCGTCCGCCGGCGCGGGGACGTGCAGCGCGGCCAGGGCCTCGGCGAGCGTCCCGGCCCAGGCGGTCCGGGCGGCGACGGGCTCGTCGGCGGCGTGCCGGCCCGCGAACCACGGGACGACGCTCCACGACCACGGGAACAGCGGTCCGGGCCGGCCGAGGCGGACCGGCGCGGGCACCGGGACCGGGCACAGGCCGGCGAGGACGCCGAGCCAGCGCTGCTCGTGCTCGACGAGGTGCGCCGCGGCCGCGCGCCGGGGGAGCCGCACCGCGAGGTCGTCGCCGAGGCGGAACGTGCCGTTGTCCCAGCCGTGCGCGACGAGCCGGACGGGCAGGTCCGCGAGGTCCGGGTGCTGCTCGGCGAGCAGGTCCCGCACCAGGCCGGGGGTGAGGGCGACCTCGGCGGGCGGCTTGTCGGGCACGGTGGGACCTCCGGTCGGCCGGCGCGCGGCGGGTGCGGCGCGGCCGGTCAGGCTACCGGAGCGGGGCGGGCGCCCTCGTGCCAGTCGACGCGGTACGGCAGGTCCAGGTCCTCGAGGCGGGCGAGGGCGGGCAGGTGGTGCACGCCCGCGGGTGCGCCGGCGGCCAGGACGGCGGCCCGCGCCGCGAGGACGCCGGTGGCCCGGGACTGGCCGGTCCCGGTGACGGTCGCGCGAGGTCCCGAGGCGTCCCGGACCTGGAGCACCCAGTCCTCCCCGCCCGGCAGGTGCGCCCGGCCCGCGAGCCGCCCGACCGGCGGCACCCAGGTCAGCGCGGCGAGCGCGGCCGTGGCGAGCCGGCTGTCCGTGCCGAAGTAGGTCCGCACGGGCCGGCCGAGCTCGCGGGTCAGCACGTGCTGGTCGCTGAAGTCGGTCCGGTACAGCCGCCGAGGGCCGTCGGGCAGCGCGAACCGCGCGCCGCGGGTGTAGCTGCGCACGGTCCGGCCCGGAGCGGTCGTGTCGGGGAACCGGCTGCCGAGCAGCCCGAGGCTCCAGGCCGTCGCCGCGGCGCCGTGCGCCTCGCCCGCGCCCAGGACGACGGCGATGTCCAGGGCACCGCTTGCGTCCCGGCCGGCCGCGGCGTCCCGGCCGGCCGCGGCGTCCCGGCGGGCGACCGCGTGCGCGAGCAGGTTGGTCAGGCCGGGCGCGATGCCGACGCTGAGCACCACCGGGGCGGCGTGCGTCGCCCCGGCCAGCGCGTCCAGGTACCCGGCGGTCGCGCTCACGTCGACGAACGCGGTGCCCGCCCGGGTGACCGCCGCCGCGAGCCGGGGGTCCTCGCTGCCGGCGGCGTTGAGCACCACGTCGGCGTCGGCGGCGGCGCGCGCGACGGCCGCCCGGTCGCCGAGGTCCAGCGGGAGGTCGGCGCGTGCGGGGTCGCGGCCGGCGACGACGGGGGCGTGCCCGGCGGCGCGCAGGGCGGCGACGGCGTGCCGGCCGACCGCGCCGTAGCCGCCGAGCACGAGGACGTGCAGGGCGGTGGGGTCGGTGGCGGTCACGGTGGCCTCCTGGGTGCTAAGTCGAACATCGGTGTTCGAGATAGTATGCCGCCATGCCGACCACCCGCGCCGACGCCCGCCGCAACCAGCAGGCGGTGCTCGACGCCGCGCTCCGCCTGTTCCGGGCCGACCCCGCCGCCACGGTCGCGCAGGTCGCCGCCGCGGCCGGCGTGGGGCGCGTGACGCTCTACGGGCACTTCCCGACGCGGGAGGCGCTGGTCGGCGCGGCGCTGTCCGCGGCGGTCGACCGGGCGCGGCGCGCGCTCGACGAGGCGGGCGACGACCCCGACCCGCGGGTCGCGCTGCACCGGATGCTCGCGGCGGCCTGGCCGGCGCTGGCGGACGGGCACGGCGCCGTCGCCGCGGCGTGCCGCGAGCTGCCGGCCGCGGAGGTCGACGCCCGGCACGAGCCCGTCGTCGGGCCCCTGCGCGCGGTGCTGGAGCGCGGGGTGGCGTCCGGGGCGTTCCGGGACGACCTGCCGGTGCCCTGGCTGGTCGCCGCGGTGTCGGCGCTGGTGCACGCGGCGGCGGAGCAGGTCGCCTCGGGCGCCGCGGCGCACGACGCCGCGACCGCGCACCTCACGGCGAGCGTCGCGGCCGTCGTGGCGGTGGTGGCGCCGCGGGGCTGAGTCGCCCGGGGTCAGGCGCGCGCGGCGTCCCGCTCCGGGTCGGCCAGGTCGCCGGCCCCGGAGTCCGCGTCGGCGGCCGGGCGCGGTTGCGGGACCACCGCGTCCACGACCATCGACCCCTCGGACGGCCCCTCCACGGGCACCGGCTCCGGCGTGGCCTCGACCTGGGCGAGCGGGGCGATCGGCAGCGTGCCGAGGTGCCGGTGCGCGCGGGCGTAGGCGGGCACCAGCAGCACGACCGCGCCGGCCCAGGCGAGCGGGTTGCCCCACACGACGCCGACGAAGCCGAACGCCCCGCCGAGCACGATGGCCGCGCCGACGCGCATGACGAGCTCGATGACGCCGGTGAGCGTGGGCACGCCGGTGCGCCCGAGGCCCTGGAGCCCGCCGCGCAGCACGAACAGCACCCCGAGCAGCGCGTACATCGCGGCGTTGACGTGCAGGAACTGGGTCGCCAGGTGCACGACGCGGTCCGCGCCGTCGCCGACGAACATCTGCACGAGCGCGCCGCCGGTCGCGAGCAGCAGCACGCCCAGCACCGCCGACCCCGCCACGGCGATCCACGTGGCCTGCACGACGCCCTGCCGGATCCGGTCCGGCCGCCCGCCGCCGAGGTTCTGGGCGACGAACATCGACACCGCGAGCCCCAGCGACTGCAGCAGCGCGACCGCGAGCCCGTCGACCCGCGACGCGGTGGTGTACGCCGCGACGGCGTCGGCACCGAGGTCGTTCAGCCGCACCTGCACGGCGAGCGCGCCGATCGCGATGATCGACGCCTGGAAGCCCATCGGCAGACCGAGCCGCAGGTGCTCCGCGAGGTCGGCCCGCGGCACGCGCCAGTCGGTGCGCCGCACGTGCAGCACCGGCACCCGGCGGCGAACGAACTCCAGGCAGAGCAGCACCGAGACGGCCTGCGCGAGGACGGTCGCGAGAGCCGCGCCGCCGACGCCGAGACCCGCGGGACCGACCAGCAGCACGACGAGCGCGACGTTGAGCAGGCACGCCAGCGTGAGGAAGACCAGCGGCGTCCGGGAGTCGCCGATCGCGCGGATGATCGCGGACAGGTAGTTGAAGAACATCAGCGCGCCGGTCCCCAGGAAGCTCACCTGCGCGAACGTCGTCGCCTCGGCCATGAGGACGTCCGGCGTGCGCAGCAGCGCGAGCACCGGGCCGGCGAGCAGCGGAGCGGCGACGGTGAGCAGCAGGCTGGCGGCACCGGTCAGGAGCGTGCCGGTCGCGACCGACCGGCGCACGCCCGCGAGGTCCCGCGCGCCGAACGCCTGGGCGGTGGGGATCGCGAACCCCGAGGTCATGCCCCAGACGAAGCCGAGCAGGAGGAACAGGAGGCTGCCGGTCGCGCCGACGGCCCCGAGGGAGTCGACGCCGAGGTGGCGGCCGACGACGACCGCGTCGGCGAACTGGTAGAGCTGCTGGACGACGTTGCCGACGAGCAGGGGCACGGCGAACACGAGGATCACGCGCCAGGGGCTGCCGGCGGTCAGGACCTTGGCCATGACGAGAGGGCTCCGGGGCAGGGCAGGGGGTGGGTGGGGATCGAGGGGCGGGTGGGGCGGCCTGGTCGCCGGGTGGTCCCGTGCGGCACCGTCGATCGTATCGTTACGACCGCGCCGCACCAGCATCTTTTCCGGTGCGTCGGGGTGGGGTCAGACCGGCGCGGGGACGGTCCGTCCGGCGTCCCACGGGACGGCCCAGCCGAGGGCGTCCAGCAGCCGGTCCAGCACGAACGCCGTGAACCCCCACACGAGCACCCCGCCGGCGTCGAACGCGGGTCCCCGGTACTCGTGCCCGGCCCGGCGCACGGTCGCCGTCACCCGGTTGGCGGGCTCGACGAGGTCCGCCACGGGCACCCGGAACACGTCGACGGTCTCGGCCGGGTCGGCCGCCGCGACGGCGGACGGCCGGTCCCACCACGCGAGGACCGGCGTGACGAGGTTCCGGCTCGCGGTCACCGGCAGCGGCGGCAGCGCGCCGAGCACCCGGACGCCGGCCGGGTCCAGGCCGGTCTCCTCGCGCGCCTCGCGCAGCGCTGCCGCCTCGGGGCCGGCGTCGCCGGGGTCGATGCCGCCGCCGGGGAAGGACACCTGCCCGGGGTGGTGCCGCAGCGTGGGGGAGCGGCGGGTGAGCAGGACGTCGAGGTCGGCGGCGACGGCCGGGTGCGGCGTGCGGGCGGCCGCGCGGTCCAGGGCGCCGAAGAGCACGAGGACGGCCGAGCTGCGCACCGGGCGCCCGGGCAGGCCGCCGTCGAACGCGCGCTCCGGGTCGGGCGCCCACACCGGCCGGGCGTCGCACAGGGCCAGCAGGTCGCGCAGGGCCCCGGCGTCGGTCACGCGCGCTCCCGGACGGCGGCCGCGAACGCCGCGAGCCCGAGGTCGGCGGCGGGCCGGAGCGCGGCGAGGTGCTGGCGGGACCCGAGCCGGATGGTGTCGGCGTCGCCCGGCTCGAGGTCGGCGGTCATCGTCGGCGTGGCGAGCCAGAGGTCGAGCACGGTCGGGTCGACCTCGAGGTGGAACTGCAGGCCGACCGCGCTGCCCGCCCGGAACGCCTGCACGGGGGTGGCCTCGTTGGTGGCGAGCAGGGTCGCGCCGTCGGGCAGGTCCACCGCGTCGGCGTGCCAGTGCAGCACCGTCGGGCGGGCGCCGGCGGGCGCGAGCACCGGGTCGGGCGCGACGACGTCGACCGGGCCGAAGCCGATCTCGGTGCCGTGCCGGCGGTGCAGCGGCGCACCGAGCGCGAGGGCGAGCAGCTGCATGCCGAGGCAGACGCCGAGCGTCGGCACGCCGGCGTCGACGGCCTCGGCGAGCAGCCGGCGCTCCGCGGGCAGGCCGGGGTGGCCCGCGTCGTCGTCGGCGTCCTGCGGGCCGCCCATGACGACCAGCCCCGCGAGGTCGGACACCGCCGGCAGCCGGGGCGTCCGGTCGTCGACGACGGTGCGCGTGGTCAGCGGCAGCCCGTCGAGCGCGCGGGCGATCAGCCCGGGTCCCTCGTGCGCGACGTGCGTGAGGACGAGGACGGGTCGCGGCTGGCTCACGCCGCGACCCTATCCGCCCGCCCGAACACGTCGCGCAGCGCCCGCCGGGCCGCGTACCAGCCGGACAGCCCGTGCACGCCCGGCCCCGGCGGAGTCGAGGCGGAGCACAGGTAGACGCCGGGGACGCCCGCGTCGAACGGGTCCCACCGGGGCGTCGGGCGGGTGAACATCCGCAGCAGCGAGATCGCGCCGCCGGAGATGTCGCCGCCGACGAGGTTCGCGTCGTGCTCCGCCAGACGCGCGGCGGGGATCGCGTGCGCGGCGACCACCGTGTCCCGGAAGCCGGGGGCGAACCGCTCGACCTGGCCCAGCACCGCCTCGGTCGGGTCGACGTCGGAGCCCGCGGGCACGTGCGCGTACGCCCACACCGGCCGCCGCCCGCCGGACGCGCGGCCCGCGTCGAGCGCGGCGGGGTCGGACAGCAGGGTCAGCGGGTGCTCGGCGTGCCGGCCGCGGGCGACGGCGCGCTCGGCGGCGACGACCTGGTCGCGCGTGCCGCCCAGGTGCACGGTGCCCGCGCGGTGCACCTCGGGGTGCGCCCACGGGATCGGGCCGTCGACGACCAGGTCGACCTTCGCGGCGGCGTTGCCGTACCGGTAGCCGGCGTAGGCGCGGGCGAGCCCGGGCGGCATCGCGTCGCCCATCACCTGCGCCACCAGGCGCGGCGCCGTGTCGAACAGGTACGCGCGGGCGGGCGGCAGGTCGGCGCGTCGGGCGACCGGGCGCCCGGTGACCACGCGGCCGCCGAGCCGGACGAGGTCGGCGTGCAGCGCGTCGGCGATCGCCTGCGAGCCGCCGCGGACCACCGGCCAGCCGTGCCCGGCGTGCGCGAGCGTGGTGAGCAGGACGGCGGTCCCGGCGGCCGCCGTCGAGGGCAGCGGGGTGATGGCGTGCCCGGCCACGCCGGTGAGCAGCGCGGCGCCCTCCTCGGTGCGCAGCGCGGACGGGACGACCGGCGCGCCGTTGCGCAGCACGCCGAGGCCGAAGCGGGCGGCGGTGAGCGCGGCGCGGAGCGGGTCGCGCGTCACCCCGTCCGGCACGCTGCGGTGGTCGCCGAGGGCGAGGGCGACGACGTCCTGCCAGCGCTCGACCAGCGGCCCGAACAGCCGCCGCCACGTCGCGCCGTCCGCGCCGAGCCGCTCCGCCGTGCGGTCCAGGTCCCGGTAGGCGATGCCGGCCCGGCCGCCGTCGAGCGGGTGCGCGAACGAGGCCTCGGGCGTGAGCAGGTCGAGCCGCTCGTGCAGCCCGAGGGACCGGAAGAACGGGGACGCCCAGGCCATCGGGTGCACCGCGGAGCAGATGTCGTGCCGGATGCCGTCCGCGAGCCCGAGGTCGAGCGTGCGGCTGCCGCCGCCGACCGTGTCCTGCGCCTCGAGCACGACGACGTCCAGCCCCGCGCGGGCCAGGGTCACGGCGGCCGCGAGCCCGTTCGGGCCGGCGCCGACCACGACGGCGTCCGGGTCCGCGGGCCCGGGGGCGCGTCCCGGGACGCCGGTGCGGCGGACCGGTCGGGCGGTCGGGCGGCGCCCGGCGCTGTGCCGGGGCGGCGGTGCGGCGTCGGAGGTCATCACGCCGACCGTAGGCCGGATGTCTCGCGGGCGCAGGTCAGGACGGTCCCGCCTCGAGCGCCAGGCGCACCGCCTCGGCCGCCCCGCGCGTCCACGGCTCGCCGTGCCCGGGCAGCAGGAGGCCGGCGCCGGTGGCCGCGAGCGCCGCGAGCGACTCCAGGTTCTGCGCGCTGTCCGCGGTCGCGGCGCCGGCGACGATCCGCGGGCCGGTCCGCTTCGTGTACGGGTCGAGCGTGACGAGCGCGTCGCCGGTGAGCAGCACGCCGCGGTCGGGCAGGTGCAGCGCGACGCTGCCCGCGGTGTGCCCGGGGCAGGCGATCACCTCGGGGCGGCCGGGGACCTTGAGCCGCCGGCCCGGGAGGATCGACCGGACGACCCGCACGCCCCGGACGCGGGCGGCCCCGGCGCCGACCATCGCCGCGAGCGTGAGGGCGGCGCGCGGGTGGCGCAGGGGGTAGACGGCGCGCGGGTTCTCGTGCGCGTACCGGTACGGGTGCGCGGCGAGGTGCGCGTCGGCGGGGTGCACCCAGACGTCCGTGCCGAGCTGCTGCATCGCCCGGCGCGCGAACCCGACGTGGTCGAAGTGCGCGTGCGTGAGGACGACGGCCCGGACGTCGGCGGGGGTGCGGTCGACGGCCGCGAGCGCGCGGGGCAGCGCCGTCCACATGCGCGGCAGCCCGGCGTCGACGACGGTGGCGCCGCGCTCGTCGGCGAGGACGTAGAGGTTGACCGAGGCGTGCGTGAGGCGGGCGACGCCGGGGGCGGGGACGCTGACTCTCATCGCGGGTCACCTCCCGGGACTGGCTCGGGCGGGCGGGGCACCTCGTCGTCGGTGCGGAACCCGATGGCCTTGTGCGAGCCGTCGCAGAACGGCTTGATGCCGGACGCGCCGCACCGGCACAGGGCCACCGTGGCGCGGCGTCGCGGGACGGCCCGGCCGGCGGCGTCGCGGATCTCGACGTCCCCGCGCACGAGGATCGGCCCGTCCGGGCAGGGGGTCAGGACGACGGCGGGTCGGGTGGTCACGGTGCCTCCTGGGGTGCGGGACCGGTGCTGGGACGGGTGCGGGCGCGCAGGACGCGCGCCGCGGTGGCCGCGCGGGCGACGCGGCGGCCCGCGTAGGGGACGCCGCCGGTGGCGCGCAGGGCGAGGGCCAGCCAGGCGCACACGCCGCGCTCCAGCAGCCAGAGCGGCGCGAGCGGCACCGCGGACGCGGGCAGCACCCGCGCCCCGCCCGCGTGCCGCCGGCCCCGCTCGGCGGCGGCGAACGCGACCCCGGCCAGCGCGAGGAGCAGCGTGGGGCGCCGGGCGGCGGCCAGCAGGACGACCGGCAGCACCGCGAGCTCGGCGGCGAACCGGGCGGGCTGGGCGAGGCTGTCGTACGCCTGCCGGGGGCGCTGGCGCCAGAAGTGCGCGACGGCCGGCGGCCGCCGGGTGACGTACACGTCGTCGGCGCGGTGCTCGGTGCCGCCGCGGGCGCGGACGGTGCGGAGCAGCTCGAGGTTCTCGAACAGCACGTCGCCGTCGTAGCCCTCCGGCCCGAGCGCCGTGCGCCGCAGGGCCAGCGTGCCCGGGTAGTCCGACCCCGCGGCGCGGTTCAGCAGGATGCGGGCGGTGTCCCACCGGGCCTGCCAGGGGAGGGGGTCGTAGACGTTCTGGGGCCGGACGACGTCGGCGTCCGCGAGCGGGGCGAGCACCGCCCGGAGCGTGGCGTCGTCGTAGCGCACGTCGTCGTCGGCGAGGACGACCCGCCCCGCCGTCGCCAGCCGCAGGCCGGTGACCACCCCGGCGACCTTGCCGTTGCACCCGGGTCGCGGGTCCGGGCGGACGTGCCGGACCGCGGGGCCGAAGGCGCGTCCGTGCGCGGCGAACCGGTCGGGGTCCGAGCCGTCGACGACCGTCACGGGCAGGTGGCGCGCGAGCGCGTGCAGGTAGGCGGCGAGCTCCGCCAGGCCGCCGTCGTCGGTCCAGCGCAGCGGCAGGACGTACTCGGCGTCGGCGACGGCGGTCACGCCGCGCTCCCCACCGCCGGCGGCCGTCGCAGCGAGGTCTCCCCGGCGGACCAGCACCCGACCAGGTGGGCGCCGACCCGGCCGTCGACGGCGAGGCACGCGGCCGCGCCGAGCAGCACGTCGTCCAGCAGGTCCGGCTGCTGCTCCACCAGGGCGCCGGCCAGGTCGCGGCCGGCGATCTGCTCGTGCACCGCGTCCGCCTCGACGTGCTCGTCGAAGTACCACGTGACGTCGGCGTCGTAGCCGTGCCGCCGGAAGCCGTTGCCGTACAGCCGGTTCGGCTGCGAGGACGTCATCTCGAACGCGGCCAGGTGCCCGACGATGCAGCCGCGCAGCCGCCGGTGCAGGCCGAACAGGCTCATCATGTTGACCGAGGCCAGGGTGATCGCCGGGACGTCGTCGACGTAGCGGCCGTAGGTGTCGTCCAGGCCGAGGCCGCGCATCGTGCGCGCGAACAGCGCGGCGTGCATCCGCTCCGGCCGCCCGCCGCCGTACTCGTCGGCCTGGATCTCCACGAGCGCCGCCTTGGGCGCGCCCGCCAGCCGCGGGATGGCCCACGTGTGCGGGTCGGCCTCCTTGAGCTGGTAGACCGACCGGTGCACGAGGAGCTCGTGCAGCTGCTGGTCGGTGGCCTTGCGGGCGACGTACGCGGACAGGCTCGGCCCGGAGTCCCGGCTCGTCAGGTCGAACAGCGCGCGGGCCACCGCCGGGCCCAGCCCCTCGCGGGCGGCGTCCGCGTCGAGCTCGGCCCGCAGGTCGTCCGGGACGGCGACCTCGGCGCGGATCTGCGCCTCGAACGGCCCCTCGAGCGCGGCCCGGGTGCGCAGCAGGACCGGGTCCCACTCCAGGCGGTCGTCCACGCCGTCCAGGCCCTGGTGGTGCAGCTCGTACAGGGCGGTGAGCGCGATCTGCACGTCGTCGTCGGTCAGCAGGTCGGCCCGGGCGGCGGTGCCCGCGGCCTCCGCGGCGCGGTCGGGGAGCGCCGGGTCGACGACGCCGGTGGTCAGGGCGTCCAGGACGGCCGCGCTGAACGGTCCGCGGGCGGTGGGTGTGCGCATCTCGCTCCTCGTCGCGCGTGCCCGCGCGGTGTGCCCGGGCCCCGCTGCCAGAGGCGCCACCCGGGGCCGGTCGCCGCGGGCTGCTGCGCTGGTCACGCTAGTCGCGGAGCCCGTGCGGCGCGCGGCGAGCGGGCCGCGGGAGACCAGCCCGCGGCCGTCGCGGCGACCACCTCGGGCCAGGGCGTGGGGTGCATGCCGAACGTCGCGGTGGTCGCGGACGCGTCGAGGCGGAACGGGCGGTCGAACTGCCACAGCACCTCGTCGAGCTCGCGCAGCACCGGGACGACGCGGGCGCCGGCGGCGAGCAGGGGGCGGGGGACGCGGCGGACGCGGGGAGCGGGGGCGGCGGTCCCGGGGCCGGCCGCGGAGACGGCGTCGGCCGCGGTGACGAGGTCGGTGAGCACCTCGCGGACGGTGCGCTCCGGCGCGCCCGGGACGTGCCAGGCCCGGCCCCAGGCGCGCTCGTCCCCGGCGACGGCCGCGAGCGTGCGCGCCACGTCGGGGACGAAGGAGAACGCGTGCGGGACGTCCGGGTCGCCGAACGTCCGGGCGGTGCGCCCGCGCAGCGCCGCGTCGGCGTACCGGCGCAGCAGCCCGCCGGCGGCCGTGACGGTCGGCCCGATGTAGTCGGCGGCGCGGACCTCGGTGGCGCGGACCCGGCCGGCCTCGTGGGCGGCGAGCGCGTCCTGCCACATCCGGGCGCGGAGCCGGCCCTTGTGGCCCGTGGCGGCGAGCGGCAGGTCCGGGGTCATCGGGACGTCGACCGGGCCGTAGCCGTACAGGTTGCCCGTGGTGACCAGGACGGCCCCGGAGCGCTCGGCCGCGGCGAGCAGGGCGGCTGCCAGCGGGGGCCAGCGCGCCTCCCACTCCGCGTACGTGCCGGGGTTCGCGCAGTTCACCACCGTGGCGGCGCCGCGGGCCAGGTCGGCGAGGCGGTCGGCGTCGGCCGCGTCGGCGGCGACCCGGCGGATCCCCGGGTGGTCGGGGCCGCCGCCGGAGCGGGTGACGACGGTGACCGCGTCGCCGCGGTCGGCCAGCAGGCGGACGAGCGCGGAGCCGACCGGGCCGGCGCCGACGACGAGGTGGGACACGGGGGCTCCTTCGAGGGCGCGATCTTGCTCGTGAGCAGTGATCACCAGTGTGAACACTGTTCACGTTCCAGCGCAAGGGAGTGCCGGTGCCGGCTGCCGCCCGCCCGCCGTGCCAGGCTGGCCCGGTGACCGCCCGCCCCGACCCCGACCTCGACGGCGGCCCCCGGGCCGAGGGGGTCCGTGCGCGCGCCCGCCGGGAGCTCGTCCGGCAGATCGCCGACGCCGCACGCGACCAGCTCGCCGAGGTCGGTGCGGCCGCGCTGTCCGTGCGCGCCGTCACCCGGCAGCTCGGCATGGCGCCGTCCGCCGTCTACCGGTACTTCCCGAACCGGGACGCGCTGCTCACCGCGCTCATCACCGACGCCTACGTCGGGCTCGCCGACGCCGCGGCGGCCGCCGAGGCCGCCGTGCCGCGCGCCGACCTGCTCGGGCGGTGGCTCGCGGTGCACCGCGCCGTGCGGGGGTGGGCGCTCGGGCACCCGCACGAGTACGCGCTGATCTACGGCTCGCCCGTGCCCGGGTACGTCGCGCCCGAGGACACCGCCGCGCCGGCGTCGCGGGTCGCGCTGCTGCTGGCGGGGATCGCGGTCGAGGGCTGGGTGGCGGGGGGTCGCCCGGCCGCCGGCGCGGCCGGGGCGCTGCCCGGTGCGGCGCTGGGGGACGCGCTGCTGGCCGACGCGCGGGCGCTGCTCGGGACGGCGCTCGAGGGGGTCGAGGGGGTCGACGCGTCGGCCGTCGACCCGCGGTTGCCGCTCGCCGTGGTGGACGCCTGGACCGAGCTGTTCGGGGCGGTGTCCTTCGAGCTGTTCGGGCACTACCGGCGGGTCGTCGAGGCCCGCGCGGAGCACCTGGACGACGTCGCGCGACGGACGGCCGCTGCGGTTGGGCTGCCGCCGGGGTCGTGACCCGCGCGCGTCAGGCCAGGCCGAGACCGTCCACGACCTCCACGCCCGGCGCCGACGCGAGCAGCGACCCCGGCAGGGCGATCTTCGAGCGGCGCAGCCCCGACCCGATGATGACGGTGCCGCCCGCGTCGCCGTGGTCCGCCGCGACGGCCGCGTCCACCAGCACCCGGTAGCCCGGGGGCAGGCCCAGGGGGGTGATGCCGCCGTACTCCATGCCGGACTCCTCGACGGCCCGGTCCATCGGCAGGAACGACGCCTTCCGCACGTCCAGCAGCCGCTTGACGGCGTTGTTCACGTCCGCGCGCGTCGTGGCCCGCACCACCGCGGCGGCCAGGCGCTCGTCGCCCGCCCGGCGGCCCGAGACCAGCACGCAGTTCGCCGACAGGGCGAGCGGCAGGTCGTAGGCCTCCGTCATCGCGGCGGTGTCCGCGAGGCCGGGGTCGATCTCCGTCACGAGCACCTGGTCCGCCACCGCCGGGTCCACGGCCGCCCAGCCGGACACCGCCGCGGCGGTGGGCTCGGCGAGCAGGTCGAGGCGGTCGACGGCGCGCAGCCAGGTCAGGGTCCCGAGCGTCAGCGGCATGTCCGCAGGTTACCCACGGCGCCCGGTCGCGCGCCGGGAGTGGTCATGATGGGGCGCGTGACCGCCGACCCCGTCGCCGCCGACCCGTTCGCCGCCGACCCCTACGTGCTCGTGCCCGCCGCCCCGCCGCGCGCGGACTACCTCCGCCTGCGCCGCGAGTCCGGGCTGACGCCCAAGCGGCCCGAGCAGGCCGACGGGGCGCTCGCGGGCAGCTGGTCGTGGTGCCACGTCCGCACCGCGGAGGGCGCGGTCGTCGCCATGGGGCGGGTCGTCGGGGACGGCGGGTGGTACTTCCTGGTGGCGGACATGGCGGTCGACCCCGCGCACCAGCGTCGCGGGCTCGGGCGCCGGGTGCTGACCCGGCTGCTCGTCGACGTCCGCGCGCGGGCACCGCGGGGGGCGTACGTGACGCTGGTCGCGGACCCGCCGGGGCGGCGGCTGTACGAGTCGCTCGGGTTCCGCGACGTGGCGCCGGGGGCGACCGGGATGGTGCTGGAGCTGGACCTGGACCTCCCGGCCGGCTGAGGCGGGTCGGGTGCCCCGGGTGCGTCGGCGGGCCGTCAGCGGGCGTAGGTCGGCGTGATCGTCGCCCGGCCGAGGGTGTGGAACAGCGCCGTGAACGCGACGGCGGTGGGCGTCGCGTCCCGCGGGACGTCCAGGTGCTCGACGTCGAGGGCGTGCACCGCGAACACGTACCGGTGCGGCCGGTCCCCGGGCGGCGGCGCGGCGCCCTCGTAGCCCACCGAGCCGCCGTCGGTGCGGACCTGGAACGCGCCCGGCGGCAGCAGGTCGCCCTCCGCCGAGCCGGTGCCGCGGGGGAGCGAGGTCGTGCTCACCGGGACGTCGACGACCGTCCAGTGCCAGTAGCCGGCGGGGGTCGGGGCGTCCGGGTCGAAGCAGCTCACGACGAACGAGCGGGTGCCCTCCGGGAAGCCGGACCAGTCCAGCGCGGGTGACAGGTTCCCGCCGTCCGCGGCGAACGCGGCGTCCAGCGGCTCGCCGTGCACGACGTCGGCGCTCGCGACGTCGAAGCCGGCGACGGACGGCAGCAGGGCGTAGGGCTCGGGGGCGACGGGGCGGGTCAGCGAGACGGCCATGGTGCTCCTCAGGGGTGGTGCGGTCGCCGCCATCCTGCCCCGCCGGCGGGGTCCGCGCAGGGGCTCCGGCGGGTCGCGCGGGACGCGCCGGGCGTGGTCCCCAGGGCGGGTGACGCCGGATTGACGAGGTCCCGGATGTCGGCGTCTACTGGCACAATCGAACACGTGTTCGAACGAGTCGGGTGCGGCGGTGCCGCAGGTACGGAAGGGGTGCGGCGGTGAGCCAGGAGGAGCGGATCGCCCGGGCCCGGGCCGCCCTCGCGCACGCCGAGCTGCGCACCGGGGCGCGCAGCCTCGCACGGCCGGCCGACGGGGCCCGCGGTGCCGGCGACGGGGCGGCCCGGGGTGGGGCGGGCCAGGCGACCCGGGCCGGCGGCGTCCCCGCGGTCACGGGCGGCGGCGCGGACCTCGCGGACGCGGTGGCGCGCGTCCACGGCACCGCGGCGCTCGCGGTGGTCCCGCAGGACGCGGAACCGGCCACGTCCACCCCGGCCCCGCCCGCCCGGCCCCGTTCGGCCCCGCCCGCCGGTCCGGTCGCGGTCCCCGACCTGCCCGGCCGCCCCGCCCCGTCGCCCGCCCGCCCGGCGGCGCGCGGCCCGGTACTGCTCACCGACCGCCCGCCGCTCGCCGTGCCGCCCGCGCTCACCCCGCTGCTGTCGGACGGCCTGCGGCGCGGCAGCACCACCGCGGTGCTGGGCTCGACCTCCCTGGTGCTCGCCATGGTCGCCGCCGCGTGCACGGCGCGCGAGGCGTGGGCGGCCGTGGTCGGGCAGCCGAGCCTCGGCCTGCTCGCGGCCGCGCAGACCGGCGTGGCCCTGGAGCGGCTGGCCGTCGTCCCGCGCCCGGGGGTGGACACGCCGACCGTGGTCGCGGCCCTGCTGGACGGGATCGACGTCGTGGTCGTGGGGCCGGGTGCCACGCTCGTGGACGCGGACCGCCGCCGCCTCATGGCCCGCGCGCGGGACCGCGGGTCCGTGCTGCTGTCGACCGCGCCGTGGCCCGGTGCGGGCTGCGTGCTGACCGTCGAGGGCGGCCGGTGGTCCGGCGTCGGTGACGGCGACGGGCGGCTGCGCGCGCACGAGCTGCACGTGACCCGGACCGGGCGCGGCAGCGCGGGCCAGACGCAGGACCTGCGCCTGGTGCTGCCCCTCGAGGTCGGGACCGACCCGTACGGGCTGCCCGCGGCGCCCGCGCCCGCCCCGGCACCCACCCCCGCCCCGGCGGAGCGGGCCGGCCTGAGGCTCGTCGGATGAGCACCCGCACCACCGTCCTCTGGGTGCCGGACTGGCCGGTCGTCGCCGCGGTGCGTGCCGCGGACGTCCCGCCGCACCTGCCCGCCGCCGTGCAGCACGGCGCCCGCCTGACCGCCGTGTCCGCGCTGGCCCGCGCCCAGGGCGTGCGCCGCGGGATGCGCCGCCGCCAGGCGCAGGGCGCGTGCCCGGAGGTCGTGCTGCTGCCCGCCGACGACGACCGCGACGCCCGGCTGTTCGAGCCGGTGGCCGCCGCGACCGAGGCCGTGGTCGCCGGCATCGAGGTCGCCCGCCCCGGCCTGCTGCTGCTCCCGGCCGGTGGCGCCGCGCGGTTCCACGGCACGGAGGAGGCGCTGGCCGAGCGGCTGGTGTCCGTCGTGGCCGAGCGGACCGGGCACGAGTGCCAGGTCGGCACCGCGGACGGGCTGCTCGCCGCGGTCCTCGCCGCCCGCACCGACGAGGTGGTGCCGCCGGGCGCCTCGCCGGCCTTCCTCGCGCCGCGGGACGTCGGCGACCTGGCGCCCGCCGCGATGCAGGACGACGCCGTGCGCGCCGTCGCGGACCTGGTGGACCTGCTGCGCCGCCTCGGGCTGCGCACGCTGGGCGACCTCGCGGCCCTCGCCGGCGGGGACGTGCACGCCCGGTTCGGCGCCTGGGGCACCTGGGCGTGGACCCTCGTGCGCGGCGAGGACCTGCGCCCGCCCGCGCGGCGGCGGCCCGAGGCGGACCTCGAGGTCCGCGCCGACCTCGACCCGCCCGCGCACCGGGTGGACGTCGCGACGTTCGCCGGACGCCGCCTCGCGGAGGAGCTGCACGCCCTGCTCACCGAGCAGTCCCTGACCTGCGGGCGGCTGCGGATCACCGCGCGCACCGACGCCGGCGACGAGCTGTCCCGGACCTGGCGGACCGACCTCGGCGGCCTCGGCGGGCTGTCGGCCGCCCGGATCACCGACCGGATCCGCTGGCAGCTCGAGGGCTGGCTCACCGCGGCGGCCCTCGACGGCACCCGGGCCGGCGGCGACCCGGACGAGCAGGGCGAGCCCGTCGGGCTGGTCGCGCTGGGGATCACCGCGGAGGACGTCGCCGCCGCCGGCGCCGAGCAGGGGCGGCTGTGGGGCGGCCCGTCGGGTGGTGACCTGCGCGCGCACCGGGCGCTGGACCGGGTGCAGGGCCTGCTCGGCGGGGACGGCGTGCTCACCGCCGCCCTGCAGGGCGGGCGGGACGTCCGCGACCAGGTGCACCTGCAGCCCTGGGGCGCCCAGGCCGCCGCGCCCCGGCCCGTCGACCGGCCGTGGCCCGGGCGGCTGCCGCAGCCCGCCCCCGCGACCGTGCCCGCGCGGCCGTCCCCGGTGGAGGTGCTGGACGCGGAGGGCCGGCCCGTGCGGTTCGACGGCCGGCTCACCCTGAGCGGCGTGCCCGCCCGGGTCCGCACCGCCGCCACCGGCCGGCGGCCCGCCGCCGAGCACCGCGTCGCGGGCTGGGCCGGGCCCTGGCCGCTCGCCGAGCGGTGGTGGTCGGCCACCGACGCGCAGCTGTGCCTGCACGTGCAGGTGACCCTCGACGGCGGGCGCGCCCTGCTGCTCGCCTGCCGCCCCGACGGCTGGACCTGCGAGGCCGTCTATGACTGACACCCCCCGCTACGCGGAGCTGCACGCGCACTCGGCGTTCAGCTTCCTCGACGGTGCCAGCCAGCCGGAGGAGCTCGCCGCGGAGGCGCACCGGCTCGGCCTGACCGCGCTCGGCCTCACGGACCACGACGGGCTGTACGGCGTCGTCCGGTTCGCCGAGGCCGCCCGCCGCGTCGGGCTGCCGACCGTGTTCGGCGCCGAGCTGCACCTGCCCGTCCCGGGGCTCGCCGGCCCCGACGTCCTCGACCCGCCGACCGGTGTCCCCGACCCGCGCGCCGTGCACCTGCCCGTGCTCGCCCGCGGCCCCGACGGCTACCGCGCCCTGTCCCGCACGATCGCCGAGGCGCACCTGGCCACCGGCACCAAGGGCGCTGCCGCCTACCGCCTGGAGTCCCTCGCCGAGCAGGCCGACGGCCGGTGGCTCGTGCTCACCGGCTGCCGCAAGGGCCCCGTGCGCCGGGTGCTCACCGGCGACGGCCCGGGGGTCGCGGCCGGGGGCGTCGACCGGGCGCGCGCCGAGCTCGACCGGCTGGTCGCGCTGTTCGGGCGGGACAACGTGGCGGTCGAGGTCACCCAGGGCGGCGGCCCGTACGACTCCGAGGTCGCGGACGCCCTGGCGGCGCTCGCGGACGGCGCCGGGCTGCCGCTGGTCGCCACCGGGAACGTGCACTACGCGACCCCGCGCGACGCGGACCTCGCGATGGCGCTCGCGGCGGTGCGCGCCCGCTCCTCGATGGAGGACCTCGACGGCTGGCTCCCGGGCGCCCCGACGGCGCACCTGGCGTCCGCGGCCGAGATGCTGCACCGGCACCGCCGGCACCCGCAGGCCGTCGCGAACGCCGCCGCGATCGGCGCCGAGTGCGCCTTCGACCTGCACCTCGTCGCCCCGGACCTCCCGCCGTACCCGGTGCCGCCCGGGCACACCGAGGCCACCTGGCTGCGCGAGCTCGTCCGCCGCGGGGCGCTCGAGTGCTACGGCCCGCCCGAGGCCGAGAAGGTGCCCGGCGCGTACGCGCAGCTCGAGCACGAGCTGCGCGTGATCGAGGACCTCGGCTTCCCTGGGTACTTCCTCGTCGTCTACGACCTCGTCGACTTCTGCCACCGCAACGGCATCCTCGCCCAGGGGCGGGGGTCCGCCGCGAACTCCGCCGTCTGCTACGCCCTCAAGGTCACCGCCGTGGACGCCGTGCAGTACGGCCTGCTGTTCGAGCGGTTCCTCGCCCCCGAGCGCGACGGGCCGCCGGACATCGACGTCGACATCGAGTCCGGCCGCCGCGAGGAGGTCATCCAGTACGTCTACGCCAAGCACGGCCGCACGCACGCCGCGCAGGTCGCGAACGTCATCTCCTACCGCGCCCGCTCCGCCGTCCGGGACGCCGCCCGCGCCCTGGGCTACGACGTCGGCCAGCAGGACGCCTGGAGCAAGTCGATCGAGCGCTGGGGGACCCTGCGCGGCCCGCAGCCCCGGCACCCCTGGTGGTCCGGCGAGAACCGCGGGCCCGCGGACCCCGCCGCCGCGTACGCCGCCCAGCAGCGCGACCCCGAGGGCGTCGTGTGGGGCTGGAACCACGAGCCGGCCGTCGGCGAGCCCACCGCCGACGGCCACGACGTCGTCCCCGCGCACCGGCCGCCGCCCGCCAGCGACCTGGACGAGATCCCCGCTCCGGTGATCGACCTCGCCGACCGGTTCCTGCGCCTGCCGCGGCACCTGGGCATCCACTCCGGCGGCATGGTCATGTGCGACCGGCCGATCATCGAGGTGTGCCCCGTGGAGTGGGCGCGCATGGAGGGCCGCACCGTCCTGCAGTGGGACAAGGACGACTGCGCCGACGCCGGGCTGGTGAAGTTCGACCTGCTCGGCCTCGGCATGCTCACGGCCCTGCGGCTCGCGTTCGACCAGGTGGAGCAGCACGGCGGTCCGCGGCTCGACCTGCACGCCCTGCCGGACGAGGACCCCCTGGTCTACGACCTGCTGTGCGCCGCCGACACCGTCGGGGTGTTCCAGGTGGAGTCCCGCGCCCAGATGGGCACCCTGCCGCGCCTCCAGCCCCGGAACTTCTACGGCATCGTCGTCGAGGTCGCGCTCATCCGCCCCGGCCCGATCCAGGGCGGGTCCGTGCACCCGTACATCGAGCGCTACCAGGGCCGCCAGCCGATCACCTACGCGCACCCGAAGCTGGAGAAGTCCCTGAGGCGCACCCTCGGCGTGCCGCTGTTCCAGGAGCAGCTGATGCAGATGGCCATCGACGTCGCGGACTTCACCCCGGCCGAGGCGGACCAGCTGCGCCGCGCCATGGGGTCCAAGCGCAGCCTCGAGAAGATGGAGGCCCTGCGCGCCCGGCTCATGGCCGGCATGACCCGCAACGGCCTGCCCGAGCCGGTGCGCGAGGAGGTCTACGAGAAGCTCAAGGCGTTCGCCGACTTCGGCTTCCCCGAGTCGCACGCCTACTCGTTCGCGTTCCTCGTGTACGCGAGCGCGTGGCTCAAGGTGCACCACCCCGCCGCGTTCTACGCGGGGCTGCTCGCCGCGCAGCCCATGGGGTTCTACTCGCCGCAGACCCTGGTCGCCGACGCCCGGCGGCACGGGATCGGGGTGCTGCGCCCGGACGTGCAGCGCTCCGGGGTGCAGGCGGTCGTCGAGCGGGTGCGGCCCGCGCCGGCCGGGGGCGAGCCGCGGCTCGTGCCCACCCCCTCCGGCACCGCGGCCGTGCCCGCCGGCACCGGGCGGCCGGGCGCGGGCGACGGCGACCCCGCCCGCGCGCTGGCCGTCCGCGTCGGGCTCGCGTCCGTCCGGAACGTGGGGGAGAAGGTCGCCGAGCGGGTCGTCGCCGAGCGCGAGGCCCACGGCCCGTTCGCGGACCTGCGGGACCTGGTGCGCCGCGTCGAGCTGAGCACCGCCCAGCTCGAGGCCCTGGCCACCGGCGGCGCGCTGGAGCCCCTCGGCGTGACCCGCCGCGAGGCGCTGTGGGCGGCGGGCGCGCTCGCCCAGGAGGGACCGGACACCCTGCCCGGCGTCTCCGTCGGGGTCCGCGCGCCCGCACTGCCCGGCATGAGCCCGGTCGAGCTCGCCGTCGCCGACGTCTGGGCCACCGGCGTCACCGTCGACTCCTACCCGACCGAGCACGTGCGCGCGGGGCTCGACGCCGGCGGGGTGCTGCGGGTCGAGCAGGTGTTCCGGCACGAGGCCGGCCGGCGGATCGCGGTCGCCGGGGTGGTCACGCACCGGCAACGCCCGGGGACCGCCGGCGGCGTGACGTTCCTGTCCCTGGAGGACGAGACCGGCCTGCTGAACGTCGTGTGCAGCGCCGGGCTCTGGCAGCGGTTCCGCAAGGTCGCCCGCACCTCCCGGGCGCTCGTCGTCCGCGGCCGGCTGGAGCGGGCGGACGGGGCGACCAACCTCGTCGCCGAGCACCTGACGCCCCTGTCGCTCAAGGTCGCCACCAGCTCGCGGGACTTCCAGTGAGCCGAACCGCCGCCGCGCCCGGCCGCCACCGGCCAGCATGGGTCCATGGAGCTCCACGAGATGCAGGACCGTGCGCGCGAGGTCCGGGCGCGGTACGCGGAGGTCGAGCGCGAGCGGTACGGCCGCGCCTGGACCCCGCAGGAGATCGCCCTCGGGTTCGTCGGCGATGTCGGCGACCTGGCGAAGCTCGTCCAGGGCAAGGCCGGGGTCCGCCCGCGCCCCGACCTCGACGAGGCCCTCGCCCACGAGCTGGCGGACTGCCTGTGGTCGGTGCTCGTGCTCGCGGACACGTACGGCGTGGACCTGGGGGAGGCGTTCCGGGACCTGACGGACACCCTCGGCCGGAACCTCGCGGACTGACCCCGCGCGCGACCTAGACTGCGGCGATGCCGCTCCTCGGACCCCTCGTCGCCTACCTGCCCACGCCGCGCGGACCCGAGGGCGAGGTGCGGACCGACCCCCTCGAAGAGCTCGTCGACCGCGCCGTGCGCGCCGGCGCCTCGGGCGTCGCGGTCCTCGGGAGCACCGGCGGGTACCCGTACCTCACCGCGGGCGAGCGGCGCAGCGTCGTCGAGGCCGGCGTGGCCGCCGCGGACGGCCGGGTGCCGGTCGTCGCGGGCGTGGGCGCGTTCACCACCGACGAGGTGGTGGTGCACACGATCGTCGCCGAACGGTCCGGCGCCGCCGCCGTGCTGCTGCCGACGCTCGCGTACCTGCCGCTCACCGACGCCGAGGTGCTCGACCTGGTCCGGGACGTCGCGGACGCCGCGCGGGTACCGGTCTGGCTCTACCACAACCCGGTCAGCACGAGCTTCCGGTACGAGGTCGACACGCTCGCCCGCGCCGCGCAGGTCCCGGGCGTCGGCGGGGTCAAGGACCGGGGGAGCGACCCCGCGGAGCTGCGCGACCGGGTGCGGGCGCTCACGGGCGCCGTGCCCGCGCACGTCGAGCTCGGGTGCAGCGGCGACGTCATCGGCGTCGAGGGCCTCCTCGCCGGGGCGCGCACCTGGCACACCGGCCTCGGCGGGGTCCTGCCCGAGTGGTACGTCGCGGTGGCGGGCGCCGCCGCCGATGGCCGGGCGGACGAGGCCCGCGCGCTGATGGCCCGGCTCGCCCCGGTCGCCGAGCTGGTCGCGTCGCTGGGCGGCCCGCGCGCGGTGCACGCGGTCTCGGCGCTGCGTGGCGTGGACGTCGGGGACCTGCCCGCTCCGCTGCACCCGGTCGACCGGGACGGCGTCGCGGCCCTGGACCGCGCCCTGTCGACCCTGGGCGACCCACCCCCGCCGACGCCCGGCTCCGGCCCGGCGCAGACGCAGACGCGGGCGCCCCGTCCGGCACCTGCCCCGGATCCGGACGCCGAGCCGTGACGCCCGCCACCCGCGTCCGGCCCGCCGCGGACGCCGACCGCGCCGCGTGGGCCGCGATGTTCGCCGACTACCGCGCGGGCGCCGGTCTCGCTCCGGACCCGGACGCGGTCGCCCGCGTGTGGACCTGGGTCTGCGACCCGGCGCACCCCCTGCGCGCGCTGCTCGCCGTCACGGAGGACGGCCCGGTCGGGTTCGCGCACGCCCGCCGGTTCCCGCGACCGATCCTCGGGGCGGAGGGCGTGTACCTCGACGACCTGTACACGAGCCCGTCGGCCCGAGGGCGCGGCGTGGCTCGTGCGCTGCTGGGTGAACTGGCGGCGCAGGCGCGTGCCGAGGGCCTGGGTGTCGTCCGCTGGACGACCCGGCCCGGGAACGCTGCGGCCCGTCGCCTGTACGACGCCGTCGCGACGGTGGCCGACTCCGTCACGTACGACCTCGTCCCCGCTGAGGCCGCCGACCCCGTCCGGTGACCCCGAACGGGGTCGGGCCCGGCCCTACCCCGCCGCCGCCACCGGGAACAGGCGCGCGAGGACATCCGCCAGTGTCACCACGCCGACCACCCGGCCGCCGTCGTCGTGCACGACCGCGAGGTGCTGCCGCTGCTCGCGCATCTGCGCCAGCGCCGCCGCCACGGGGGTGTCCGCCGACAGCCGCAGCACCGGCCGCACGAGCGGGGCCACCGGGGCGTCCGCCGGGTGCGCGAGGGTGTCCCGCACGTGCGTGACCCCGTCGAGCCGGTCCCCGCTGCCCACGAGCACCCGCAGGTGCCCGGACGCCCGGGACGCGGCGCGCACGGCGGAGACGGTCGCGTCGGCGGGCACCGCGGTGACCGCGCCGCCGGCGACGAGGTCCCGCACGGTCGTCGTCTGCAGCTCCAGCGCTCCGGAGATCTGGGCGGAGTACGCGGCGTCCAGTGCCCCGACGTTCGCGGAGTGCTCGACGAGGTGCCGCAGGTCGTCGGGGTTCTGCCCGGTGGCGACCTGGTCCGCGGGCTCGACACCGACGCGGCGCAGGCACCAGTTCGCGGCCTCGTTCAGCACGCGCAGCACGGGCCGGGTGAGCCACATGAACGCCCGCATGGGCGTGGCCAGCAGGATCGCCGACGTCTCGGGGTGCGCGATCGCCCAGGACTTCGGGGCCATCTCGCCGACGACGAGGTGCAGGAACGTGACGATCACCAGCGCGAGCACGAAGCCGGCGGCGTCCGCGAGCCACAGCGCGACGCCCCAGCTCTCGAACAGCGGCGTCAGCCAGTGGTGCACCGCAGGCTTCGTGACGGCACCGAGCGCCAGGGTGCAGGCGGTGATGCCGAGCTGGGACCCGGCCAGCAGGACGGTGAGCTCGGTCGACGACCGCAGCGCGGCCCGGGCGGAGCGGCTGCGCGGGGCGGCCTCCTCCAGCCGGTACCGCTTGGCGGCGAGCGCCGCGAACTCGACGGCCACGAAGAAGGCGCTGAGCGCGATCAGCGCGACGGTGACGGCGATGACCACGACGGGGTCGCTCATCGGTCCTCCTCCTGGTCGCGGGCGACGGCGGCGGTGCGCTCGTCCTCGGTGGGCGGCGGGTCGGCGGGCACGGTGACCCGCACCAGGGCGGGGACGTGCCGCTCGACCTCGAGCACGTCGATGCGCAGCCACACGGGGTCGGGCTCGCCGGCGTGCGCGAGCTCCCCGGGGTCGTCGGGCAGCAGCACGACGACGCTCGCGCCGGCCGGCGGCAGCGCCCCGTGCGCGGCGATCGCCAGGCCGCCGATGGTCTCGTGGTCCCCGCGCGGCAGGTCCCGGCCGATCGCGCGCTCCACCTCGTCCAGGTGCACGTCGCCCGCCATCGTCCAGGCGCCGTCGTCCAGCACGAGCGCGGCCTCGACCGCGGCGTCGTGCTCGTCGGTGATCTCGCCGACGAGCTCCTCGGCGAGGTCCTCGAACGTCAGCACGCCGGCGAGGCCGCCGTACTCGTCCAGCACGCACGCGAGCTGGTTGCGCCCGACGGCCAGCCGGCGCAGGGCGTCCGGCAGGCTCATCGAGGTCGGCACCAGCTCGGCGGGCCGCATCAGGGCCTCGACGGGGGCGGCGTCCCGGCCGTCGGCCGCGAGCACGTCCTGCAGGTGCACGACGCCCACCACCTCCTCGCCGGAGCCGCCGCCCAGCACGGGGTACCGGGAGTGCCCGGCGGCCATCCGGGCGCGCACGTCCGCGACGGTGTCCCCGGCGCGGACGACGTCGACCCGGGACCGGGGGATCATCGCGTGCTCGACGTCCTGCTCGGGGAAGTCGAGGATCCGGTCCAGCAGCATCGACAGCTCGCGCGGCAGGTCGCCGCTCTGCGCGGACTCCGCGACGATGTGCTCGAGGTCCCGGGCGGTCGCCGAGTGCTCGACGTCGTGCACCGGCTCGATCCGCAGCAGCCGCAGCAGCGCGTTCGACGCCGAGTCGAACACCCGGATCAGCCAGCCGAGCACCCGCAGGTAGAGGTTGGTCGACGCCGCGAGGGCGACGGCCACCGGCTCCGGCCGGGCGATGGCGAGGTTCTTCGGGAAGAGCTCGCCGAACAGCATCTGGATGAGCGTCGACAGCAGCAGCGCGAGCACCGTGCCGACCGCGATCCCGACCCCGGTGGGCACCCCGACGCCGCCGAGGGCCTCGCCGAGCGACTCACCGATCAGCGGCTCGGCCACGTACCCGACGAGCAGGCCCGTCACGGTGATGCCGAGCTGCGCGCCGGACAGCATGAACGACGTCCGGCGCGTCACCGCCAGGGCCCGGCGGGCGCCGGCGTCCCCGTCGGCCGCGCGGGCGTTCAGCCGCGACCGGTCGACGGCCATGTACGCGAACTCCTGGGCGACGAAGTAGCCCGTCGCGGCCGTGATCGCCAGCACGACCAGCAGGCCGAGCAGCAACGACAGCACCCACATCACGCCTCACCCCCTGTCGCGGTCTCGTCGCGGTCCAGGGGGTACCTACTGCAGCCGTCCATCTCTCTCCAGGTCGCCCGGCACGGTCGGCCCTCCAACGGACGTCCGGCCCCGGTGGTTCCCGGCTCGCCCGGACGGGTAGCTACTGCAGCGCGGTGCCGTCGTCCGGGACCGGCTCGACCTCCTCGACGGCCTCCTCGACCTCCATGGGCGGGTCGGGCTGGTGGAACCGCGACCAGATCGCCCACACGACGGACACCAGCGGCACCGCGATGACCGCGCCGAGGATGCCCGCGGTCAGCGTCCCGCCGGCGACCGCGAGCGCCACGACCACCGGGTGCAGCGACACCTGCTTGCCCATGACCAGCGGCTGGAGGACGTGCCCCTCGAACTGCCCGATCAGCGCGATCCCGATGCCGACGACGGCCGCCTGGATCGGGCCGTTCGCCGCGAGCGCGACGATCATGGCGACGACCATCGCCGCCGGGGCGCCGATCAGGGGGATGAACGCGCCGATCAGCACGAGGACCGCCAGGGGAGCGGCGAGCGGCACCCCGATGATCGACAGCAGGACGAACGCGAGGAACCCGTCGGTCACCGCGATGATGACGGTGCCCCGGGTGTATCCGCTGAACGTGTACCAGCCGGCGCCGCCCGCTGTCTTCCAGGAGTCCCGCACCGTCGCGGGGAGCTGGTTGACGAACCAGGTCCACATCTCCTGCCCACGGGCCAGGAAGAAGATCGCGCAGAACACCGCGAGCGCCAGCGCGGTGAACACCTCGACGACCGAGCCGGCGGACGCGGCCGCCTGGCTCGCGAGCTCGCCGGCGTGCTGCTGGACCCACTCGCGCCCGGTGTCGATCCACTCGGCGATCTGCTCGTTCGTGATCGACACGGGCAGCGGTCCGTGCTCGAGGAAGTCGACGATCTGGTCGATGCCGTCGCTGAACTGCCGCGAGAGGTCCTGCCACTGGTTCGCCACGGAGTAGCCGACGTAGAACACCATGCCGGCCAGGACGAGGAACCCGGTGAGGAGCCCGAGCGCGGTCGCCAGCGGCCGCGGCATGCCCCGCGCGTAGAACTCGACGACCGGGCGCAGCACCGCCGTGAACACGAACGCGATGAACACCGCCACGAAGAGGAGCTGCACCTGGGCGGTGCCGTAGAACACCACGCCGATGCCCGCGAGCAGCACGAGCAGCCGCCACGTGATGCCCGCCGAGGTCCGCAGCCACCGGGGCACCCCGTCGTCGGCGGCCGTCCCCGCGCCGCCCCGCCGCTGGCCCGCGACGCGGCGCGCCGCCGGACCCGTCGAGCCGCCACCCCGACCGCCACCGACGTCAGCCACGCGCGCACCACCTCCGCTGGTCAGTCACCCGCCGCGACGGACCCGGCGGGGCACCCGCCAGTCTGCCCCCACCTGCGGATGCGTGCCCGGGCGCCACTCCGTGCTATGTTTTCTGCCGCACCTGACGGGTCGTCGGGGCGTAGGAATGCGCTCATGTGATCGGTCGGGAGACACCCTGTCCGGGTGGCGGAATGGCAGACGCGCTAGCTTGAGGTGCTAGTGCCCGTATAGGGCGTGGGGGTTCAAGTCCCCCTCCGGACACTCGTTGAGACAGCGACGACGAAGGCCCCGATCCCGCCGGATCGGGGCCTTCGTCGTGCTCGGTGCTCCGGTTCGCGCTCGTGGACGCGCGGCACGTCCCGGGCGCACAGGACCACACCCCGGGCGGGCGGTGCACCTCTCGGCGGTCGAGGGCGCGGACCTCGCGCGCGCCACCGGCGTCCCCGTCGGCGAGATCACCTTCCGGGGACGGCGGCACGGCCGCGGCGGTCCGGCTCGCGCGCCTCAGGTGGTGCGACGGCCCTTCGCCAGGTACGTGATCGGCCCCACCCAGTTCACGAGGATCGCCAGGCCCCAGGCGACCTTCGGGCCGTTGACCTCCTCGGCCGGGCGGCGGGCCAGGTCGCGGTAGGCGACCGCCGTCAGCGTGACCTGGGCGAGGCCGACGACGACGGTGCCGACCTTGCGCGACGTGCTCAGCTCCGACCAGCGTGCGTGCGTGTGTCCCATGGGCCGACGCTACGCGCGGGTCTCGCGGCGCGGCGAGGGCCGAAGGGCCCGGCGGTGCGTCACACCCCGAGCCGCTCGTCCAGCCAGTCGAACACCCGCTCCTCGGTGACCGCACGGCCCAGCGGTTCGCAGTGCCCGTCGGCGCCCTCCGCGGCGGTGAACGGCACCAGGGTCGCCACCTCCGGGGCGAGGTCAGCGAGCCGGCGCGACTGCCCGGGCCAGAACTGCTCGTGCTCGGGGTCGGTGATGAGCAGCGGCGTCGTGATCTTCGCGGCGACGTCGGTCGCGTCGTACGCGCGCACCGCGCGGATCGTCGCGGCGTAGCCCTCGGTGCCGTACGGGCGCGCGCGGAACCGCCACGTGCTCGCCGCGCCCTTGGACAGCCGCATCCCGAGGGCCATGTCGCGGTCGAAGGCGTGGTCGTCGCCCTTCCCGAGCAGGTGCAGCAGGCTCGACGGCACCGGGTGCTCCCAGATGGTCGCCACCTCGACCACTCCCGGGTCGGCCACGGCCGCCGCCGGCCGGTGCTCGAACGCGAGGGCGCGCGGCACCCAGTAGCCGCCCTGGCTGAGGCCGTAGACGGCGATGCGGCCGGCGTCCACCTCCGGCCGGGCCGTCACGGCGTCGAGCACCGGGGTCAGCACCGCCTCCCAGTCCGGGCGGAACGGCACGCCGCGCTCGAACAGCATCGACTGCTGCCCGGGCCCGTCGAACAGGACGACGTGGTAGCCGCGGCGCAGCGCCGCCGCCCCGCAGTCCGACCACAGGGAGGTGAGCGCCCCGTCGCTGCCGTTGACGGCGACCAGCGTCGGCCGCGGCCCGGTGGCGCCCGGGGCGTGCAGCACCCACGCCGGCAGCGTGGTGCCCTCGTACGGGATGTCGACGCGGTCGATGTCGAGGTCCACCGTGTCGACCCAGCGCTCCCAGGCCGCGCGGTGCGCGCGGAACGTCGGCAGCAGGTCCTCGTCGGACGGCAGCGTGGCGACCGCGTCGACGGCCACCCCGTACGCGGTGGCCGCCCGCAGGTACGCCGACGCCGCGCTCACCGGGTGGCCCGCGGCCGCGGAGGCGTCCGCCTGCCCGGCGAGCCGGTCGCCGAGCGCGCGCCAGGCGGCGAACCACGCGGCGTGGTCCTTGCCGTGCACCGACGCAGCGGTGGCGATCACCTCGCCCGCGTCGGCGGCCCCGCTCTGCGCCCGCCCGAGCGTGGCGCGGGCCTGGGTGTCGAGGTCGGGGTCGGTGGACAGCTGGAAGCGGCTGCGGTCGGAGATGACGGATCCCCCTGGTTCCGGAGCGACGGGCCGGGCCACCGTGGCACAGGTGCCTCGCAGGTGGCTCCCAGGGGGTGCAGGACGGGCGTCGTGGCGCGTTCGTCACGCCCCGCCTCCGTCCTCACCTACGCTGTCCCGCGATGATCACGCGAGCCGAAGGGGCGTACCAGGGCGCCGTCCGGGCCTTCCAGAACCCGATGCTGGACCTCCTGCACAAGCGGCACGCCCCCCTCGTGGTCTCTCTGCTCTCGCTCGTGTTCACCCCGGAGCGCCCCCAGGTCCCGGTGGCTGACGCGCACACGGAGGTCGGCGACGCCCTCGACCAGCTCCGTTCGGCGGGCTACGGCGACGAGCTGCCGGTGGGATCGGCGCGTGACCTGTGCCGGCAGTGGGCGGACGCCGGGTGGCTGGTGCGGCGGGTTCTGGAGGAGGACGTCGAGGTCTACACGCTCTCCGCCCACGCGGTCGGGGCGCTGGAGGTCGCCGGGCGCGCGGGCGGGTCGCGGGCGCGGGTCTCCCAGTCCCGGGTGCGCACCCTGCTGGAGGCGGTGGAGCGGCTCGCGCTGGACGCCGACCCCGACGTGCTGGTGCGCCTGGCCCGCATCGAGGGCGAGATCGCCCGGCTGCGCGCCGAGGCGGAGCGGATCGAGCGCACGGGGACGGTGGACCCGGTGGGCGACGAGCAGCTGCTGGAGGAGGCGGAGAACGTCCTGCACCTGGTCCGCGAGCTGCCCGCCGACTTCGCGCGGGTGGCCGAGTCGATCAAGGCGATGCAGCGGGACGTGGTGACGGCGCTGCGCCAGGACGAGCGGCCGACCGGCGAGGTGCTGCGGGAGTACCTGGAGCGCGGCGAGCACGTCATGGAGTCCACGGTCGAGGGCCGGGCGTTCTCCGGGGCGCTGCGCCTGATCGGCGACCCGCAGCGGCTGGACCAGCTCTCCGCGCAGCTCGACACGGTGCTGCGGCACCGGTTCACCCGCCTGCTGCCGGCGCAGCAGCGGGCGGAGCTCCGGGAGATCGGGCGGCGGATCGAGCAGGGCCTCGACCAGGTGTTCACGGCGCAGCGCGAGGCGTCGTACGTCATCACTGCGCAGGTCCGGAACCACGACCCGCTGCGGGACCGCGAGGTGGACGAGCTGCTGCGCGACGTGATGACGGGGCTGCAGGAGTGGCTGCCGGACGCGCGGCGCGGGCAGGCCGTCGACCCGCTGCGCCGGCTGCCGGTCGCGGAGGTGGAGAACCTGCGCCAGACCGCGGGCGACCTGCGGCCGCCGCAGGCGCCGGCGCCGCTGAGCGTGTGGGACGACGACGGCGACCCGGACGCGTCGTACGCGGAGGCGCGGGCGTGGGGCGGCCCGCACTACGCGGACCTGCGCGCGCACCTGACCGGGTGGGCCGACGCGGACGTGGACGTGGCGGCGGCGTTCAACGCCGCGCCCGAGGCGCTGCGCCGGCCGGTGGACCTGCTGGGGATGCTGGAGATCGCGCACACGCAGGGCATGACGGAGACCGACGCGGTCGCGTACGTCGAGGCGGTGCGGCCGGACGGGAGCCGCCGCCGGTTCGCGTTCGGCGGCGTGACGACACGGATGAGGGACGAGGGCGATGACTGACACGTGGACGGACGCGCCCGCCGAGGGCGACGAGGCGTTCATCCCTCCGGTCCCGATGGAGGAGGACCCGGCGGAGCTGTTCCCCGGGGACGCCGGGACGCTCGACGCCGAGGTGCGCCGGGTGCTGGTCCGGCTGCTCCAGCGACGGTTCCTGCTGGCGGAGCGCAACCCCGCGCAGTGGCGCACGCTGCTGGAGAACCAGCAGGTCGTCGAGTCGCGGCTGCACGACCTGTTCGTGCACCTCGTCGTCGACCACGACCGCGGCATCGCCTACAAGCGCCAGGTCCGCTCGACGGAGCTGGACGTCCCGGTGCTGCTGCGCGACGAGCCGTACACCCGGGCGGAGACCCTGGTGCTGGTGCACCTGCGGACGATCTTCCAGCGCGAGCGGGGGGCGGGGGAGAGCTCGGCGCGCGTGGACGTCGAGGAGATCGAGCAGACCGCGCTGACGTACTTCGACCCCGACGACACGAACGTCGCGTCCCGGCAGCGCGAGATCCGCACGGCGGTGGCCCGGCTGGCCAAGGAGGGCGTGGTCGAGGAGGAGTCCGAGGGGCGCTTCCGGGTGACGCCGCTGGTCGAGGTGGTGCTGAGCAACGAGCGGCTCGCCGAGCTGCGCGGTTGGCTCCGCGAGCAGACGGCCGCGGGACCGGCGGCCGCCGAGCACGACGGCCCGACCGACGCGTCCGCCGACGCCGACGACGCGTCCGTCGCCGACGCGCCCGACGACATGACCGCCGACCAGACCGCCGACCGCTCCGCCGACCAGACCGCCGACCAGGAGGACGACGCCCGATGACCATGGTCGACACGCTGTTCGGGCTGATCCCGCAGGCCTCGACGGGCCAGCAGTGGGTCGCGCGGGAGCTCCAGCTCGTGAACTGGGGCGGCTACGACGGCCACCACCGCGTCCGCCTGGCGCCGACGGCGACGCTGCTGTCGGGCGGCTCGGGCTCGGGCAAGTCCACGCTGATGGACGCGTACATCGCACTGCTGATGCCGCACACGACGCCGTTCAACGGGGCGTCGAACGGCGGCGTCGTGGGCCGCCCTCGCGGCAAGGACCAGCGGAACATCCTGTCCTACGCGCGCGGCAAGCTCGACGAGTCGCGGACCGAGGACGGCACCCGGCAGCGGGTGCTGCGCGGCGACGGGCAGGACACGTGGTCGGCGATCGCGATGACCTGGGCGGACCAGGCGGGCCGCGAGCTGACGGCGGTGCGGGCCTGGTACGTGCCGGGTGCGGCGCGGACGCTCGAGGATGTCACCGCGGTGCGGGCGACGCGGGACGGCGGATTCGACCTGCGGGAGCTCGAGCCGGCGGCGGGCGACCGGTTCGGCCGGGCGGCGCTGACGGCGGCGGGCCTGACCCCGTTCGACACGGACCGGGAGTTCACGGCGCGGCTGCACGCGACGCTGGGCATCGGCGCGACGGGCGACGGGGCGAAGGCGGTGGCGCTGCTCGGCCGCATCCAGGCGGGCCAGCAGATCACGACGGTCGACGCGCTGTACAAGGCGATGGTGCTGGAGGAGCCGAGCACGTTCGCGACGGCGGACGCGGTCGTGGAGCAGTTCGACAAGCTCTCCGGCACGCGCGAGCAGATGATCACGGCCCGCCAGCAGGTGAAGGCGCTGGAGCCGATCCGGGCGCACCGGGCCGCGATCGAGGAGGCGGCGGAGCGGCTGCGGGTCATCGCGTCGGTCGGCGGGTTCGACGAGGGCACGTCCCCGGCGGCGCTGTGGCGGCACGAGCGCCGGCTCGGCCTGCTGCGGGCGGTCGAGGCGGACCTGCAGCACCGGGACGAGGGCGCCCGCCGCGAGTCCGACGAGCTGGCGGCCCGGATCGCCGCGGCGCGCTCGGAGCTCGACGGCGTCAAGGAGACCCTGTGGGTGTCCGGCGGCGACCGGCTGGCCCGGGCGCAGCGCGAGCTGCGGGCGGCGGAGGAGAAGCGCGACCGGGTCGCGGCCCGCCGCGGGCGGCTGGACCGGGTGCTGGAGGAGGCCCTCGGCGTCGGCATCGCGTCGGCGGCGGACTTCGCCGAGCTGACCGAGCGGGCGCGCACCGCGCTGGCGGACGCCGGCGCGAAGAAGGCGGCGCAGGAGCGGCTCGGTGAGGCGATGGCGGCCCGCAAGGAGGCCCGTGCGGAGCTCGCGGAGCTGCAGGCGGAGCGTGCGGCGGCCGAGAAGCAGCAGGGCGCCATCCCGACGGACCTGCTGCGGGCGCGCGCGGCGCTGGCGGAGGCGGCGGGGCTGTCCCTGGAGGAGCTGCCGTTCGTCGCGGAGCTGATCGAGGTCCGCACGGAGCACGAGCCGTGGCGCGAGGCGTTCAACCTGGCGCTGGGCGGCTTCGCGACGCTGCTGCTGATCGACTCGGCGCGGCTCGGGGCGTTCCGCAAGGCGATCGACGGGGTCCGCCTGGGCCGGCGCCTGCGGTACGAGGGCGTCCCGACGGGCCAGCGGTCCGACGTGGCGCTGGACCCGCGGACGCTGCCGGGCCGGCTCGAGCTGCGGAACGGGCCGTTCTCCGGCTGGCTGCGCGGCGAGCTCGCCAGCCGGCACGCGTACGTCTGCGTCGACACCCCGGGCGAGCTGTCGCAGCACGCGAAGGCCCTCACCCGCACCGGCCAGGTGTCGGAGGGGCTGCGCGGCGCGCACGGCGGCCAGGGGCGGGCGAACGTCCTCGGCTTCACGAACGCGCGCCGCCTGGCGCACCTCGACGGGCAGGTCGAGCGGGTGCAGCACCTGCTGGCGCTCGCCGAGCGGGGTGTGGAGGAGGCCGCGGCCCGCCTCGACGAGCAGGACGGCGAGCGGCGCGGGTACGAGGCGCTGGTCGAGGTCACCTGGGACGACGTGGACCTCGCCGCGGCGGACGCCGAGCGCGCGCGCTGGGCGCAGGTCATCGAGGACGTCACGTCGGGCAGCCCCGAGGTGGTCCGGCTCCAGCGCCGCGCCGACGAGCTCAGCCTCGACGTCCAGGCGCTGACCGAGTCGGTGGGCCGGACGAAGGGCGAGACCGAGCGCCTGGGCGCCGGGTGGTCGGCGATCTCGGACGAGGTGGACGTCGCGCAGCAGGCGCTCGACGAGGCGCAGGACGCCGGGACGACCGCCGCGCCGGAGCAGCGTGCCTACCTGGAGCGGCTGCTGGGCGGTCCCGGCACCGAGCCGGGCGCGGCCGAGCGGCCCGCCGACGCGCTCGGGGCGTTCGACGCGACCGTGGCCCGTGCGGCGGACCTGCTGCGCGCCGACCGCCAGGCCGCGCAGGACGTGGTCACCGGCTCGCGGGAGGCCCTGCGCCGCACGTTCGAGACGTTCGTGGAGCGCTGGCCGGACCCGAACCTGGGCACGGACCCGGACGGGGCGTACGGCGACTACGAGCGGATCCTCACCGCGCTGGAGACGAACGGGCTGCACGAGCTCGAGGCCGAGTGGCGCAAGAGCCTGCTGCGGCTGTCCGGCAACGACCTCGCGGACCTGCACCACGCGCTGAGCCGGTCGGTCCGGGAGATCAAGGAGCGCATCCAGCCGGTCAACGAGATCCTCGCGGACCTGCCGTTCGCGGACGACGACCACCGGCTCCGGATCGACGCGCGCGACACGCAGTCGACGGTCGTGGCCCGGTTCCGCAAGGAGCTGCGCGACCTGCGCGAGGTGCTCGCGACCGACGCCACGGACGCCGAGCGGGAGCGCCGCTACCTGCGGATGGTCAAGGTCATCGACCGGATCCGCCGCACCGCCCCGGACTTCGCGGACCTGGTCGACGTCCGGCGGCACGTGCGGCTGAGCGCCGAGAAGATCGACCTGGACGGCCACCACGTCGCGCTGTACGACCACATCGGCGAGAAGTCCGGCGGCGAGTCGCAGGAGCTCGTGGCGTTCATCGTCGGCGCGGCCCTGCGCTACCAGCTCGGCGACGCGGGGGCGGCCCGGCCGCGGTACGCGCCGGTGTTCCTGGACGAGGCGCTGATCAAGGCGGACGCGCGGTTCACCGGCCGGGCCGTCGGCGCGTGGCGCGGGCTGGGGTTCCAGCTGGTCATCGGCGCGCCGAACGACAAGTTCAGCGCGCTGGAGCCGCACGTGGACCTCAAGTACGTGGTGCTCAAGGACGCCGCCGGGCGGTCGCGGACGAAGCCGCTGGCGGGGCTGCCGGAGGGAACGCCCGAGGCCTGACCCGGCATGACGCGGCCCCGGCCGCCACGCGGGCGACCGGGGCCGGCCGGCGGTCCTCAGACCGCGAGCGCCCGCGCCTTGAGCGCCTCGAACTCGGTCGGCGAGATCGCCCCCGAGTCCAGCAGGGTCTTGGCGTCGGCGATCTCGTTCGCCGGCGATCTGCCGGCGGTCTGCCGGATGTAGTCGTCCGTCTGCTTCTGCATCTGCACGGCGGTCTTCACCTGCCGCTCGGCCATGCCGCGTCCCCGCGCGATGATGTAGATCAGCGCGGACAGGAACGGCACCACGATCAGGGCGACGACCCACAGGGCCTTCCACCACCCGCTGAGCTCGTGGTCACGGAACAGGTCGCCGACGATCTGGAACAGCAGGACCAGATAGGCGAAGAAGCAGAACCACCAGACCATGAGCCAGAACCAGTCCCAGAAGTCGTTCATGTCCCCTCCTGCGTCGCGGGGTCGCGGGGTCGCATTGCGCTGACCTGGCCCACTGTGGCGCGCGCCGGGGTCCGCGCCCTCACCCTCCCGGGGTGAGGCCGCAGGCGGCGGGGGGTGTGAGCGTGGTCGCGACCGCCGGAGGGGAGCGACCATGACCGCGCAGCAGGCCCCGGAGCACGTGCCCGCCCGGGCACCCGCGCCGTCCGTCCCGTGGCACGCGGCCGCCGCCGCGGACGTGTGCGCCGCGCTGGAGGTGGACCCGGCCGTCGGCCTGAGCACCACCCAGGTGGCGGGCCGGCGGGCGCGGTACGGCCCGAACGCCCTCGCCGCGGAGCGCCCCGAGCCGGGGTGGCGCGCGTTCCTGCGGCAGTACCAGGACCTCATGCAGCTCGTGCTGGTGGGCGCGGCCGTGGTCAGCTGGATCGCGCTGGGGGACGTGACCACGGCGGTGGTGGTGCTGGCGCTGACGGTGCTGAACGCCCTGATGGGCCTGCACCAGGAGGGCAAGGCCGCCGAGAGCGTGGCCGCGCTCCAGCAGATGCTCGTGATGACGGCCAACGTCCGGCGGGACGGGCAGCAGCAGCGGCTCCCGGCGGAGGAGCTCGTGCCCGGGGACGTCGTCGGGTTCGAGGCGGGGGACAAGGTGCCCGCCGACGGGCGGATCCTCGTGGCGGCCTCGCTGGAGATCGAGGAGGCGGGGCTCACCGGGGAGAGCGTCCCGGTGCCGAAGAGCGCCGACCCCGTGCTCGCGGCCGGCGGCGACGAGGTGCCGCTCGGCGACCGGGTCGACATGGTCTACATGAACTCGCAGGTCACGCGTGGCCGCGGCGAGATGGTCGTGACCGCGACCGGCATGCAGACGGAGGTCGGCCGGATCTCCGGGATGCTCAGCGGCGTCCAGCAGGACAAGACCCCGCTGACCAAGCAGCTCGACCGGATCACGGTGATCATCACGGTGATGGCGGCGATCGCCCTGGTCGCGATCGTGGTGCTGGGCCTGGCGCGCGGCGAGGACTTCGACACGCTGTTCGTGGTCGGCATCAGCCTGGCCATCGCGGCGATCCCCACGGGCCTGCCCGCGGTGGTCACGATGCTGCTGTCCCTCGGCACCCGGCAGCTCGCCGAGCGGGGCGCGATCGTCAAGCGGCTCAAGTCGGTGGAGACGCTGGGCTCGACGTCGGCGATCTGCTCGGACAAGACCGGCACGCTCACGCTGAACCAGATGACGGCGCGCGAGCTCGTGCTGCCCGGCCGGCGGTTCTCGGTGGACGGCGAGGGGTACTCCACGACCGGCCGGATCCTCGCGGTGGCGGGGGAGGGCGACGTGGCCCTCGAGCCGTACGTGCTGCCGATGGCGCTCGCGAGCGACGCGGTGGTCCGGGACGGCGCGTGCCTCGGCGACCCGACCGAGGGCGCCGTCGTCGTGCTCGCGGCCAAGGCCGGGCTCGACGTCGAGGCCACCCGCAGGGCGTACCCGCGCGTCGCGGAGGTGCCGTTCGACGCGGAGTACAAGCTCATGGCGACCTTCCACGACCACGCGGGGCCGGGTGTCCCGGCGGGCGCGGTGCGGTGCTTCGTCAAGGGCGCCCCCGACGTGCTGCTCGCCCGGTCCGCGACGTACCTGGCCGCCGACGGCACCGAGCGCCCCCTGGCCGACGTCCGGGACCGGGTCCTCGCGGAGAACGACCGCCTGGCAGGCGAGGGGATGCGCGTGCTCGCCGTCGCACGGCGGGACCTGCTGCGCACCGACCTCGACGGCGACCTGCTCGGGGCCGTCGACGGCCTGACGCTGCTCGCGCTGATCGGCATCGTCGACCCCCCGCGGCGCGAGGCCCGGGACGCGATCGCCCGCTGCCACGAGGCGGGCATCCGGGTGCGGATGATCACCGGGGACCACGCCACCACCGCGGCGGCGATCGCGAAGCAGCTCGGCATCGAGGGCCGGGCGCTCACCGGGGCCGAGTTCGCGGCGATGTCCGACGAGCAGCTCGCGGCCGAGGTCGCGGGCATCGGCGTCGTCGCCCGCGTGGCCCCGGACGACAAGGTGCGCCTGGTCGACACGCTCAAGCGGCAGGGCGACATCGTCGCGATGACCGGCGACGGCGTGAACGACGCCCCGGCGCTGACCCGGGCGGACATCGGCGTCGCCATGGGGATCACCGGCACGGAGGTCACCAAGGACGCCGCCGAGATGATCCTCACCGACGACAACTTCGCGACGATCGTCACGGCGGTCGAGGGCGGGCGCGGCCTCTACGACAACCTGATGAAGTACATCCGGTTCCAGATCGTCGTGCTGGTCGGGTTCATCCTCACGTTCGTCGGCGCGGGTCTGTTCACCGTCGCGAACGGCACGCCCATGACGCCGCTGCAGATCCTCTGGGTCAACTTCGCGATCGACGTGCTGCTGGCGATCGGCCTCGGGTTCGACGCCGCCGCGCCCGGGCTGATGCAGCGCCGGCCCCGTCCGCCGGACCAGCCGGTGATCAGCGGCGGCCTGGGCCTGCGGCTCGGGTTCGAGGGCCTCGTGATCGCGGCCGGGGTGCTGACCGTCGTCGCGTGGGGCGAGGACCGGTACGACCTGGCGACGGCCACGACCATGGGCCTGACGGCGATGTCGCTCATGCACGTGGTCGCCGCGCTGGAGTGGCGCGACCTGCGGGTCGGCATCTTCTCCCGGGCGACGCTCGCGAACGGGCGGTTCGTCGTGCTCATGCTCGCGGCGATCGGGCTGGCGTTCCTCGTGACGACGGTCGACGGGCTGCAGCGGATCTTCGGCACGGTCACCCTGGACGGCGACCAGTGGCGGGCCTGCCTGCTGGCCGTGCTCGCGTACCTGGTGGTCGCCGAGGTGTCCAAGCTCGCGCTGCGCCGCTGGGCGCCGGCGGAGTAGGGGCCCGCCGTGGCCGCCGCCCTGGACCGGCGGCTCGCCGTCCTGCTCGCGGCGGCGATGTTCGTCCTCGTCGTCGACACGTCGCTCATGAACGTCTCGATCTCCGCGGTGGTGCGGGACATCGGCACGACGGTCAGCGGTGTGCAGACCGCGATCGCCCTGGAGGCGCTCGTCTCCGCGGCGTTCATCCTCATCGGCAGCAAGATCGGCGACCTGTTCGGCCGCAAGCGGGCGTACGTCCTCGGGCTGCTCGGGTACGGCGTCGGCGCGGTGGCGATGACGCTCGCGCAGGACCTCGCGGCCATCGTGGTCTGCTGGGCGATCATCGGCGGGCTCGGGGCGGCGCTGCTGCTGCCCGCGATGCAGTCGCTCATCCACGGCAACTTCGCCGGCGACGCGCAGCGGCGGGTGTACGCCATGGTCGGGGCAGCGGCCTCCATCGCGGCGGCGGTCGGCCCGCTGCTCGGCGGGTTCATCACCACGTACCTGTTCTGGCGGGTGGCCTTCGGCCTGGAGGCGGTCGTCATCGCGCTCGTGCTGCTCGGCGCCCGGCGGGTCCGGGACGTGCCGTACACCGGCGAGCGCACCGCCGACCCGGTGGGTGCGCTGCTGTCCGTGCTCGGCATGGGCGGGGTCGTGCTCGGGGTGCTCGTGTGGCAGGAGGGCGGCGAGGCGGTGGGGGCGCTGCTGCTCGTCGGGCTCGGCGCCCTCGTCGGGCTCAGCCGGTGGCTCGTCCGCCGCGCCCGCCGCGGCGCGCCGGTGCTGCTCGACCCGGGGCTGTTCCGGTCCGGGCACTTCCGGCTGGGGGTCAGCCAGCAGCTCGCCCAGCAGGTCGCGCTCGGCGGGGCGATGATCGCGCTGCCGATCTTCCTGCAGATGGTCCTCGGCTACGACGCGCTCCAGGCCGGGCTGTCGCTCGCCCCGCTGTCGCTCTGCATGTTCGCGACCGCCCTGCTCGCCGGGCGCCGGACCGGGCGGCGGCGGCCGGCGACCGTCGTCCTCGCGGGGTTCGGCGCCCTCGTCGTCGGCACCGCCGTGCTGCTCGCCGTCGTGCCGCGCGCCACGTCGGGCTGGCACCTGGCGCCGCCGCTGCTCGTCATGGGCGTCGGGCTCGGGCTGCTCGTCTCCCAGCTCAACACGTACACGCTGTCCCCGGTGTCCGAGGAGCGGGTCAGCGAGGCCGCGGGCGTGAACAGCGCCGCCGGGTCGTTCGGGCTGTCGTTCGGGCTGGCGCTCGCGGGCGCGGTCATGCTGGCCTCGCTCGCCACGGGCTTCACGGCCCGGGCCGAGGCCAGCACGGTGCTCGACCCGGCCGAGCAGCAGGAGGTCGCCCGGGCGCTGGAGGACGACGCCGAGCTGATGTCCGACGCCCAGCTCGCCGCGGTGCTCGCCGGCCGCCCGCCGGACGTGCAGGCCGAGGTGCTCCGGATCAACGACGAGGTGCGCCCGCGCGCGCTGCAGGTGGCGCTGCTCGTGCCGCTGCTCGCCGGGGCCGTCGGGGTGGTGAACGCGCTGCGGATGCGGCGGCTGCGGGACCCGGACCCGTCGTCGTCGGCCGAGGGCCTGGCGCTGGGGTAGCCGCCCTCAGTCGATCAGCCCGAGCTCGCGGCCCCGGCGCACGGCGTCGCGCCGCGTGTTCACGTCGAGCTTGCGGTACAGCGCCTTGAGGTGCGCCTTCACGGTGTTGACCGACACGAAGAACTCCGCGCCGATCTCCGCGTTGCTCGCCATGCTCGGCAGCGCGGCGAGGATGGCGCGCTCCCGCTCGGTCAGCGCCTCGACGGGGCCGTCGGGCGGCTCCGTCGGCGACCCGGCCGCCATCCGCTGCCGCAGCGTCGCCGCGAGCGCGTCGGGCCGGCCGACCAGGGCGTGCGCGAGCGGCGCGTCCAGCCCCGGGGGCCGCGCGGAGAGGAACGGGCGGACCAGGCGGCGGGGACCGGCCAGCTCGAGCGCGCGCGTCAGCGGCTGCTCCGGCCCCGGGCCCGACAGGTGCAGCCGGGCGGCGGCGCACGCGATCCACGCCTCGACCCGGGTGAGCAGGTCCACCGCGTCGTCCCGCTCGCCCTGCTCCGCCACGGCGGTGGCGAGCCCGAGGGCCTCGTGGTGCCGGCCGGCCGCGAGCAGGGCCCGGGCGTGGCAGAGCTGGGCGACCGGCCGGGACGGCGGGCCGCCGGCGACGGGGCGGCGCACGACCGCGCCGGGCGGGGAGATGAGGTGCACCTCGAGGCGCGCGCGGGCGAGCAGGTCGGCGGTCTGGGCGGGCGCGCCGATCCGGCCCGCCACGCGCTCCGCGTCCGCCAGGGCGCGGGCGGCGGCGCGCGCCCGGCCCCGCGAGACCGCGGCGAGCGCCTGCAGCACCAGCACGAGGTGCGCCGACGCGGGCTCCGGGCCGCCGGCCTCCGCCGCCAGGCCGAGCGCGAGCATCCGGTCCGCCTCGTCCACGTCGGCCCGCAGCAGGCGGGACCACGCCACCGCCGCGTGCGCCGGGCGCGCCTGCACGTGCTCGGTCCAGCCCCACGCGCGCGCGTCCTCGATCACCCGGCGCCCGACCCGCTCGCCGTCGTCGAGCGCGCCGTCGAACGCGTGCGCCAGCGCGAGCGTCGAGCGGGCGTCGAGCAGCGCGAGCGAGGGCGGCTGCGCGGGCGCGTCGGCGAGCAGCGCCGTGAGCGCCGGCACCGACTCGGCCGGGTGGCCGGTCCACAGGGTCCCCGCGGCGTGGTGCCCGACGGCGGCGGTGCGGTACGCGTCGAGCGCCGGGAACGGCCACGGCACCCGGTCCAGGTCGGCCTCCGCCGCCGCCCCGGCCGAGGCCGCCGCGTCGACGTCGCCCACCGCGCGCGCGGACGCGGCGGCGATCAGGTGCAGCAGCGTGCCCGAGACGGGATCGGGCGTGCCGCGCGTGAGGGCGCGGGCGCGCTCCAGGTGCGCGTGGCAGGCCTCGTGCCGGCCGGTCGCGAACGCCAGCGCCGCCGCGCACAGCTCCAGCGGGGCGCTCGGCGGCAGGTCCGCGTAGGGCACCCGGGCGAGCAGGTCCGCGACGGCGTCCCGCTCGGCCGTGCCGAGCCCGGGGGCCGCGGCCTCGGCGAACACCTCGCCCACGAGCGCCCAGTCCTCGGCGGCCAGCGCGTGCTCGAGGGCGCGCTGCGGCTCGTCGTGCCGGGCGAGCCAGCGGGCCGCGCGCCGGTGGGCCTGGCGGAACGCGTCCGGGTCCTCGAGGTGCAGCTGACCCTGGAGCATCTCGCGCAGCAGCGGGTGGTACCGGAGCCAGGTGCCGTCGCCGAGCGGGGACACGAAGTCGTTCGCGGCGACCAGCGCGTCCAGCGTGGCGCGGGGGTGGGAGCCGGGCGCGAGCGCGGCGGCCAGCTCCGGGCACACCGAGGTCGTGACCGACGTCAGCAGCAGGAACTGCTGCACCTCCGGCGGCTCGTGCTCCAGCACCTCGGCGATGAGGTACTCCGCCGCGGACCGCGCGGGCGCGGTCCCGTTGCCGCGGCGCGCGGTCCGCAGGTGCAGCCGGAGGCCGGCGGGCCAGCCGTCGGTGTCGCGGACCGCCTGGTCCGCCTGCTCCCGGGACAGGTGCACCCCCTCGGCGGCGGCGAGGGCGACGGCGGAGGGCCCGTCGAACGCGAGGTCCTGCGCGACGACCTCGGTGAGCTCGCCGTCCACGCGCAGCCGGTGCAGGGCCAGCGGCGGGTCGGAGCGGGTGAGCAGCGTCAGGCGCAGGGGCAGCGGGTACCGGAGCAGGTCCTCGACGCTGCCCAGCACGTCGGCGTCCCCGATCAGGTGGAACTCGTCGAGCACGAGCGTCACCGGCCGCGGGAGCTCGTCGACGCCGCGGTAGGCGCGGCGCAGGAAGTCGTCGGAGACCCGCGCGGGCACGTGCAGCCGGCGCAGCGGGTGGCCCTCGGGCACGGCGCCGCTCGCGCGCAGCGCCTCGAGGACGTCCCGCCAGAACGCGGCGAGCGTGTCGTCGTGCGCCTCGAGCGTGAGCCACGCGGTGCTCCGCGGCGGCCGGGCCGCGGCCCAGAGGGCGGCGGCGGTGGTCTTGCCCCAGCCCGGCCCGGCGGACAGGACGGTGAGCCGGTGCTGCGCCGCCTCGTCGAGCCGGGCGTCGAGGGCGGGCCGGCGCACGGCGCGCGCGGGTCCCGCGGGCACCGTCGTCCGTGCCCGCAGCATGCTGGCGGTGCTGCGTGCCCCCTGCACCGGACCCGTGGCGGGTGTCTCCACCTGGACCATGGGGCCACAGTAGGGCCTCTCTACCCCAAATGGGTGATTCCCGACATTTCGCTTTCTCGGAGGGTGGGCCGCGAGGCCGGCGGAGGAGGGGACGTGCGGACCATCCAGCTCACCGTCGTCGGGTCGCTCGGGCCCGACGCACTGGACGTGCTCCACGACGCGGGGGTGCGCGGCACCCGGGAGCAGACCGTCCTGGCGGCCGCCGTGCGGGACCAGGCGGCGCTCCAGGGGCTCCTGCAGCGCCTCGGGTCGCTCGGCCTCGACCTGGTCGAGCTCCGCACGTTGGAACCGGGCGCGGGCGACGTCGAGATCGTCGTCGCGGGGCGGGTCGGCGGCCTGCTCGCGCACATGCTCGCGGACACCGGCGTCGTCGCCGGCGGCCACGCGACGAGCTACCGGCTGCGCGACGTCGACCTGGCGGAGGCCCTGGACCGGCTCGCCGAGCTGGACCGGCCACCCCAGGGGGGTGAGGCGCGCGCCGCCCTCACGAGGCAGCGTGGGGGACCGGCGGACGACGGTCGTCGGCCCTCAGGAGGGGAGACCTCGATGGACGTGGACGAGATGGGGCCCATCGACTACGTGGTGGTCGAGTTCCCGCGCGACCGGATGGACGGCAGCGCGTTCCCCCTGCTCGTGGACCTGGTCGAGCGCGGGATCATCCGCGTGCTCGACCTGGCGTTCCTGGAGAAGGACGACGACGGCCAGGTGTCCGGGCTGGAGCTGAACGACCTCGACTTCGACGGCGAGGTCGACATGACGGTCTTCCAGGGGGCGTCGTCCTCGCTGCTCGACGAGGACGACCTGGCCGAGGCCGCCGCGGCGCTGCTGCCCGGGCGCGCCGCCGGCGTGATCGTGTACGAGAACACGTGGGCGGCGCCGTTCGCCACGGCCCTGCGCCGCGGGGGCGCACAGCTCGTCGCCAGCGGGCGCATCCCCGTGCAGGCGCTGCTCGCCTCGCTCGACGCGACCGACGCCGCGTGAACCCCACCGACCCGAACTGGAGGACGTCATGCCCGGACTGATCCGCGGGGTCGCCCGCACCGCCGTCGTCGCCGGCACGGCCAGCGCCGTGGCCGGGCGCGTGCAGCGCCGGCAGCAGGGGCGCTGGGCGGAGCAGGACGCCCAGCAGGCGCAGGCGCAGGCCTACCAGCAGCAGCAGGCGCAGCAGGCGTACGCCCAGCAGCAGCAGGCCTACGCGCAGCCGGCGTACGGGCAGTCCCCGTACCCGCAGGAGCCGTACACCGCGCCCGCCCCGGCGCAGCCCACGTCGCCCGGCGTGCCCGCCGGCTCCGACATGGACGCGCGCATCGCGCAGCTGCGCGACCTGGCCGCCCTGCGCGACCAGGGGGTGCTGTCCCCCGAGGAGTTCGAGGCGCAGAAGGCGCGCATCCTCGGCTGACCCGGCCGCGGGGCCGCGGCCTCACCCCCGGGCGGGCTCGTCCGCCGGGAGCGGGGCCGCGGCCTCGTCCGCGTGCGCGACGTGCCGCAGCTGGCCCCAGATCGCGACCACGAACACCGCGGAGCCCGCGCACGCGAACCAGAAGGGCGCGGTGACGCCGCCGTGCTCGGCGAGCACGCCGCCCAGGGCCGAGCCGAGCACCAGGCCGCCGAACACGCCGACGGTGTTCACCGCGCCGACCCGGCCCTGCAACGCGGTCGGCACGGCGCGCTGCCGCACCGTGACCGACGTCGTGCCCCAGACGAACGCGTGCGCCCCGAACACGAAGAAGATCGCCAGCGCGACCGCCGGCTGCCGGGTGAGGGCGAGGCCGAGGTGGGTCAGCGTCTCGACCACCAGCCCGATCCGCATGAGGTTCCCGAGCGACACCCGCCGGGTGATCCAGCCGTAGGCCGCCGTGCCCGCCAGGCCGCCGACCGCGCTGACGGTGGTGAGCAGGCCGAAGCCCACCGACCCGAGGCCGAGGCGCTGCGTCGCGTACAGCACGAGCACCGACCACGCGGCGCCGAACGTGATGTTGAAGATGAAGATGGTCAGCACCAGGGTGCGCACCGCCGCGTGCCGCCGCACCCAGCGCAGGCCCTCGACGATCTCCCGGCCGAGGTGCGGGCGGGCGGCTCCCGGGTCGCGCGGGACGGGCGGCAGCGTGATCCGGGCGACGAGCAGCACGGCCGCCGCCACGAGCACCGCCTGCGCGGCGACCGGCCAGACCGCCCCGGCGGCGAACAGCGCGGCGCCCAGGGGAGGACCGGCGAGCTGGTTCACCGTGATGAAGCCGGTCTGCAGCCGGGCGTTCGCGACCGCGAGGTCGTCCCGGGCCACGAGCATCGGCAGGAAGGTCTGCGCCGCGTTGTCCGCGAAGATCTCCGCGGAACCGAGGAGGAACAGGGCGGCCAGCACGACGGCGACCGTGGCGTGCCCGGTGGCGATCGTCGCCGCGAGGCCCGCCAGGACGACGACCCGGGCGCCGTTCACGACGACGACGATCAGGCGGCGGTCCCAGCGGTCGGCGAGGGCGCCCGCGAGCAGACCGAACAGCAGCGGCGGCAGCCACTGCAGCGTGGCGCCGAGCGCGACCAGCCGGGCGTCCGAGGTGAGCGAGGCGACGAGCAGCGGCCCGGCCGCCAGGGCGATCCCGTCGCCCAGGTTGCTCACCCAGGACGAGGCGAGCAGCCACCGGAAGGGCCGCCCGAGGCGGGCGGGGACGACGGTCTCGACGAGGCGGCTCACAAGGGCGGCAGCCTAGTCGTGCACGGCCTCCAGGATGGTCGCGGCCACCCGCGCGTCCGACAGGTACCCGGAGATGCCGTGCTGGTTGGACGTCGGGTTGTCGACCTTGCCGTAGTTCTCGATGCGGTCGACCGCGAAGTGCGGCGCGGCCAGCGGGTGCAGCGCGACGACGTCCTCCGGGTCGAACGCGTTGAACCAGGTGCCCACCGGCTCCGGCCAGGACAGGGGGCGCAGCGTGCGGCTGATCGCGGACACCGCCAGCGGCGAGCCCAGCGTCACGAGCAGCGGGACCTTCCAGCCCCGGTCCGCCGCCTCCCGGCGCAGCAGGTTGTAGGCGACGACCGTGCCGAGGGAGTGCGCGACCACGACCGCCTCGTCCGTGTCGTCGAGCGCCTGCCGCACGCCGTTCTCGATCGTGTCCCGGACCCGCACGTTGTGCAGGTACTGGTAGACGTCGCGGGTCGCCAGCGCCACCGACCACGCGCTCACGTTCGGGAGCCGGTCCAGCGCGGTCAGCGCCGCCCGCACCCAGCGCCAGTTGAGCGGACCGCGCTCGACGACCTCGTCGCCCGCGGCCGCCTGCACGTCCGCGTCGGACACGCCCGCCTCCCGGACGATCTCCAGCAGCGCCTCCCGCACGAACAGCTCCTCCTCGCCCGTGCCGTCGCCCGGGCCGCGGACCACGACCTCCGCCGCGCGCTCCGGGTCCGCGCCGCTGACCAGGTCGAACAGCGTCTGCCCGTAGTACGGCAGGCGCACGCGGTCGTCCGGCAGGTCGAGCGGGCGGCCGGCGTGGTGCGCGCCCTCGTCGAGCGCGTCCAGCCACTCCCGCTTCACCGCCAGCGGGTCCTTGTGCTCCTGGGCGCGGCCGTGCACCAGGACGAGCGTTCTCATGGCGCCTCCTCGGGGGCTCGCAGCGCCGCGGCGACCCGCGGCGCGTCGGCGGCGACCACGGTCCAGTGGCCCGGCAGGCGGGGGCCGAACGCGGCGGCGCGCGCCCGGACGGCATCCGGGGCGGCCGGCAGCAGCGCCCAGCCGCGGGCGAGCAGGGGGACGGGCGTCAGCAGGGCGCGCCACCGGTCCGGCGGTGCCGCGGGGTCGGCCAGGAGCAGGACGTCGAACAGCCGGGCGCCCGGGGCGCCGGGGGCCGCGAGGGCGGCCAGGTCGGCGCGGCGACCCCGGTCGTGCAGCGCCCAGGCGCGGTAGACGGCCGCGAGGGGGTCGGCGTCGAGGTCGGCGTCCGCGTCGTCGTCGGTGTCGTCGGCGTCGAGGCCGAACCGGGAGGACGCGGCGGCCAGCGCCCGCCGGCCGAGCGCCGCGGTCGCGCGGGGGGCGTCGGCCCGGGGGAGCGCGCAGTCCACCAGCCGTCCGTCCTCGACCGTCGCGACCGTCACGCGGCCCGGCAGCAGCGGCAGCACCGCGCAGCCGCCGGCGGACAGCGCGACGACCGCCGCGCCGTCGGTGCCGGGCAGCACCTGCGCCGCCGGGTCGCCGAGGACCCGCACGGACGCGGCTGGGCCCGGACCCGCGAGGGCCAGCCCGACGGCGAGCCGGTCCGCGGCGGTGGTCACCTCGGCGGGCAGCGGCGCGGGGCCGGGGTCCGGCGGCGGGACGGCGCCGGGGGCGGCGAGCGACTCGTGCCCGTCGGTCCCCGCGGGCGGCCACGGCACCAGCCGGGACAGCCAGGCGACGTCCGGGTCCGAGGACAGCCGCGCGTCCGGGGTCTGCGCGACGGCGAGCGGCGCCCCGGCCGCGGTGAGCTCCGCGGCCACCAGCCCGGGCAGGGCGCGCTTGAGCGGCCAGGGCCGGACCAGCCCCGCGCCCGACGCCGCGCCGTCCTCGCCCCCCACCAGCGCCGGGTGGTCCCCGCGCAGCGCCGCGACCAGTGCCGAGGTGAACACCGCGCGGTACGCCTCGCCCGCCGCGGCCGGGTCCGTCAGCTCGTACGCCGGGTCGCCCAGGGCGCACGCGTAGAACACGTCGACCGCCGCCGCCGGCCCCCGCGGCGGCAGGTTCGGCACCACCGCCGTGCCCTGGATCGCGAGCTCCTGCGTGCTGGTCGCGGCGGTCCGGCAGGCGTCGGACACCAGCACCACGTGCCGCACCGGCAGCCGCTCGGCGTACCAGGCCGTCAGCGAGACGTTCACCGCCTGGCCCCCGTCCTCCGGGGCGCCCGGCAGCAGCCAGAACTCGCTGCTCCCGGTGTTGATGCCGTGCCCGCTGAAGTACAGGACCAGCTGCTCGACGTCCCCCCGGTCCAGCAGCCCCCGCACGCCCGCCAGCACCGCGCCCGCGTCCACCGCGCCGCCGTCGGCGTCCGTGTACGTCAGCAGCAGGTCCGCCGGGACGCCCTGCGCGAGCGCCCAGTCCCGCACCGCGGCCACCGCGCCCGGCACCGCGCGCAGCTCCGGGAAGCGTCCCCCGGTCCGGGCGACCCCCACGAGCACCATCGCGCGCGCCACGGATCGAGTCGAGCACCGCGCCCGGGGGCCGTCAAGGGGTCGCGACCCGGGCCACCCGCGACGGGTCGCGCCCGGCTGCGAGCCCCCGGGGTAGCGTCCCGTCTCGACGCGTCGCATCGTCGGGCGGGGACGGGCAACGACGCCCGGGCCCGCCCGACCACCCGCAAGCCGCGCCGCACCCGAGGGGGCCGCCGAGCATGGGCACCGTCGCCGCAGCCGAGCCGTCCGCGCTCGCCGACCGCCTGCGCGAGCAGGAGCGCTACCAGCAGGAGCTCGCCACCCGGCGGGTCCGCGAACGGGACGCCGAACGGGCCCCGGCGCTCGAGGACCTGGACCAGGGCGCCGAGATCGCCGCCGCCAACGACCCGGTGCGGGTCGCCAAGCGGGTCGACCGGGTGAGCCGGTACCTCACCGGCCGCGACCCGGACTCCGTGCCCGCCGACGCGCCACCCGACGCGCTGCTCGCCGACGCCGCCGCCCGGCTCGACCTGCCCGACGAGCCCGGGGTGCTGCTGGAGCGCGTCATCAACCAGCCGGACTTCCTCGCCGTGCGGTACCTCGAGGGCGGGCACGTCGCACAGCGCACCGTCGGGCGCGTGGTCATCCGGGACGCCGCCGGCCGGACCGCCGGGTACGGGACGGGCTTCCTCGTGTCCGCGCACCTGCTGCTGACCAACCACCACGTGCTGCCGTCCGCGGACGTCGCGGCGGCCTCCTGCGTCGAGCTCGACTTCCAGCGCGGGCTGGACGGGCGGCGGCGCGCGGTCGTCGAGCTCGGGTTCGACCCCGGGCGGTTCTTCGTGGCCGACCCGACGCTCGACTTCGCGCTCGTCCAGATCGCCGGGGCGCCCGCGTCGACGGCCCCCTTCGGCTGGAGCCGGCTGACGGAGGCGCAGGGCACGGTCGTCGTGGGGGAGAGCGTCTCGATCGTGCAGCACCCGCGCGGCCGGGAGAAGGAGGTCGTGCTGCGGGAGAACAAGCTCGTCGACATCCCCGAGCAGGTGCTGCACTACCTGACCGACACCGAGCCGGGGTCGTCGGGGTCGCCCGTGTTCAACGACCAGTGGGAGGTCGTCGCCCTGCACCACGCGAGCGTGCGGCTGGGGGAGCAGTTCGTGAACGAGGGCATCCGGATCAGCCGGATCCTGCGGCACGTGCGGGCCGCGCAGCTCGACGCGGAGGGGCGCGCGCGGGTCGCGGCGCTCGGGACCGCGGCGAGCCCGCACGGGCGGGTCGTCGAGACCGGGCCCGGCGCCGACGGGACGGCGGGCAGGACGCCGGACGGGACGGCGGGCGGGACGACGGACGGCACCGTGACGGTCGACGTACCGGTGCGGATCACGGTGCACGTCCGGGCCGGGGTGCCGGCGGTCGTCGCGCGCGCGGGTGCCGAGGTCCCCGCGCCGCCCGCCCCGATCGCGCCGCCCGTCCCGGAGGCGCCCCCGGCCGACGTCGCCCCGGCCGCCGCGCCTCCCGGGCACGACGGCGCGACGGCCGCCGTCGCGCTCGCGCAGCCCGTCGAGGAGCTCGCCGTCGACCCCGACTACGCCGGGCGCGGCGGCTACGACCCGGACTTCCTCGGCGTCTCCCTGCCGCTGCCGGGCGTGGGCACGAACGCGGCCGTCGCCTCCGCGGAGCTGCGGTACCACCACTTCAGCGTCGTCATGCACCGGGAGCGCCGGCTCGCCCTGCTCGCCGCGGTCAACCTGGACGGCGCCCGCGCGGACGGCCCGCTGCGGTCCGACGACCGCTGGATCCTCGACCCGCGCCTGCCGCGCGAGGAGCAGACCGGCGCCGAGGTGTACCGGGACAACGCCCTGGACCGCGGCCACCTGGTGCGCCGCCTGGACCCCGCGTGGGGCCCGCAGGCGCGTGCGGCGAACGACGACACCTTCCACTACACGAACTCGGCGCCGCAGCACCACGCGTTCAACGCGGGCTCGACCCTGTGGCTCGGGCTCGAGGAGTACGTGCTGGGCACGGCCTGGCGCGACCGCCTGCGGGTCAGCGTCGTCAGCGGGCCGGTGCTCGCGCCGGACGACCCGCCGTACCGCGGGGTGCTGCTGCCGCGGCAGTTCTACAAGGTCGTCGCGGTCGTCGGGGGGGCGGGGGACCTCAGCGTGACGGGCTACGTGCTGGGGCAGCACGCGTTCCTCCCCGGCGTGCTGACCGAGGGTGCGTTCGGGCCGTTCCGCACGTTCCAGGTGCCGGTGTCGCTCGTCGCGGCGCTCACCGGCCTCGACCTGGCCGCCCACGCCGCCGCCGACCCGCTGCGGCACCTGGAGGCGACGGTCGCCGCCCGCCCGCTGCGGAGCTACGCCGACGTCGAGCTCGGCCCGTGAGCCGCCGTCCCGCGCACCCGGCCGACCACCAGCTCGGGGACGTCCGGCGCCCCGGGGCCGTGCGGCGCGTCCGGGAAGTCGAACACCGCGAGCAGCAGCTGCACCGGGTAGTCGGGCGCCTGGGCGACCTCGGCCGTCGGCCGCCCGTCGAGCGTGAACGTGACCCCGCCGGGCCGCCACACCGCGCCGTACGTGTGCCAGGCGCCGACGTCGAGCGCGGTCCGGGGCGCCGCGAACTCCTCGCGCAGCGCCGGGTCGCGGAACGGGTGCACGCCGTGCCCGAGCGCGGCCGTCGGCATCCCGTCCTCGTCGGTGCCCAGCGCGTCGCCGAACACCTCGACCAGGCAGATCTCGCCGCTGCGCTCGGGGACGTCCTCGACCCCGACCAGCCAGGCCGAGAACATCGACCCCGGCCCGACGCGCGCGCGGCAGGTCACCTCGACCGTGCCGAACCAGGGCGTGTAGGCCCAGCGGGCGGGCTGCTCCTCGCGCACGACCAGCCCGTCCGCGAACGGCTGCTGGCCCCGGGTGCTCCCGGCGGGTCCGGACCACGTGCCGCTCTGCGCCGCGGACACCCGCAGGGGCGGCTCGTGCACGCCCGGGCACCAGACGGGGTGCTCCGGGGGCAGGGACAGGTGCAGGCCGTCGGGACCGGTCCGGGCGGTGGCGGCGGCCTCGGCGCGCGAGCTCCACGCCGGCAGGTAGGCGAGGGTCCAGCCTCGGTCCCCGGGCGGCGCGGCGAAGCGCTCGTCCACCTCGACCGGTCCGGGCGGTCCGGGGTGGCGGGGCAGGTCCGTGCGGGACGCCATGCCGGCGATCGTAGGCCCGCCTCCGGTGGCAGCGCCCCGGGGCCCCGCCTAGCGTCGGAGGATCCTGCACCGCCGACGAGGAGGTCCACGCATGAGCGACGACGAGGTGACGCGCGACGAGCTGCCCGTGCCCGACTACGACCACCTGCCGGTCGGGTCCCTCGGGCACCGGATCCGCAGCCTCGAGGCGGAGGACCTGGACGTCCTGCGCCGCTACGAGGAGGCGCACGCGAACCGCCCGGCGGTGCTGCAGATCCTCGACCACCGGCTCCTCGACCTCGCGGAAGGCCAGCGCCCGTCCGGCGGCGACGCGACCGCGCCCGCGGCCGAGGCCGCCCCGCCGCCGTCGGGCGGCAGCGCCGTGTCGCCGCAGACCACCGGCCCCGCGCAGAACCCGCCGTCGCACGGCGTGCCCACCAACCCCAGCCAGCCGCGCCGCTGACCGGCGCCCGTCACCGGAGGTCCGCCGTGTCCGAGTACCGAGCCGAGGAGCTGGAGCGCGTCCCCGTCACCGAGGAGCAGCCGCCGCCGCCGGCCCCGGGGCGCATCGCGCTGTTCGGCCTCTGCATGCTGCTCTTCCTGGGCGGCTTCGCGCTGATGGCGCTCGGTGCCACCGAGGAGTCGATCGCCCTGTTCACGGCCGGCATCGCCAGCAGCGGCCTCGCGTTCTTCATCGGCCTGAACCGCAGCGGACGCTGAGGGTGGCGGGACGCGACGCGACCGGCGGCCCACCGCCGGGGCTGGACGACGCCGTCCGCCGGGTGCTCGGCGCCGGCACCACGCTCCGGGAGGCGCAGCGCGACGCGCTCGACGGGCTCCGGGACCGCGACACGCTCCTGGTCGCGCGCTCCGGTGCCGGCAAGACGGCGGTCTACGCCATCGCCACTCTGCTGAGCGGGCGGCTCACGGTGGTGGTCTCGCCGCTGCTCGCCCTGCAGCGGGACCAGGTCGCCGGGCTGCGGGAGGCCGGGCTGCGCGCCGAGGCGGTCAGCTCGGCCCGCGGGGCGCGCGCCCAGCGGGACGCGCTGGACCGCGCGGCGGCGGGCGACCTCGACGTCCTGGTGCTCGGGCCGGAGCAGCTCGTGCGCCGGCCCGTCGCCGAGGCGCTGGACCGCGCGCCCGTGGGCCTGGTCGTCGTGGACGAGGCGCACTGCGTCAGCGAGTGGGGGCACGACTTCCGCCCGGACTACGTGCACGTCGCCGGGACGGTGCGGCGGCTCGGCGGGCCGCGGGTGCTGGCGCTGACCGCGACGGCGTCGCCGCAGGTGCGGCAGGAGATCGTCGAGCGGCTGGGCATGTCCGACCCGCGCGTCCTCGTCCACGACGCCGACCGGCCGAACATCTGGCTCGGCGCGCACCACGCCGCCACGCCCCGCGAGCGGGACGACCGGGTGGTGGAGGTGGTCGCCGGCCTCGACGGCGCCGGGCTGGTGTACGCGCGGACCCGCTCGCACGTGGCCGACCTCGTCGCGGCCCTCGCGGCGGCGGGCCGGTCGGCCCTGGGGTACCACGCGGGGCTCCCGGCGGGCGAGCGGGCGGAGGTCGAGCGGGCCTTCCTCGGCGGTCGACGCGACCTCGTCGTCGCCACCAGCGCCTTCGGGATGGGCGTCGACCGGGCGGACGTGCGGTTCGTCGTGCACGCCGGGCCGCCGACGTCGCTGGACGCCTACTACCAGGAGGTCGGGCGGGCGGGCCGCGACGGGGAGCCCGCGCGGGCGGTGCTGGTCGTCCGGCCCGACGACTTCGGCCTCAACCAGTACCTGCGCTCCGGCGGCGTGCCGCGGCGCGGGACGCTCGGCGCCGTGCTGGACGCCGTGCGGGACGGCGCCCCCGACCAGCAGGCGCTCGTCGCGGCCAGCGGTCTCGCGGCGCGGACCGTGTCCCGCGCGCTCGGGGTGCTGCTGGACGCCGGCGCCGTGGAGCGCACCGACGACGGCGGCCTGCGCGCCACCGGCACCACCGCCGCGCAGGCCGCGCGCACCGCCGCGGAGCGCCAGGAGGAGCGCCGGGCGATCGAGCGGTCGCGCGTCGAGGTGGTCCGGACCTACGCCGACACCACCGACTGCCGCCGCCGGCTGCTGCTCGAGCTGCTCGGCGAGCGGCACCCGCGCCCGTGCGGGGCGTGCGACTCCTGCGACGCCGGGACCTCCGTCGAGGTCGAGGACGCGCCGCTGCGGCCCGGGCAGGCCGTCGAGCACGCGGAGTTCGGGGCCGGTCAGGTCTCCGTCGTCGAGGAGGACCGGGTCACCGTGTTCTTCGCCGACCGCGGGTACGTCACGCTCGACACCGCGGTCGCGTGGGAGTCGGGGCTGCTGCGCGACGCGGGCTGAGCGGGGGTCAGGGGACGACGGTGACCGGCCACCGCGCGTTGCGGACCAGTCGCACGGCCAGCGACCCGGCGATCCGGTGCCCGATGCTCGTGGAGGACCCCACGACCACGGAGTCGGCCCGCACCTCGTGCGCAACCGACGACAGCTCCTGGTACGGGTCGCCGCTGCGCACCAGCAGCTCCGCGCGGATCCCCTCGGCCTCCGCGAGCCCGAGCTGCGCCCGCAGGAGGCGCTCGGTGTCGTCCTGGTGCTGGAGCGCGGCCGCGCGGCTCTGGCCGGTGCTGTCCATCATCGAGGACAACCCGCCCGCGGGCTCCCGCACGTACACCGCCACCAGGCGGCTGCGCTGGCGCCGGCACACGCCTGCGGCGTACGCCGCCGCGCGCATCGACGGGTCCGACCCGTCGACGCCCACGACCACCGCCGTCGGCCCGTCGTGGCCGATCTCGAATCCGCCCGGCACAGGGGCACCGTCCTTCCCGCGAGGTCCGCGCCGAGGCTACCGGTGCGCGGGGCCCTCGCGGTGTGGCCGCGGGCGGTGGCGTCCGGCACAGTGGGCGGGACGGAGAGGAGGCCGCGGTGCCGGACCTGACCGAGGTGGCGGCCGACCTGTACGGGGTGCCGCCCGCGGAGTTCACCGCCGCCCGCACCGCCGCGGTGCGCGCCGCCCGGGCCGCGGGGGACAAGGACCTCGCCGCCGCCGTCGGGTCGCTGCGCAAGCCGTCCGCCGCCGCGGGCTCCGTGAACCTGCTGGTGCGCAGCCGCCCGGAGGACCTGGGCCGGCTGCTCGACCTCGGCGTGCGGCTGCGCGAGGCGCAGGCGGCGCTCGCCGGGGCGGACCTGCGTGCCCTGCACGCGGAGCAGCAGCGGGCGGTGCCCGAGGTCGTCGACGCGGCGCTGGGCCTCGGGGCCGGGGGCGGCGCCGCGGTGCGCGGGCAGGTCGAGGCGACGCTCCGGGCCGCGATGGGCGACCCGGACGCGGCGGCCGCCGTCGCGACCGGCCTGCTCGTCCGGGACCTCTTCTCCTCCGGGTTCGAGCCCGTCGACGTCGACGGCGCGGTGGCGGTCCCCGACGCACCGCCGCTCGCCGGGGTGCCCGCCCGGCGGACGCCGCTGCGCGCCGTGGCGCCGGACCGGGAGGACGACGCGCGCCAGGTATCCGGCGGGCCGGCGCACCGGCGCCGGGGGCGGCTCCTCACGGCCGAGGAGCCCGAGCCGGCGTCCGGCCGGGTGCGGGCGGTGCCCGGCCGGAGCGGCGCGGGGCGGACCCGGCGGGGCGCGGTGCGCGTGGCGGAGGACGCCGGCGCGGGCCGGGGGGACCGCGGTGCGGCCCGGGACGCCGAGCGCGCCGCCGCCCGCGAGGCCGAGCGTGCCGCCGCCCGCGAGGCCGAGGGTGCCGCCGCCCGGGAGGCCGAGCGCGCGGCCCGCCGCGCCGCCGCCCGCCGCGCCGCCGAGGAGGACGTCGCCCTCGCGCGCCGGGAGGCCGACGAGCGCCGGGAGGCCCGCGCGACGGCGGAGGCCCGCGCGGCGGACGCCGAGGCGCGGCTCGCGGAGCTGACCGAGGCCGCGGACCGGGCGCGCGCGGAGATCGCCCGGCTGCGCGAGGCCCTGGGGGAGGCCGAGCAGTCCGCCCGGGCCACGGGCGTCGAGCTGCGGCACGCCCGCTCGGCCCGCACCGCCGCGGCCCGCGCGGCGGAACGCGCCGACGCGCGGCTGGAGGACGCGGAGCGGGCCCTGCGTGACCTGTGACGACGTCGCGACGCCCCTGGTCAGGGTGTGACCCAGGTCACGCGTTCGCGTTGACACCCCCCGGGGGCCTTCCTACTGTGGAAGGACGGCACGCCTCGGCGGAGGCCGGGGCGCCCGTGGCGATGCCGGACCAGGTCCGGCACCCCGGCGCGTGCCACGCGAGGACGCGTCCCGACGCCGCTCAGGCGCCGGGGGCCCCGCGCGCGGCCCCGTCGCCGTCGCGGGTCCGGCGCAGACCGGAGCCGCGCCCGTGCGGGACCAGCGCCGTCGTCAGGAGCGCCATGAGGGACCGGAGGCCGTCGCGTCGGCCCCGCCACCGGCGGGGCGGGCGGGCGCGGCTCGGACCCGTGGCCGCCGGGGCCCGGGCGACGGGGCGCGCGGTGGCGGTCCTCGCGGTCGCGGCGGTGCTGGCGACGGGCGCCGGGCCGGCGGTCACGACCGCGGACGACCGGGCCCCGGCCGCGACCGCGTCCGCCCCGGCGGACCCCGGTGCCGCCGACGCCGCGCGCCGCGACGCGGAGTCCGCGGTGTACGCCGAGCGGACGGTCGCCGAGACCCGGGCGGTCGCCGGCGCGGCGCTCCAGGCGGCGACGGGGGCCGACCCCCTGCGGATCGCCCCGGAGCCGCCGCCCGGGCTCGCCGACCTCGACGCGGCCGTCGCCCGGCTGCGGGCGGGCGCCGCCGACCTGGGCGCGTCGGCCGGCGGCACGGCCGGGGAGCGCGTCGCGGCCGCGGCCGAGGTGCGAGCCGGCGCGGCGGAGGTGTTCCGGCTCGCGCTGCTCGTCGAGCGCGCCGTGCCGCCCGTGACCGCCGCGAGCGACCGCGATTTGGACGTCGCCGGGCTGGCCGCCGTCGAGCAGGCCGCGACCGAGGCGCTGAGCGCCGCGACGCTGCTGGCCTCGGGCCCCGCGCCGGGCAGCGCGCCCCGCACGTCCGGCTCCGTCCGGTCCGGGCCGCTGCGCTCCGACGGCACGATCGCCCCCGACCTGCTGTGCCCCGTGCCGTTCGCGCCGGGCGCCCGGCTGCGCTGCGACGCCGTCGACGCGCTGGTCCGGCTGAACGCCGACTTCCGGGCGGAGCACGGCACCGACCTCCCGGTCGGTGACACCTACCGGACGTTCGCCGCGCAGGTCGCGGTCAAGGCCGCGAAGGGCGGGCTCGCGGCGACGCCGGGCAGCTCGCACCACGGCTGGGGCGTGGCCGTCGACTTCCGCGGGTTCGGCGGGGTCGGGCAGTTCGACTCGCCGCTGTACCTCTGGATGCGCGAGCACGCCCCCGCGCACGGCTGGGTGCACCCCGCGGCGATGGGCCCCGGCGGGTCCGGGCCGCTCGAGCCGTGGCACTGGGAGTACGCGGGCGTCCCCGCGGTCGGCGGGCTGACCGCACCTGACCTCGCGCGGACCGCCCGGCCGGGCCCGGCCGCGGTGCCCTGACCGGGCGGCCGCCCGCCGCGCGGCCTGCTCAGCGCGGCGGCCGCCGGCGGTGCTGCTCGCGGATCGCCCGGCCGCGCCGCACGTCCTCCTCGGCCTTGGCCCGGCGCTTGTCGCTCGCGCGCGTGTCCCGCGGCGGGAGCTGGATGGTCCGCTCGGCCTCGATGCCGCCCTGCAGCTCGCGCCCGCGCTCCACCTCGGCGTCGAGCTCGGCACCGAACAGCAGCGCGAGGTTCGACAGCCAGAGCCACAGCAGCAGGATGATGATCCCGGCCAGCGAGCCGTACGTGCTCTCGTACTTCCCGAAGTTCGCCACGTAGAACCCGAAGGCGGCCGACGCCAGCACCCACACGACGACGGCCACGCCGGCGCCCGGGCTGATCCACCGGAACTTGGGCTGCCGCACGTTCGGCGTGAAGTAGTAGAGGATCGCCACCGCGAGCACGACCAGCACCAGCACCACGGGCCACTTCGCGATGTTCCACACGGTGACGGCGGTGTCGCTCAGGCCGATCGCCGACCCGATGGACCGGGCCAGCCCGCCGGAGGCCACCAGCGCGACCACGACCGCCACCGCGAACAGCACCAGCACGACCGTGACGACGAGCAGCACCGGGCGGAGCTTCCAGATCGGCCGGCCCTCGTCGATCTCGTACACCCGGTTCATGCCGCGGCTGAACGCGGCGACGTACCCGGAGGCGGACCACAGCGCCAGCGCCAGGGACAGGATGAAGGTGAGGCCGGCGCCGGGGCTCTGCTGGATCCGGTCCAGGATCGGCCCGATCGTCTCGGCGGCGTCCTCCGGGCCGACGTCCTGCACCGTGTCGACCACCTGCTGCACGAGGTCCTGACCGTTCCCGACCAGGCCCAGCACGGAGACGATCGCCAGCAGCGCCGGCGCCAGGGCGAGCACCGCGTAGTAGGTGAGCGCCGCCGCCAGGTCGGTGCACTGGTCGTGCTGGAACTCCCGCACGGTGGTGCGCACCACGTACTTCCAGGAGCGCTTCGTCAGGTCGTCGGGGGAGTCCGGCTTGCGCGGGTCCTCGGGGGAGGGCGCGTCCGTCCGCTCCGTGCTGGTGTCGTGCGTCTCCGCCACGGTGTCCTCCTGCGCGGGGTGGGCCCGCGCGCGGCGGGCCGGGACGCCGGGCGCGCGTCCTGGCCCGGCTGCTCCCGGCCAGCGTCACCCCGTCGGGGCGACGGCGCCACAGCAGCGCCGGCGGCTCAGGGCTGGACGCGCAGCCCGTCGACCGCGTTCAGGCGGTACCCGACGCCCCGCACGGTCGTGATCAGGCCGTCCACGCCGGACTTCGCCCGGACCCGGCGCACGTGCACGTCGACCGTGCGGGTGCCCTCGGCGAGGTCCTGGCTGCGCCAGGCGGCGGCGTACAGCTCGTCCCGGCCGACGACCCGGCCGGCGGACCGCGCCAGGTACGCGACGAGGTCGAACTCCTGGCGGGTGAGGTCCACGGCGCGGCCGTCGACCACGAGGCGGCGCCCCGGCAGGTCGACGAGCACGGTCGGCGCGAGCGGCAGCGTGGCGAGCAGCTCCTCGAACCGGCGCAGGTCCCGCGGGGCGGGCAGGTCGGCGGGTGCGGTGCGCGGGTGGGCGGCGGTGCGGGTGCGCGGGGCGGGGGTCAGGACGGTCACGACGGGCTCCTCGGGCGGTCCGCCGGCGCGGGGCGCGGCGGGGCGGGACGGCGGGGTCCCGCGGCTGGCTGACGGCTGGGGTGGCGGTCAGGCCCGACAGAGCGGACGCGCGCAGGCGGGCCGCGTGGTGCGGCACAGCGGGAGCGCGACGGTCATGGGGGCGAGTCTGGCACGGCGCCCGCCCGCGGGGCACGGGGGAGCGCCCCGCGTCTCAGGTCGCGGACGGATGTGTCGCCGGGGCGCGGACGGCGCGGGCGGCCGGGCGGCGCGGCGCGGCTGCGGGGCGGCACTCAGCCCGCGGGCGGCTCGGTGACCTCGGGGTCCGGCGTCCCCGCGCCGTCCCCGTCGGCCTCGGCGTCCGGCTCCGGCACCACGAGCGGCCAGGGCTCGGGGTCGTGGACGGTCGCGCTCGCGTCGGTGCCGATCTCGACCAGCTGCCAGTCGACGATCCGGCGGGTGTCCGGGTCCCAGCGCAGGAGGGTCATCTCGGCGGTGCCCTTGAGCGGGCCGATCCGCGGCTCGTTCTCCTGCGCGCCGGCGGTCGAGGACGAGATGTACCGGATGCCCTGGCCGATCTGCTCGGGGTCGGTCCGGGTGTGCATGTGCCCGGAGACCAGCGCGGGCACGCAGCCGTCCGCGAGCAGGGTCGGGGCGACGCGCGGGTTGTGGAACATCACCAGGTCCACCCCGTCGCCGTCGTCGCAGGCGACCTCCGACAGCCGGGTGCCGACGTCCGCGTAGGACTCGTCCTGCGTCTGCGTGACGATCAGCCGCGTGGCCTTCGGGTCGTGGTCGCCGAGCAGCCGGAGGCCGTGCACGTCGATGACGCCGCCGTCGAGCACCGTCGCCCCCGCGCGCGCGTACTGCGCGGTGGTCTCCGCGGAGTCGTGGTTGCCCGGCGCCGTGACGAGGTCGACGCCGTCGGGGATCGCGCGGGCGAACGTGCTGACGCAGTACTGCTCGACCGACGTCCCGTTCATCGTGGTGTCGCCCGCGTCGAGCACGGCCACCGCGCCCGACATCTCGGCCATGGAGGTGATGAGCGGGGCCATGCCGACGTTGCAGTGCAGGTCGGAGATGAGCAGGAACGTGAGCGGCTCGGCGTCCTCGGTCGCGGTCGGGCTCGGCGAGTCCGTGGCGGTCGGGTCGTCGGCCGGCTCGTCCGCCGTCCCGGCCCCGTCCGGCGGCGTCGGCGTGGGCGCCGCGGTCGGCCCGGTCGCGGCGACCGGCGCCGGCTCGAACGTCCCCCGCCGGTCCTCCCAGTCGCCCCACGCCGCGACCAGCGCCTCGTCGGCCTGCCGGTAGAAGTCCTCGTTCTCCTGGTACGCCCGGATCACGAGCCCGCCGTAGGTGTCGACGATGCCGCCCAGCCGCCCGGTGATCCGCGCCCCCTCGAGCGGGGTGCCGTCGAACACGGCCGACGCCGGCTGCGCCTGCACCCGCTCGCGCGCCCGGTCCTCCTCGCTCGCGGTCACCAGCGTCCCGACGAGCACGACCGCGGCGCCGCCGGCGACGATCTGCCGGGTGTGCGGCGCCAGCCGGGCGGTCAGCTCCTGCCGCCGGGCGGCGCCGAGGAGCGCCCGCCCGGCGAACCACGCCCCGGTGAGCACGGCGAGCGCGGCGAGGCTCCGCCAGGCGGCGTCGGCGACGAGCGCCCGGGCCGCGTCCTCGATGGTGGCCTGCGGGCCGGTGAAGAACTGGAGGTACGAGTTCAGGTCCCCGGTGAGCGCCTGGAGCGTGTCGATGCCGTGCAGCGCGTCGACGTCGGCGGGGATCTCCTCGACCGTCACGCGCGCGCCCAGCCCGACGGGCAGCGGGGAGTCGATCTGCAGCGTGCCGAACGGGCCGAGGTCGAGCGTCACGGTCGCGTCGGTGGTGACGTCGTACCGCGCCTCGTGCGGGCCCAGGCTCAGCTCCGCCGTCGCCGTGGTGACGCCGAACCAGACCGACACGAGCACCGCGGCCAGGCCGAGCAGCACGCGCGGCAGCCAGCGGCGCAGCCGTGACGGCCGGGCGGGCTCGGGGACCGGGGCGGCGGCGGGGTCGGGAGCGGACATCGCCACGAGCCTAGACGCGGCCCGGCGGCGCCGTCGCGGGCGGTGGCCCTCGTGCGGGGCCCGCGCCCCTGTGCTAGGTGTACTGACCCGTTGCGTTGTTGACGCGGTCGATGGGTGTGAGTCCGCCGATGCCGAGGTGGGGTCGTTCCAGGTTGTAGTGCTGGAGCCAGGCGGGCAAGGCTGCGGCGCGGTCGGCGTTGGATGACCAGATGCGGGAGTAGGCCCACTCAGTGGCCAGGGTCCGGTTCAGCCGCTCGACCTTGCCGTTGGTCCAGGGGCAGTGCGGGCGGATGAACTTCTGCACGATGCCCAGGTCGGCCGCGGTCTGGTGGAAGACGCGGGAGTTGCGGTAGGCGAACGCGTTGTCGCTGATCACCCGCTCGACCCGGACGCCGTGATCTGCGTAGAACCCCGCGGCGCGCGCCAGGAACCCCGCGGCGGTCGCGCCCTTCTCGTCGGGGTGGATCTCGGCGTAGGCCAGGCGGGAGTGGTCGTCGATCGCGGTGTGGACGTAGTCGTAGCCGATCCCGCGGCCGCGGACCTCCTCCGAGCGGCCGTGGGCGCGCCAGCCACCGCCGTCGGGGATCCGCCCGAGCTTCTTGACGTCGATGTGCACCAACGACCCCGGGTGCGGGTGCTCGTAGCGGTTCGCCGACCGGCGGGTCGCCCGGATGACCTGCCCGGTCACGGGGTCGCAGTCAGCCAGGCGCGGGACCCGGTGGCGGTGCAGGATCCGCCCGACGGTCGAGGCCGGCAACCCCACTAGACGCCCGATCGCGACCGGCCCGCGACGGCTCAGCATCCGGGCGATCCGCACCCGGGTCTCGACGCAGGCGCTGGTCCGACGCGGATGGCTGCGGGCCACGCTCGACCGGTCAACGAGCCCGGCGGGCCCCTCGGCCTGGAACCGGCGCCACCACCGCCACGCGGTCGTGCTGGACACACCCATCTCCGCAGCGACGTGCGCGACCGGACGCCCCGCGCCGATCCGCTGGACCATGGTCAACCTGCCGGCAGGCGTCAGCCGGGCGTTAGCGTGGGCCATGAGAGACCTCCGTTGGTCAGAGTCGGTTCCTAGACAGCTCCAACTCGACCCGGAGGTCTCTCTTCACGTCAACAACGGTCTTGGTCAGTACAGCTAGGCCAGGGACCGTGACCGAGACCGCGAGCACGGCGCCCCCCGACGGCCGGACCCGGACCCCCCACGCCGAGAGCACGCTCACGGTCGTCGTCGCGTTCGCCGCGAACGCGCTGATCGCCGTGGCGAAGACGGTGGCGGCGGTGCTCACCGGGGCGGCGTCGATGCTCGCCGAGGCGGCGCACTCCTGGGCGGACACCGGCAACGAGGTGTTCCTGCTCGTCGCCCAGCGCCGGTCGGCCCGGGAGCCGGACCGCTCGCACCCGCTCGGCTACGGCCGCGAGGTGTACGTCTGGTCCCTGTTCGCGGCGATCGGCCTGTTCGCCGTCGGGGCGGGGGTGTCCATCACGCACGGCATCCAGGAGCTCGTGCACCCCGAGCCGGCCTCGTCCTTCGTCGTCGCCTACGTCGTGCTCGGGGTGTCGTTCCTGCTGGAGGGCACGTCGTTCCTCCAGGCGTGGCGGCAGGCGCGCTCGGGCGCGGCCCGCCGGGACCAGGACCTGTGGGAGCACGTGCTCGCCACCTCGGACCCCACCGTGCGCGCGGTGTTCTTCGAGGACGCCGCCGCGCTCGTGGGGATCGTCATCGCCACCGCAGGGATCGCCGCGCACCAGGTCACCGGGTCGCCCGTGCCCGACGCGATCGGCTCGATCCTGGTCGGCGTGCTGCTCGCGGTGGTCGCGGTGCTGCTCATCGACCGCAACCGCCGGTTCCTGGTGGGGGAGACGGCCGACCCCGACCTGCAGCGCGCCGCGGTCCGGGCCCTGCTCGCGATGCCGGAGATCGCGCGCGTCACCCAGCTGCGGCTGGAGGTCGTCGGCGCCCGGCAGCTCCTGGTCACCGGCGCCGTCGACCTCACCGGCGACCTCGCGGAGCACGACGCGGCGCACGTCCTGGCCGCCGTGGAGCGCCAGGTCACGGCCGTGCCGGGCGTCGTCGGTGCCGTCCTGTCCCTGTCCGAGTCCGACGAGCCCGACCTGGTCGTCGAGAGCCCCTGAGGAGCCGCGTGCCCGCCGTCAGCCCCCGCACCCCGGTCGACCTCGACCCGGCCCGCACCGCCGCCGTCGCGGGGCGGGTGCTCGCCCCGCTCGTCGCGCAGGGGGCGATCGTCCGCCGGCCGCGGGCGACGGCCTGGGCGGAGCGCCGTCAGACGGACCGGGCGGCGGGCGCGCTGCTCGCCGACCTGCGCCGCCGGCACGACGGCGCTCCTGTGGTGCTCCGGATCGGGCCCCGGCGCCTGGTGCTGCCGCTGCACGCGGACGACGTCGGTGCCCTGCTCGCGGGCTCGCCGGAGCCGTTCAGCCCGGCGTCGCGGGAGAAGCGGGCGGCGCTGCGGCACTTCGAGCCGGACGCCGTCCTGATCTCCCGGACCGGGGACCGGCCGCCGCGCCGGGCGCTGAACGAGCGGGCGCTCGACACCGCGGAGCCGGTGCACCGTGACGCGGAGCCGCTGCTCGCCGCGGTCGACCGGGAGACCGGCGCCCTCGCCGCGCAGGTGCGGCGGACCGGCGTCCTCGACTGGGACGCGTTCGCCCCGGCGTTCTGGCGGGTGGTGCGGTCCGTGGTGCTCGGCGCCGGCGCGCGCGACGACGAGCGGGTCACCGACCTCCTGTGGACCCTGCGGCACGACGCCAACTGGGCCTTCCTGCGCCCGCGCCGCCCGCACCTGCGCGAGGAGCTCGCCGCCCGGCTGCACGACCACGTCGCCCGCGCCGAGCCCGGTTCCCTGGTCGCGCACGCCGCGGCGGCCGGCACGGCGACGGGCGTCGACCCCGCCGGGCAGGTGCCGCAGTGGCTGTTCGCGTTCGACGCCGCCGGGGCCGCGGTGGTCCGGGCGCTGGCGGTCGCGGCGTCCCGGCCGGGGGTGCGCGACCGGCTGCGGGCCGAGGCGGCGTCCGGGGCGGCGATGCAGCCGTACGCGCGCGGCAGCGTCCTGGAGTCGGTCCGGCTCTGGCCGACGACGCTGGTGGTCCTGCGCGACGCGACCGCGCCGACGACGTGGGGCGGGCGCGAGCTCCCCGCCGGCACCGGGTTCGCCGTCGTCAGCGCGTTCTTCCACCGGGACGCCGCGCGGATCGGCTTCGCCGACTCCTTCGCGCCGGAGGCGTGGCTGGACGGCCGCGCGGACGCGGACTGGGGCCTGGTCCCGTTCAGCGGCGGGCCGGTGTCCTGCCCGGGGCGCAACGTGGTGCTGCTCGTCGCCGGCCGCCTGCTGGCCCGGCTCGCGGAGCTCGACCTCGGGTACGCCCGCGCCCGGTACCTCGCGCGCGACCCGCTGCCGGCGACCTTCGACCACTACGGCGCGCGCTTCACGGCGGCCTGAGCAGCGGCGCCGCCGGCCGCCCGTGAGACACAGACGTCCGAAATGAGGACGAAACCTGTCGTCCGACAGGCGTAGGGTGAGCGCCGAGGGTGCGTCGCCCCGCCGGACGACCCGGCGGGAGCTCGACCGTCGTGCCGGCCTGCCGCTCCGTCGCAGCGCCGGGCACGCGTCGCCGCCCCTCCGCGGACCCGGCGCCCCCGGGGACGCGGCCGAGGAAGCACACAGCACAGCCCAGGAGGGCCCCCCGATGAACATGTCCATCGCCCGTGCCGGTCGATCGTCCACGCGCACGCTGGGCGTGGCCGCCGCCGCCGTCGCGACGGTCGCCCTGCTCGCCGCCTGCTCGGGCAGCTCCGACGACGCCGAGACCACCGACGCCGCGAGCGAGTCCGCCGCGAGCACCGAGGTCACCGGCGAGGTCCAGGTCATCGACCAGACCAACCTGCTGCTCGCCACCGCGCAGGAGACCCTGGAGGCCCGTGGCCTCGAGGTCGAGGTCGCGGACGCCCTGGGCCAGGGCCGCGCGATCGACGACCCGACCGCGTGGGTCGTCGTCACGCAGGACCCGACGTCGGGCACCCTCGAGGCGGGCGACACCGTCACCCTCACCGTGCGGATGACGACCGACCCGATCTCCTGACCCGGGAATAACCGCTGGACCCGACGCGCTGTACCGGGCGAGACTGAGGTCTCCCGGTCCGCGCGGCGGTGGCAGCATCCCGTCGCGGAGAGGACCGGCCCGGACGCGGAGCACGCGCCCCTGGTGAGGGGTGGACGGACGCGGGACGGGTGGCTCGTCACCGACGGTCCTCAACGAGGCCGGGACGGATCAGGTCGCGCGGGAGAAGGACAAGCGGGCGCGACGGACGGTGGCGTACGGATGCTGCCACCTGGCGCCGACGGCCCCCGGGGGAACGTTCCCCCCGGGGGCCGTCGTGGTGCCCGGGGCCTCACACGTACGGCGCGACCAGCCGGCGCAGCTGCGCGGCGTACCCGCCGCCGAACAGCACGGCGTGCATGCCCACCGGGTACACCTGGTGCAGCGCCACCCGGTGCTGCCAGCCGCGGCGCAGGGGGTGCACCTCCTGGTAGGCGTCGAGCAGGTCGGGCAGGTGCGGGCAGCCGAACAGCGCGAGCATCGCCAGGTCGGTCTCCCGGTGCCCGCCGTGCGCGGCGGGGTCGATCAGCGTGGCCCCCGCGGGCGACCAGAGCACGTTGCCGGACCAGAGGTCGCCGTGCAGCCGGGCGGGTGGCTCGTCGTCGTCCAGGTCGCCGCGGCGCAGCACGTCCGCGAGCCGGCCCAGCAGCGCCAGGTCGTCCGGGCCGAGCGCGTGCCGGCGCTCCGCCGCCCGGGCCAGCGGGTCGATGCGGCAGTCCGCGAGGAACGCGCCCCAGCGGTCGTGGTCGCCGGCGGGCATGGGCACCGGCTGGTCGAGCGGGCCGAAGAACCCGTCGCCCTCCCAGCCGGCGGGTGGCGCGCCGAAGGCGGGCGCCCCGGCGTCGTGCGTCACGGCCAGCCGCGCCCCGAGCTCCCGGGCGGCGCGCCGCGTCGGCGGCACCTCGGCCAGCCGCTCGACGTCGAGGTGGTCCGCTCCCACGTCCAGCACGGCGGCGACCGGCGCGCCCCCGCGCACGGCCAGCCAGCGCAGCCCCGCCGCCTCGCACGCGAAGAACCCCGGCGGCGCCCCCGCGCGCTGCTTGCGGAACGTCTCCATGCGACCGCCCCCTCGCCTAGCCTGTCGGCCGTGACCTCCGAGTCTGGACCGGCCGGGAGCCGCGGCGCGTCACCCGCGCGTGCGGCGCGCCGCGCGGGCGCGGTGGCGCTGCCCGCGGCGCTGCGGTCCGGGGCCGGGCGGACCCCCGAGGGTGCGGCGTGGCTCGGCCGGGTGCCGGACCTCGTCGCCCGGGCGCTGCGCCGCTGGGACCTGGTGGCGGGGGAGCCGTTCGCCTCCGGGTCGGCGTCCTGGTGCGCGCCCGTCCGGGGTCCGGGCGGCGCCGACCTCGTGCTCAAGGTGTCGTTCCCGCACGACGAGGCGCGCGACGAGGCCGCGGTGCTGCGCGCGTGGCACGGGCGCGGCGCGGCGCGGCTGGTGGACGCGCACGCGGAGGACTGGGCGCTGCTGCTCGACCGGGTGCGCCCCGGGACGCCGATGCGCGCCGCGCGGACCCCGGTCGCGGCACGGCTGGCGGCGGGCGCCGACGTCCTGCGCGCGCTGCACGCCGCCCCCGCGCCGGCGGGACTGCCCGCCCTCGCGGACGTCGTCGGGCGCTGGGCCGTGCTCGTGCGGGAGCGTGCGGACCGGGCCGCCTGCGCCGGGCTCCGGCTCGACCCCGGCCTGCTGCGCGCCGCGCTCGGGGTCCTGGAGGCGCCCGCGGCGGGCCGGGCGGTCGTCCTGCACGGCGACCTCAACCCCGGGAACCTGCTGCGCGGGCCCGACGGCTGGGTGGCGATCGACCCCAAGGCGCTGCGCGGCGACCCGGCCTACGACCCGTGGTCGCTGCTCGAGCAGGTGGGCGCCCCCTGGCGGGCGCCGGACCCGGTGCGGGCGCTGGGGGACCGGACACGGCTGGTGGCCGGGCGGGCCGGGGTGGACGCCGCCGCCGCCGCGGGGTGGGCGCTGGCGCGGTCGGTCGAGGCGGCGCTGTGGCTGTGGCACCACGGGGCCCGCCCGCCGGCCGTGGACGCGACGCTGCGGCGGGCGCGGGACTGGGCGGCCGTGCGGGACGGTGCCGCGCGCTGAGCCGGGCTCAGTCCCCGACGGACCCGCGCAGGTGCTCGAACACCAGGGACGTCTCGGTCGTCGCCACGTCCGGCCGGTCGCTGAGGCGCTCGACGACGAAGCGCCGGAGCTCGTCGGTGTCCCGCACGGCCACGTGCAGCAGGAAGTCGTCGGCCCCCGCGAGGAAGTACACGTCGAGCACCTCGGGCAGCGCCGCGACCGACCGGGCGAACGGCTCCAGGGCCGCCCGCGACCCGGCGGCCATCCGGACCGCGACCATGGCTCGCAGCCCGCGCCCGAGCGCCTGCGGGTCGACGTCGGCGTGGAACCCGCGGATCACCCCGGCCGCCCGCAGCGCCCGCACCCGCGCGAGGCAGGTGGACGGCGCGATGCCCGCGGCGGCGGCGAGCGCGTTGTTCGCCATCCGCCCGTCCTGCTGCAGCAGCCGGATCAGCCGGCGGTCCACGCGGTCCAGCCGAAGATCGTTCGCCGGTGTGACGGACGTCGCACCGGGCGCCGCAGGATGTTCGGTCATAGGCTCAGCGTAACGAAGCGACACGCATCGTTACCCGCCTGTCACACCGAGAAGTTCAGTCTGGTCCCCGCGCAGGACCGACCGGTCCCGCGGCACCGCACGAGCCCGGAGGCGTCGTCATGAGGGTCGGGATCCCCGCCGAGGTCAAGAACCACGAGTACCGCGTCGCCATCACCCCCGCCGGGGTGCACCAGCTCGTCGCCCGCGGGCACGAGGTGCTGGTCCAGGCCGGCGCCGGGACGGGCTCGGCCATCGCCGACGCCGACTACGCCGCCGTCGGCGCCCGCATCGTGCCGACCGCCGCCGAGGTGTGGGCCTCGGCGGAGCTCGTCTGCAAGGTCAAGGAGCCGGTGCCGTCCGAGTACGGCTTCCTGCGCCCGGACCTGCTGCTGTTCACGTACCTGCACCTCGCGGCGGACCGGCCGCAGACCGAGGCGCTGCTCGCGTCCGGCGTGACGGCGGTCGCCTACGAGACGGTGCAGCTCCCGGACGGGTCGCTGCCGCTGCTCGCGCCGATGAGCGAGGTCGCCGGCCGGCTCGCGACGCAGGTGGGCGCCTACCACCTGATGCGGAGCGCGGGCGGGTCGGGCCGGCTGCTCGGCGGCGTGCCGGGCGTGGCGCCGGGCAAGGTCGTGGTGATCGGCGGCGGCGTCGCCGGGCAGCACGCCGCCGAGATCGCCCTGGGCATGCGTGCCGACGTCACCGTCCTGGACCTGTCCGTGCCGCGGCTGCGGGAGCTCGACACCGCCTTCGGCGGCCGGGTGCGCACCCTCGCGTCGTCGGCCCTGGCCGTCGCGGAGGAGGTCGCGGACGCGGACCTCGTCGTCGGCGCGGTGCTCGTCCCGGGCGCCCGCGCGCCGAAGCTCGTCACCGACGAGATGGTCGCGGCGATGCGCCCGGGGTCCGTGCTGGTCGACGTGGCGGTGGACCAGGGCGGCTGCTTCGCCTCGACCCGCCCGACCACGCACGACGCCCCGACGTTCTCCGTGCACGGGTCGACCTTCTACTGCGTGGCGAACATGCCCGGCGCCGTGCCGGTGACGTCGACGCGGGCGCTGACCAACGCCACGCTGCCGTACCTGACCGCGCTGGCGGACCGCGGCTGGCGCGACGCGCTGGCGCACGACCCGGCGCTGGCCGGCGGCCTGTCCACCCACGCGGGCGACCTCTACCACGCGGGCGTCGGCGCCGCCCACGGCCTGCCGGTGCGGTCGGGCGCCGCTGCGCTGGTCGGGTGAGGCCGCCGCGACCTGCGGAAATGCGCGCGACGCGGGCGTCGGCCCGCTGGCACAGTGGGGCGATGGAACCCTTCGAGCTGACCGACGGGGTGGTGCTGCTGCGCGTCCCCGGCCCCACCGACGTCGACAGGATCACCGCGCTCTGCCAGGACCCGGCGATCCAGGAGTGGACCACCGTGCCGAGCCCGTACGCGCGGGCGGACGGCGAGGGCTTCGTCTCCGGGATGGTCGCCGACGGGTGGGCCGCGGGCAGCAGCCTCAACTGGGCGGTCCGGGTCGACGGCGAGCTCGTGGGCATGGTCGGGCTCGCGATGGAGGGCGCCGGCTCCGCGGAGATCGGCTACTGGCTCGCGCCCGACCGCCGCGGGCAGGGGCTGATGTCCCGCGCCGTCGCGCTGGTCGTGGACGCGGCGTTCGGCCGGCTCGGCCTGGACCGGCTGTCGTGGCGCGCGTACGTCGGCAACCTGCCGTCGCGCGCCGTGGCGGAGCGCGCGGGGTTCCGGGTCGAGGGCGAGGTGCGCGGCGGCGGCGTCCAGCGCGGCGTCCGGCGGGACGAATGGCTGGGCACGCTGCTGCGGTCCGACACGCCCGGCGCGCAGCCCCGGAACCCGTCCCCGGGCGGCGACCGGGCCAAGATGGCGGGATGACTGCCACGCTCGACGCGGACAACCCGTTCGCCGCACCGTCCCCGCTGCCCTACGGCCTGCCCGACTTCACCCGGATCCGCCCGGAGCACTTCCGGCCGGCCCTGCTCGCCGGCATGGCCGAGCAGCGCGCCGAGGTCGAGGCGATCGCCGCCTCGGCGGACGCGCCCACGGTGGCGAACACCCTCGACGCCCTCGAGCGCTCGGGCCGGCTGCTGCACCGCGCGGGGACCGTGTTCTTCAACCAGTCCTCGTCCGACTCCACCCCCGCGCTGGAGGAGCTCGAGGAGGAGGTCGCCCCGCTGCTGGCGGCCCACCACGACGCGATCTACCTCGACCGCCGGCTGTTCGCCCGCGTCGAGGCGCTGCACGCCGCGCACGCGGCCGGCGACCTCGACCTCGCCCCGGACACCGCGTGGCTGCTGCACCGCCAGCACACCGCGTTCGTGCGCGCCGGCGTCCGCCTGGACGACGCCGCGCAGACCCGGCTGCGCGAGCTGAACGCCGAGATCACCCGCCTGGAGACCGTGTTCGGGCGCCTGCTGCTCGCGGAGACCAACGACTCCGCGGTGCTGCTGACCGACGAGGCCGAGCTCGCCGGGCTGCCGGAGGACGCGCGCGCGGCCGCCGCCGAGGCCGCCGCGCGGCGCGGGCACGCGGGCGCCTGGCTGGTCGACCTCGTCCTGCCGACCCAGCAGCCCGCCCTGGCCCAGCTCACCGACCGCGCCGTGCGCGAGCGCGTGCACCGCGCGTCCGTCGCGCGCGGCGGCCGGGGCGGCGAGCACGACACCCGGGCCACCCTGCTGGCGCTCGCCCGGCTGCGGGCGGAGCGCGCCCGGCTGCTCGGCTACCCGCACCACGCCGCGTACATCGCCGAGGACGCCACCGCGAAGACCCCGGAGGCCGTCGCCGACATGCTCGGCCGGCTCGCCCCCGCGGCCGTCGCGAACGCCCGCGCCGAGGCCGCCGACCTGGAGGAGGCGCTGCGCCGCGACGTGCCCGGCGCCACGCTGGAGGCCTGGGACTGGGCGTACTACGCCGAGCAGGTCCGCAAGGAGCGCCGCTCCCTGGACGACGCGCTGCTGCGCCCGTACCTCGAGCTCGACCGGGTGCTGCACGAGGGGGTGTTCCGGGCCGCGCACGAGCTGTACGGCCTGACCTTCACCGAGCGCCCCGACCTCACCGGCTACCACCCCGACGTGCGGGTGTTCGAGGTCGCCGACGCCGACGGCTCCGGCCTCGGGCTGTTCCTCGGCGACTACTGGACCCGCGACTCCAAGCGCGGCGGCGCGTGGATGAACAACCTGGTCGACCAGTCGACGCTGCTCGACGAGGCGCCGGTCGTGGTGAACAACCTCAACATCCCGAAGCCGCCCGCGGGCTCCCCGACGCTGCTGACGTGGGACGAGGTCATCACGCTGTTCCACGAGTTCGGCCACGCGCTGCACGGGCTGTTCTCGGCGGTGAGGTACCCGTCGCAGTCCGGGACCGAGGTGCCGCGGGACTTCGTGGAGTACCCGTCGCAGGTCAACGAGATGTGGGCGTGGGAGCCGTCGATCCTGCGCGCGTACGCCGTGCACCACGTGACCGGCGAGCCGATGCCGCAGGAGTGGGTCGACACGCTGATCGCGGCCCGGCAGGACGGCGAGGGCTTCGCCACGACCGAGTACCTCGCCGCGGCGCTGCTGGACCAGGCCTGGTACCGGCTCGCGCCCGAGGAGGTGCCGGCGGACGTCGACGCCGTCGAGCCGTTCGAGGCCGCCGCGCTGGAGGCCGCGGGCATCGCGTTCGCGCCGGTGCCGCCGCGGTACCGGACGACGTACTTCAACCACGTGTTCGGCGGCGGCTACTCGGCCGGGTACTACTCGTACATCTGGTCCGAGGTGCTGGACGCCGACACGGTGACGTGGTTCGCGGAGAACGGCGGGCTGCGGCGGGAGAACGGCGACACGTTCCGGGCGCGGCTGCTGTCCCGCGGCGGCTCGGTCGACCCGATGGCCGCGTTCCGCGACCTGCGCGGCCGCGACCCGGAGATCGCCCCGCTCCTGGCGCGCCGCGGCCTCGACGCGTCCTGATCCCGGGGGCGCGGGGGTCGCGGCCGGTACCGTGGACCGCATGACCCCCGCGCCTCCCGCCAGCACCGACGTCCCGCCGCACGACACGACGGCGGCCGAGGCGGAGGTCGTGCGGATCGCCCAGGACCTCATCCGGTTCGACACCTCGAACTACGGCGACGGCTCGGGCCCGGGGGAGCGGTCCGCCGCCGAGCACGTCATGACGCTGCTGCACGAGGTCGGCCTGGAGCCCGAGCTGTTCGAGTCCGCCCCGGGTCGCGCGAACGTGGTCGTGCGCCTGGAGGGCAGCGACCGCAGCCGCCCCGCGCTGGTGCTGCACGGCCACACCGACGTCGTCCCCGCCGAGGCGAAGGACTGGAAGGTCGACCCGTTCGCCGGCGAGGAGTTCGACGGCATGGTCTGGGGCCGCGGGGCCGTGGACATGAAGGGCATGGACGCGATGATCCTGGCGGTCGTCCGCCAGATGGTCCGCGAGGGGCGCCGGCCCGCCCGGGACGTCGTCGTCGCGATGTTCGCGGACGAGGAGGCCGGCGGCCGGTACGGCGCCCGCTACGCCGTCGACCACCGGCCCGAGCTGTTCGAGGGTGCGACCGAGGCGGTCTCCGAGGTCGGCGGCTTCTCCGTGGACGTGCAGGGCCGCCGCGCCTACCTGCTGCAGACCGCCGAGAAGGGCATCGCCTGGCTGCGCCTGGTCGCGGACGGCACCGCGGGGCACGGCTCGGCCGTCAACCCGGACAACGCCGTCACCGAGCTGGCCGGGGCCATCGCCCGGATCGGCGCCTACCAGTGGGACACGCGGCTCACCCCGACCGTCCTCGCGCTGCTCGAGGGCGTCGCCGACCTCACCGGCCTGCCGCTCGACGTGGACGACCCGCTGGCCATCGACCGGCTGATCGGCGCGCTCGGCCCGGCCCGCCGGTTCGTCGGCTCCTCGATCCGCACGCTCGCGAACCCGACGCAGCTGCACGCCGGCTACAAGACGAACGTCATCCCCGGCCGGGCCACCGCGACCGTCGACGTCCGCCCGCTGCCGGGCGACCACGAGGACGTCCTCGCGACGGTCCGGGAGCTCGCCGGCCCGCACGTGCGCGTCGAGCCCGAGCACCTGGACATCGGCCTGGAGGTCCCCGCGACCGGGGCGCTGGTCGACACGATGACCGACGTCCTGCGCGCGCAGGACCCGGGGGCGGTCGTGCTGCCGTACATGCTGTCCGCGGGCACGGACAACAAGTCGCTCGCACGCCTCGGCATCGCCGGCTACGGGTTCGCCCCGCTGCGGCTGCCCGCCGACCTCGACTTCACCGCGCTGTTCCACGGCGTGGACGAGCGCGTGCCGGCGGACTCCCTGCGGTTCGGCGTGCGGGTGCTGGACGGTCTGCTGCGCGAGGCCTGAGCCGCGCGCGCCGGCTCAGTCCCCGAACGCCCCGAGCGTGGACCGGACCCGGATGATCCGGCGCCGGAGCCACACCTTCCGCTCGCCGCCCGAGTAGAGCAGCGTCCGCGCGAGCTCCCAGCGGCCGTGCTCGGCCTCGTCCGTGAGCAGGCGCCGTGCGTCGGTGCGGCTCGTCGTCCGCGGGATCGTCACGACGCGGTACTCGTACTGCCGGGCCGCGCTCGCGCGGTTCCCCGGCGTGTCCAGCGGGTCCCCGCCCGCAGCCGTGGTGGCCATGCCCACCGCCTTCCGGTGACGTCGTGGTGCCATTGTGCCTGGTGCGGCGCTACGGTCATCGCATGGCTATCGACCCGCGCGCGGCACTGGACCGCCTCATCGCTGCGCTCGAGGCGCACTACACCGCCGTGTCCACCCGGCGCGGCGAGGACGACCCGGCCGTCGACGACGCGTACGACGTGCTCGCGGACGCGTTCGAGGTGTACGACGACGCGCTGGGCACCGTGCACGGGGAGGCCACGCCGTTCTACCTCGCGGAGGACGACGAGGAGGACGAGGAGGACGAGGACGCCGAGGCGGACGACTACGACCTCGACGACCTGCCCGAGGCGGACGAGGACGACCTCGCCCGCTGACGCCGCCGGTGCGGGGCCGCTCAGCGCCGTTCGGGGTAGCCCAGCGCCGGCGCGCTGACCTCGTCGAGCGCCCGCAGGATCTCCGGCGGGAGCTCGACGTCCTCGGCCGCGAGCGTGGCCCGCAGCTGCGCCGGCGTCCGCGCGCCGACGACCGCCGACGCGACCTGGGCGCGCACCCGCAGCCAGGCGAGGGCGACCTCCAGCGGCGCGCGCCCGAGCCCGTCGGCGGCGGTGACCACGGCCTCCACGACGGCGGCGGCCACCGAACCGAGGTAGGGCTCGACGAACCCGGCCAGGTGCGGCGACGCGGCGCGCGAGTCGGCCGGGACCGTCCGGCGGTACTTGCCGGTCAGCACGCCGCGGCCCAGCGGGGACCAGGCGAGCACGCCGATGCCGAGGTCGGCCGCCGCGGGCAGCACCTCGCGCTCGATGCCGCGCTGGAGCAGCGAGTACTCCGCCTCGACCGCGGCGAGCCCCGGGTCCTCGCCGAGGAGCGTCGCCGCGCGGGCGACCTGCCAGCCGGCGTGGTTCGACAGCCCGACGTAGCGGGCGCGCCCCGAGTCCACGGCCCGGCGCAGCGCGCTGACCGTCTCGGCGAGCGGCGTCCGCGGGTCGGGGGTCTGCACCAGCCACAGGTCGACGTGGTCCGTGCCCAGCCGGCGCAGCGAGGCGTCCAGCGTGTCGAGCAGCGCGCCTCGCGAGGCGTCCACCACGCCGCCCTCCGGCGTGCGCCGCACGCCGGCCTTGGTGCACAGCACGAGCTCGTCGCGGGGGACCACGGTGCCGAGCAGCGACCCCAGCAGCTCCTCCGCGCCGCCGTCCGCGTAGGACGCCGAGGTGTCGACGAGCGTGCCGCCCGCGTCGGCGAAGTCGCGCAGCTGCTCGGCGGCGTCGTGGGCCTCGGTGTCGCGGCTCCAGGTCAGCGTCCCGAGGCCGAGGTGGGAGACCCGCAGGCCGGTCCGTCCGAGCTGGCGCTGTTCCATGCCAGCGAGGGTAACGGGGCACGAGCAGGTCAGCGGCTATCGTGGCGCCTCGTGGCTGCGCGTCGAGAGATCGGGACCGTCGGATGAGCGTCTGGGAGGCGATCGTCCTCGGCCTCGTGCAGGGTCTGACCGAGTTCCTGCCCGTCTCGTCCTCCGCGCACCTGCGGATCGTGGGCGAGCTGATCGGCTCCGGGGACCCCGGCGCGGCGTTCACGGCGATCACCCAGATCGGGACCGAGACCGCGGTGCTGCTGTACTTCCGGCGCGACATCGCCCGGATCTGCACGCACTGGTGGCGGGCGGTGCGCGGCGACCTCGGACCCGACTGGCGGTCCCGCCTCGGCGCGCCCCCCGGCGCAGCGCCCGACCCGGACGCGCGGATGGCCTGGTTCATCGCGCTCGGCTCGGTGCCCATCGTGGTGCTCGGCCTGCTGTTCCAGGACGCCATCGAGCAGCCGTTCCGGAACCTCTGGCTCATCGTGCTGACCCTGGCGGGCTTCGCGCTCGTCCTGGACTGGGCCGACCGCCGGGGCCGGAAGTCCAAGCCGCTCGGCGACCTCACGCCGCGGCACGCGGTGTACTTCGGCCTCGCGCAGGCCATGGCGCTCATCCCGGGCGTGTCCCGGTCGGGCGGCACGATCACGGCGGGCCTGCTCATGGGCTACACCCGCGAGGCCGCCGCGCGGTACTCGTTCCTGCTCGCCATCCCCGCCGTGCTCGGCTCCGGGCTGTACCAGCTCGCGTCGTCGGTCGGGGACTTCGGCAGCGCCGGGACGCCCGGCCTCGGCGTGACGCTCATCGCGACGCTCGTGGCGTTCGTCGTCGGGTACGTCGTGATCATCGGGTTCCTCAAGATCGTGTCGACGTACTCCTACCGGCCGTTCGTCGTCTACCGGATCGGGCTCGCGGTCGTCGTCGCGCTGCTGCTCGTCACCGGGGTGCTGCACCCGCTCGCGGGGGCCTGACCGCGACGGGCCGGTCAGCCGCGGTCGCGCCGCGCCCGGCCGCGGGCCGCCCGCAGGTCGCGGACCTCGATCGCCAGCGCGGTCAGCAGGGCGAGCAGCGCGCCGATCCAGAGCACCACAGCGAGACCGCCGCCGGCATCCGTCTGCGACAGCGCGATCAGGACGACCGCGAGCAGCAGGAGCCAGAGGACGGGTCGGCGCACGGGGCCAGCGTAGGCGCTACAGCCACCCGGAGCGCTTGAAGAGCCGGAACAGCCAGAACGCCGCGCCGCCCATCAGGAGCAGCGCCGCGGGGTACCCCACGAGCCAGTGCAGCTCCGGCATGTGGTCGAAGTTCATCCCGTACACGCCGGCGATGAGCGTCGGCACCGCGATGATCGCCGCCCACGCGGAGATCTTCCGCATGTCCTCGTTCTGCCGCACGGACACCCGGGACAGGTGCACGTTGAGCATGTCCCCGAGCAGGTCGTCGTGGGCGTCGAGGTGCCGGTCCACCTTGGTCAGCACGGCGTCGAGGCGGCGCATCCACCGCATCGTGCGGGTCTCGCGGCGGCTGTCCTCCTGCTCCGCGACGAGCTCGGGGAACGCGGCGAGCAGCGGGACGAGCGCGCGCCGGGCCTCGGCGATCTCGCGCTTGAGGTCGTAGACGACCTCGGCCGGGTCGCCCGCGTCCGGGGTGAACACGACCTGCTCGACGTCGGCGACCGCCTCCCCGATGCCGGCCTCGACGTCCCCGGCGCGGCGCACCAGCGACATGAGCACCGCGGCGAACACGTGGCTGCCGCGGTCCTGGGGGAGGTGCTCGGCGTCGCCGAGGTGCTCCAGGACGTCGTCGAGCAGCGCGCCGGGGCCCTCCTCGGCGGTGAGGGTGACCTCGTCGACGACGAGCGCGGCCCACAGGCCGGTGCGCACGTCGCGGGTGGCGGCGTCGTACGTGAGCGTGGGGCTGACCAGGTAGCGGCCGCCGCCGGGCAGCCGGCGGAGCTGCGGGTGCCGCGGCTCGCGCACCCCGCCGCCGGCCACCGACCGCCGGACCACGGACTCCGGGACGCCGGCCTGGCGGGCGGCGTCGGCGAGCGCGTCGAGGGAGTCGACGTGCACCCACGCGGCGGGCGGCTCGGGGGCCGCGAGCAGCCCCAGCAGCCCGTCCGGCGCCGTCGCCGTCCAGCCGTCGTCCCCGTGCACCCAGGCGTGTTCCATTCCGCGCATTCTCCCCGGCCAGCGGCTCGCCGGGCCGCGCGACGCGCCGCCGGGCCCGCGCGGGGCCGGACGCGGTCGGCGGGGCCGCGGCGGGGCGATTACGCTCTAGGCCGTGCTCACCTGGCCCGCCCCGCAGATCCCGCAGCTCCCCGGCCAGGGGGGTCCCGTGCGCGTCCGGGACACGACGACGGGCGACCTCGTCGTCGCCGGCCCGGGGCCGGACGCCACGGTGTACGTCTGCGGCATCACGCCCTACGACGCGACCCACATGGGGCACGCCGCGACCTACGTGGCGTTCGACCTGCTGGTGCGCGGCTGGCTCGACGAGGGCAAGCGCGTCCGCTACGCCTCGAACGTCACCGACGTGGACGACCCGCTGCTGGAGCGCGCGGAGGCCACCGGCGTCGACTGGCGCGAGCTCGCCGCGGACCAGACCGCCCTGTACCTCGAGGACATGACGGCGCTCGGCGTCGTGCCGCCGGACGTGTACACCGGCGCGGTCGAGGCCGTGCCGGCCGTCGTGGCGGCGGTCGAGGCGATGGTCGCGGACGGTTCCGCGTACGTGGTCGGGGTGCCCGACGCCCACGGCCAGGGCGCCGGCGACGTGTACGCGGCGGTGTCCGCCGACCCGGCGTTCGGCGAGGTCGCCCGCCTCTCGCGCCCCGACATGCTCAAGCTGTTCGGCGAGCGCGGCGGCGACCCCGAGCGACCGGGCAAGCGCGACGCCCTCGACCCGCTGCTCTGGCGCGCGGCCCGCCCGGGGGAGCCCTGCTGGGACGGCGGCGACCTCGGCCCCGGGCGCCCCGGCTGGCACATCGAGTGCGCGGTGATCGCCCGCGACGGCATCGGCCTGCCGTTCGACGTGCAGGGCGGCGGCTCCGACCTGCGGTTCCCGCACCACGAGATGAGCACGTCGCACGCGCGGCTGCTCGACGACGGCGAGGGCGCCCGCACGCACGTGCACACCGGCATGGTGGGGCTGCACGGCGAGAAGATGAGCAAGTCCCTGGGCAACCTGGTGCTCGTCTCGCAGCTGCGGGCCGACGGGGTGGACGCCATGGCGGTGCGCCTGGCGATCCTCGACCACCACTACGCGTCCGACTGGGAGTGGACCGACGCGGTGCTGGACGCCGCCCGGGCCCGGCTGGACCGGTGGCGCTCGGCGGTGTCCGGGAACGGCGGGCCGGCGGCGGACGCGACGCTGGCGGAGATCCGCGCGGCCGTCGCCGACGACCTCGACGCGCCGCGCGCGCTGCGGGCCGTGGACGCCTGGGCCGAGGCCGCGCTGGCGGGCGCCGAGGACGAGCAGGGCGCGCCCGGTGTCATCGCCCGAGCCGTGAACGCGCTGCTCGGGGTCCGGCTCTAGCCGCCCCAGCCCTCGACGGCGCGCTGCCAGGCGCCGACCTCCACCGCGGCGCCGGCCAGCACGTCGATGCCGCCCTCGGGCGCGTCCAGCCGCACCGCCGCGGCACCGGGGACCGGCGTGACCAGCAGGGCGACGGTGACGTCCGGGTCCTGCGAGGTCGACATCGCCCCCCACCGGAGCTGCGCGGACACCGTGCCGCCGGGGCCGACCACCAGGGCATCCGGGGCCGGTGTCCCGGTGGGGGTGCCGGTCTCGACGTCGGGCACGAGCGTGCCGGACGCCCGGAGGAACCCGACCTCGGGGCGCCCCTCGACGACGCACGGGTCCGGGGTGGCGTTGGTGGCGCGCAGCAGCAGGTAGCGGCTGCCCAGGGCGGCGTCGAACCCGGCGACGGCCACCTAGAGCGCGGCGCAGCCGGGGGCGCCGGGCTGCGCGGTGGCGGGATCGGCGGCCGGGGCGTCCGGCTCCGGCACGCCGAGCATCCCGCCCTGCTCGCGGAACGACGACGCGACGACCACGTGCACCGGCGGCCGCTCCGCGGGCCACGGCGTCGCGCCCAGCTCGCGCGCGAGGCCGGTGACCGTGTCGTCGCCCTGGACCTGCACGCGCAGCCAGGCCTCCGGCGTGCCGTCGGTGGCGGCGCGGGTGTCGAGGAGCAGCGAGGTGACGCCCGGCCGGCCCGCGACGCCCACGAGGACCCGGGCCAGCGCGTCGTCGAGGACCCCGGGGCCGACCATCGTGGTGATCCGCTGGTCCACGGTGCCCAGCACCACGCTCGTGAACGGCAGCCCGGTGGTCGCCGCGGCCAGGCCGGGGAGGTCGTCCGCGGTCGCGACCGTGCCGCTCGCGGAGTCCGGCGTCGCCTGCACGTCCGTCACCCCCGGGAGGGCCGCGAGGTCCGCGACCGTCCGGAGCACGAGGGCGGCGTCGTCCCGGTCGTCGAGCTCGGCGGCCAGCGCGGGCAGGCCGGTGCGCTCCGGCTGCCAGACCCGCGCCCCGGCGCGGGGGCGGTCGGGCAGCGCCGCGGCGACGGCCCGGCCGACGTCCCGGAACTCCCGGGCCGTGGCGACGTCGGTGCGGACGTCGAGGCCCCCGTCCGCGGTCGGCGTGGCCTCGCTGACCCCCGGGATCGCGGCGACCTCCTCGACCAGAGTCGGCGGGGCCGCGGCACCCGGGCCCGGGTCGGTGCACCCCGCCAGCAGCAGGGCGACCGCGGTCAGCGCGGCGGCGACGGCGCCGGCGGCGCGGCCGGGACCCAGGAGGTGCGACATGACCCGGACCGTAGCCAGGGCCGGCACCGCGCGGGGGAGGTTCGCGGGCGTGCGCACAGGACGCGCACAGGACCCGCGCGGCTCAGCCGTCCGCCGGCCGCGCCAGGGCGCACACGTTGCCGTCCGGGTCGAGGACGTACTGCACGACGTCGCCCCAGCCCCGCGGCTCGGGGCCGCCGAGCGGCGTGCCGCCGAGGTCGCGGGCGAGGGCGGTCGCGGCGGGGAGGTCGTCGACGCCGAGGTACAGCTCGGTGGTCCGCTGGGTGCCGTGCGCGGCGGCGGGCGGCGTCGGCCCGTCGAGGTTCCGCAGGAACGACCCGAGCTCGTACACCGCCAGGCCGGGGGCGCCCGGCTCGGGGCGCAGCTCGAGGTAGTTCGGGGCGTCGGCCGTCGCGGGCCAGCCGGTGAGGCCGCGGTAGAACCGGCGCATCGCGTCGAACCGGGTCGTGGCGAGGATCGTCAGCTGCAGGCGCACGGTGGTCCCTTCCCTTGGGCGTCGTCCCGACATGCCACCGTGGAGATCGCGCATCGACGCGGGACCAACGGCCCGGCTGGGGACGGGCCCCCGCGGCCGACGCGCCGCCGACGGCGCCGGGTCAGCCCCCGATGCCCTTGTCCCGCCGGCGCAGGTAGCGCTCGAACTCCTGGGCGATCGCCTCGCCGCTGGCCTCCGGGAGCTCGGCGGTGTCCTTCGCCTCCTCGAGCTGGCGGACGTACTCGGCGATCTCCGAGTCCTCGCTCGCGAGCTCGTCGACGCCGTCCTGCCAGGCGGCCGCGTCCTCCGGCAGGTCGCCCAGCGGGATCGGCTCGCCGGTGAGGGCCTCGATGCGGTGCAGCAGCGCGAGGGTCGCCTTGGGCGACGGCGGGTGCGCGACGTAGTGCGGGACGGCGGCCCACAGGGAGACGGTGCGCATCCCGCGGGCGGCGGCCTCGTGCTGCAGGACCCCGACGATGCCGGTCGGGCCCTCGTACGAGTTGCTCTCGACGTCGAGGGCCTCGCGGACGGCCGGGTCCTCGCTGGTGGCGGTCACCGGGATCGGCCGGGTGTGCGGGACGTCCGCGAGCAGCGCGCCGAGCGTGACGACGGTGGTGGCGCGCAGGCCCTCGGCGATGTCGAGGAGCTCGCCGCAGTACCGCCGCCAGCGCATGGAGGGCTCGATGCCGTGCACGAGGACGACCTGCCGGCGGGCCTGCGGGGTGGTCGCGACGGCCACGGCGGTGGTCGGCCAGGTGATCTCCCGGCGGCCGTCCGCCCCGGCGCCGATCACCGGCCGGTTCACCTGGAAGTCGTGGTACTCCTCCGGGTCCAGCTCGTCGACCTGCTCGGCGTGCCAGGCCTCGTGCAGGTGCTCCAGGGCCTGGCTGGCGGCGGACCCGGCGTCGTTCCAGCCTTCGAAGGCCGCGAGCAGGATCGTCTCCTGCTCCGGGAGGCCCGCGGGGCCGTTCGCCTGCTCGGTCATCGGCCCAGCGTAGGACGTGCCGCGCCGGGGTGTCGGGCCCGGGCGCCACAATGAGGGCGTGCCGTTCGTCCTCGTCGCCGTCGACCCGGACCGTCCGGGCGGTGCGGTGCTGCGCGAGGTGCGGGACGTCGACGCCGCACTGGCGGGCCAGGTGGGGCCGCCGGAGCGCGTCGCGGGGGAGGACCTGCCCGCGGCGGTGGCGGCGCGCGAGGCGGACCGGCCGCGCTGGGTGTGGGACGACACGGAGCACTGGTACCCCGACCTGCTGGCCGCCGGCGTGCGCGTCGAGCGGGCGCACGACCTGCGGCTCAGCCACGTGATCCTGCGGCGCAGCACCCGGTGCGCGGGTACGGCCGTGGCGCGGGCCCCCGAGGGTCCGTGGGACCGGGCGGCGCCCGCCGCGGGGCCGCACGAGCCGGACGACGCCACCCTGTTCGACGACCTGGCCGCGGCGGTCCCGGACGCCGCGCCCGACGTGCCGGCCGAGCTGCGCCGCCAGCTCGCGGCCCTGGAGGAGGCGGGCGACGACGGCCGCCTGCGGCTGCTCCTCGCGGCGGAGTCGGTCGGGGCGCTGGTGGCCGCGGAGATGCGGCACGACGGGCTGCCGTGGCGCAGCGACGTGCACGACGCCCTGCTCACCGAGCTGCTGGGCCCGCGTCCGCACGACGGCGCCCGGCCGGAGCGCCTCGCCGGGCTGGCGGAGCAGGTGGCCGCGGCGCTCGACCGGCCGGGGCTCAACCCCGACTCGCAGCCGGAGCTGCTGCGCGCCCTGCGGGCGGCCGGGCTGGACGTGTCGTCCACGCGCACGTGGGAGATCCGGGCGCTCGACCACCCGGTCCGCGAGCCGCTGCTGGAGTACAAGAAGCTCGCCCGGCTGCTGTCCGCGAACGGCTGGGCGTGGATGGACCGCTGGGTGCGCGACGGCCGGTTCCGGCCGGACTACGTGCCCGGCGGTGTGGTCACCGGCCGGTGGGCGAGCAGCGGCGGCGGCGCGCTGCAGCTGCCGACCGGCATCCGTGCCGCGGTGCGCTCCGACCCCGGGTGGCTGCTGGTCGTGGCCGACGCCGCCCAGCTCGAGCCCCGCGTGCTCGCCGCGATGTCGGCGGACGGGGCGATGGCCGCGGCGGGCCGGCACGCCGACCTGTACGCGGGCGTCGTCGCCGCCGGCATCGTCGAGGACCGCAAGCAGGCGAAGTACGCGATGCTCGGCGCGATCTACGGGGCGACGACCGGCGCGAGCGCGGTGCTCATGCCGCAGCTCGCCCGGGCCTACCCGCGGGCGGTGGCGCTGGTGGAGGAGGCCGCCCGGGCGGGGGAGCGCGGCGAGCAGGTGACGACGTGGCTGGGCCGGTCCTCGCCCCGGCCGGGCGCCGCGTGGCTGGCGGCGCGGCAGGCGGCGTCGGCGGAGGGCGCGGCGCCCGAGGACGCCCGGGACGCCCGCCGCCGGGCGCGGGACTGGGGCCGGTTCACCCGGAACTTCGTCGTGCAGGGCACCGCCGCGGAGTGGGCGCTGTGCTGGATGGCGGTGCTGCGCCGGCGGCTGCTCGCGATGCCGGGGCGGCCGCACCTCGTGTTCTTCCTGCACGACGAGCTCATGGTGCACGCGCCGGTGGAGGTCGCGGACGAGGTCGCCCAGGCGGTGCGGGAGTCGGCGGTCGAGGCGGGGCGGCTGCTGTTCGGGGACACGCCGGTGGACTTCGCCCTCGACGTGTCGGTGGTGGACACGTACGCCGACGCCGTGCAATGATCTGGCTGGGTAGACAGGTCTACCCAGTTGAGCAACTCGTCGAGCACCCAGGGAGACGCCATGGCGGACGGCGGAGCGCGCCGGCGACCGGCGCGGGAGCGGCTGCTGGCCGTCGCCGCGGAGCGGTTCTACGCGGACGGCATCGCCGCGACGGGGATCGACACCCTGACCGCGGACGCGGGCGTCGCGAAGATGAGCCTGTACAACAACTTCGCCTCGAAGGCCGACCTGGTCGCCGCCTACCTGGCGGCGCGGCACGCGGAGTGGCTCGACCTCTACCGCGCCCGCCTCGCGGCGACCGGCCCGGACGCCGACCCCCGGGACCGGGTGCTCGCCGTGTTCGACGCCTACGCCGACCACGCGCGCGCCGGCTACGTGCGCGGCTTCCGCGGCTGCGGCCTGCTCAACGCCGCCGCCGAGCTGCCCGCGGGCGACCCGGGGCGTGCGGTCGTGCGGGCGCACAAGGAGGAGGTCGAGGGGATCGTCGCCGGGCACCTGCGCGACCTGTGGCCCGACCAGCCGGACCGCGTCGCGGACCTCGCCCGGCACCTCGCGTTCCTGCTGGAGGGCTCGATGGCCCGCGCCGGGCTCGAGGGCGACGACCGGCTGCTGCACCGGGCGCGCGCCCTCGCCGCCGGGCTGCTGGGCGCCGCGTGACGGCGCGGACGCTCGCGGTGCTCGCCGCGGCGGTGCTGTGGGGCACCACCGGCACGGCCGCGACGTTCGCCCCGGACGTCGGGCCGCTCGCGATCGGCGCCGCGGCGATGGGCCTCGGGGGTCTGCTGCAGGCGGCGACGGCGCACCGGCTGCTGCGGGACCACCGCGCGGCGCTCGGCCGGCGGTGCGGGCTCGTGCTGCTGGGGGCGGTCGCGGTCGCGGTCTACCCGCTGGCGTTCTACTCCTCGATGCACCTCGCGGGCGTGGCGGTCGGCACCGTCGTGTCGCTCGGTTCGGCGCCGCTGGCGGCGGCCCTGGTGGAACGCGCGGTGGACGGCCGCCGGCTGTCCCGGCGCTGGCTGGCGGCCGCGACCGTCGGCCTGGCGGGCGTGGCGCTGCTCTGCGGGGCGCAGGCGGCCGGCGGGGCTGGGGGGACGGGCGCCGGTGCGGTGGGCGTGGCGCTCGGCCTCGTCGCCGGCGCGACCTACGCGCTCTACTCCTGGGTCGCCGCGCGGCTCATGGCCGGCGGCGTGCCGTCCCGGGCGGCGATGGGCGCCGTGTTCGGCGCGGGCGGGGTGCTGCTGCTGCCGGTGCTCGCCGCGACCGGCGCGCCGCTGCTCGCGTCGTGGGGGAACGCCGCCGTCGGGACGTACATGGCACTGGTGCCGATGTTCGCCGGGTACGTGCTGTTCGGCTGGGGGCTCGCCCGGGTCGCGGCGAGCACGGCGACCACGCTGACCCTGCTGGAGCCCGCGGTGGCGGCGGTGCTCGCGGTGCTGGTCGTGGGGGAGCGGCTGCCCGCCGCGGGCTGGGCGGGCGCCGCGCTGGTCGTCGCGGGCCTCGCGGTGCTGACCGTGCCGGGGCCGGGCCGCGCCGCGGCCGCGGGACGGCTGCGGCGCGCGCGGAACCTACCCTGGACGGCATGACCGCGACCGCTCCCGAGGCTCCCGAGGCCCCGGCCCCGCTCGGCGCTCCGGCCTGGCGCGCCCGGGCCGCCGCCCACGCCGAGCGCGCGGACGCCCTCACCGCGGGGCACCGGGAGCGGCGCGCCCGCGGCGAGCGGCACGCGGTCGAGGACTTCCTCTTCGAGTACTACCCGGCCACGCCCGCGCAGCTGCGCCGCTGGCACCCCGGCGCCGGAACGGCCCTCGCGCCCGGCGACGACGGCCCCGCCCCGCAGGCCGCGTGGCGCTGGTACCGCACCGCGGCCGACGGGACGGTCGCGCTCGACGTGCCCGCGTTCCTCGCCGACCGCGGCGACACCGTCCGGTACGTGCGGACCCTCCTGGCCGCGACCGCCGCCCGCCCCGCCGCGACGGGCTGCTTCGGTCTGCACGAGTGGGCGATGGTCTACCGGCAGCGCGCGGGCGAGCACCGGCACGCCCTGCCGCTGCGGCTCGGGGAGGACGGCACCGACGCGGTCGTCGAGGGGCACCGGATCCGGTGCACGCACATCGACGCGTTCCGGTTCTTCACCCCCGAGGCGGCGCCCCGCAACGCGCTGCAGCCGACCCGGGAGACGCAGGTCGCCATGGAGCAGCCGGGCTGCCTGCACGCGGCGATGGACTGCTACAAGTGGGCGCTGAAGCTCGGCCCCCTCGTGCCGGGGGACCTCCTGCTCGACTCCTTCGAGCTCGCCCGGGAGATCCGGTACACGGACATGCAGGCGTCGCCCTACGACGTCGCCGCGTACGGGCTCGAGCCCGTCGCGATCGAGACCCCCGAGGGCAAGGCGGAGTACGTGCGGCGGCAGCGGGGCTACGCCGCGCGCTCGAACGACCTCCGGCGCCGGCTCCTCGACGCGGTCGGCGCGCCGGCGCGGGGCTGATCCCCCTCCCGCGGGCCGACTACCCGCAGGAGGTGGCGACGCCCGGGGCCGCACGGGAGGACGCTCGTCGGTGAGCGTTCGACGAGGGCGGCGGGACGGGGGCACCGGGCCGCCCCTGGTGTCGCGCCACCGCCGACCTGCGTCCGGTGGCCCGCGCCCGCACCGGCGCCCGGCTGCCCGGCCGGCGTCCGCACCGGCCCCCGGGGGACCCGCGCCGCCCTCCGGCGGCCGGGCGACGAAGGGACGAGCCCATGAGCAGTGGAATCCGTGCCGCGTGGACGGCGGACCAGCGCACGCAGACGTGCGCGGTCCAGGCCAGCCCGGAGCTCCTCGACCAGTGGAACGAGCGGCTCGCCGAGGTGCAGGGCGGGCTCGGCGACGGCCCGCACCTGCGGCTGCCGCGCGAGCCGCGCCGCCTGGGGTTCAACGACGGCGTGATCGTGCCGCCGGAGGAGTTCCCGGTGGGCACGCCCGTGCAGCTGATCGCGCGCGCGGCCCTGGACCGGGCGCCGCTGCGCGGCCGGGTCCGCGTGGCCGTCGTGCTCGTGGACTTCTCGGACAAGCACATGACGAAGTCCACCGCGGACCTCGAGAAGCTGTTCTTCTCCACCGGCGTGCTGCCGCACGGCAGCGTCAAGGAGTACTACACCGAGGTCAGCAACGGGCTGATCACGCTGGACGGCGTCGTCGTCGGTCCGTACCGGATGCCGCAGACACTCGGGTGGTACGCGAACAACGGCTCGGGGATCGGGCTCAACGGCACGGCGTTCCGGTCGCCGCAGCTCGCGCGGGACGCGGCGGTCTCCGCGAACGCGGCCGTGGACTTCTCGCCCTACGACAACGACGGCAACGGGTTCGTCGACGCGTTCATCGTGGTGCACGCCGGCCCCGGCGCCGAGGTCACGGGCGCGCTCGGCGACATCTGGTCGCACAAGTCGACCCTGAGCAGCGCGTACACCGCCGACTCGACGAAGATCTACGGCTACCTGACCATCCCGGAGGACGCGAAGATCGGCGTGTCCGCGCACGAGCTCGGGCACCTGCTGTTCGGCCTGCCGGACCTCTACGACACGGACTACTCGTCCGAGGGCATCGGCAACTGGTGCCTGATGGCCGGCGGCACCTGGAACGGCGGCGGCGAGCAGCCCGCGCACCCGAGCGCGTGGTGCAAGGTCAACCAGGGCTGGGTGACGACGACGGTCGTGAGCGCGAACGGGACGCTGACGGTGCCGCAGGTCGAGACCGGGCACGGCGTCTTCCGGCTGTGGAAGGACGGCACGTCCGGGCCGGAGTACTTCCTGCTGGAGAACCGGCAGCAGACCGGGTACGACGCGGCGCTGCCGGGCAACGGCCTGCTGCTCTGGCACATCGACGAGAACCAGGCGGGCAACACCGACGAGAACCACTACAAGGTGGCTCTGCTCCAGGCGGACGGGAACCGCGACCTCGAGCTCGACCACAACCGCGGCGACGCCGGCGACCCGTTCCCGGGGTCGGCCGGGAAGACGTCGGTGGACGGCAGCACGACGCCGAGCACGAAGTCGTACGCGAACGCCGACACCTGCGTCGCGCTGTCCTCGGTCTCGGCGTCCGGCGCGTCGATGACGGCGACGGTCCGCGTCACCTGCAAGACGGTCCTCAAGGACGTGAAGGACACCCGCAAGGAGATCAAGAAGGAGACCGCGAAGGAGCTGCGGAAGGAGCTCAAGAAGGAGCTGAGCAAGGAGCTCCGCAAGGAGCGGGCCAAGGAGCTCGTGAAGGAGCGGGCGAAGGAGCTCAAGGACGTCAAGGACCGGTACGAGTACCTCAAGGACGTCGCGGCGGAGCGCCCGTTCGAGCGCCCGTTCGAGCGGCCCTTCGAGCGGCCCGGTCTCGGCGCCCCGCAGGGCCCGGGCGGCGGCGACGTCGAGGCGCGCCTCGCCGCTCTCGAGGAGGCCGTCTACGGCGCCGCCGAGGCGGAGGGCGGGGCCGAGGAGGCGGGCGCCGAGCCGTTCATCCCGGAGGACCTGCGGCCCGAGCTGCACGGCGCCCCCGGGGGCGAGCCCGACGACGCGGCCCTGGTCGAGCGGATGGCCGCGGGCGACGCGACCGCCAAGCGCGAGTTCGACACCCGGGCGCAGTAGTGCGCGTCCTCGTCGTGGCCGACGCGGCGGACGCCGGCGCGCGGGCGGCAGCGCGCGTCGCCGCCCGCGCGGGGTCGGACGTCCGGTGGCTGCCCGCGCCGCTGCTCGCCCGCGCCCGCTGGTCGCACCGGGTGGCCCCGGACGGCCGGGCGCGCACCCGGCTGACGGTGCCCGGTCCGCGCGGCCCGGTGACCCTCGCCGACGAGGACCTCGACCTGGTCTGGTGCCGCACGGAGCCCGGCACCCCCGCGGCGTTGCGCGGGGCGTCCCGCCGGGACCGGGACTACGCCGCCGCGGAGCTGCACGCGCTCGTCGTCAGCTGGCTGGCGGGCCTGGACGGCCGCGCCGTGAACGCGCCGGACGGCGACGGGGCGGCCGGCCCGGCGTGGTCGGCGTGGCGGTGGCGGGCCGTCGCCCGGTCCGTGGGCCTGGACGCGCCCGACCCGGTGGTGGCGACGTCGGCCCGGCTGGTGGACGGCTGGCGCGGGCACCCGTGGGACGCCCGCCGGCCGCTGACCGACACCGGCCCGCCGGCGGACCGGCTGCTGGTGGCCGGGCCCGCGGTGCTGGGCGCCCGCGACCCGGATCAGGCGGCGGGCGCGCGCCGCCTGGCGGCCGCGGCCGGGTGCCGGGTGCTCACCGTCCTGCTCGACGCGCGCGGCGGGGTCGTCGGGGCCGACCCGGACGCGGTGCTCGCGGACGCCGCGGAGGTGCGCGCCGCGGCGGCGGTCCTGGCGGGAGCGGCGCCGTGATCCTCGTCCTCGGCCACGGCGACGACCCGGCGGTGCGCCTCGTGGTCGACGCGGCGCTCGAGCTCGGCGTCGCGCACGTCCTGCTCGACCAGCTCGCGAAGCCGCTGCCCGACGTCCGGCTCGGCCCGGGGGCGTTCGTCGAGGTCGGCGGCGCGCGGACGCCGCTGGACGACGTCACCGGCCTGTACGCCCGTCCGCTGTCGCCCGCCGCCGGCACCGACCCCCGGGACGCCGAGCGGGGGCGGGCGCTGGTCGACCTGGTGTGCGGCTGGGCCGAGGGGACGGCGGCCCGGGTCGCGTCGCGGGTGTCGGCCATGCACTCGAACTCCTCGAAGCCGTACCAGGCGCAGCGGATCGCGGCGGCGGGCCTCGCGGTCCCCGAGACGCTCGTCACCGACGACCCCGCGGAGGTCCGGGCGTTCGTCGCCGAGCACGGGGAGGTCGTCTACAAGTCGGTCTCCGGCATCCGGTCCGTCGTCCGGTCGCTGGAGGGGCCGGACCTGCGCCGGCTCGACCGGGTCCGGGCGCTGCCGACGCAGTTCCAGGCGCTGGTGCCGGGGACGGACGTGCGGGTGCACGTGGTGGGCGCCGAGACCTTCGCCACGGAGGTGGCGAGCGACGCGGTCGACTACCGGTACGCCGGCCGAGAGGGTCTCGACGCCCGCCTCACCGCGACGGAGGTTCCGGACGACGTCGCCGCCCGGTGCGTGGCGCTGGCCGCGTCGCTGGACCTGCCGCTGGCCGGGGTCGACCTCCGCCGCACGACCGGGGGTGGTTGGGTGTGCTTCGAGGTGAACCCGATGCCCGGGTTCAGCTACTACGAGTCGCACACGGGCCAGCCGATCGCTCGGGCCCTGGTGCGGTACCTCGCGGGGAAGGCGGACTGACATGGTCGCCGTGGTGGAGAACCGGACCGCGGTCGTCGCGGTCGTCGAGGGGCAGCGCGACGTCGACGAGGTCCTCGTCGAGCTCGTGCTCGACGTGGCGGAGGCGGGCCCGGTCGAGGGGTACCCGGACCTGGTGTCGGGGCAGGTCGGGGCGGACCGGTCGCTGGTCGTGCGGGCGCGCCGCGCGGAGCTGCCGGCCGGGGAGCTCGTCGGCAGCCGCCTGCGCGGGCAGGTCGCCCTCGCGGGTCCGGGGGTCGTCCGCCTCGTCACGGCGCCGCCGGACGCGCCCGAGCTGAACCCGACGAGCTGACCCCGCCCGGCCGGCACCCTCAGGCGATCTGCGCCTCGAGCAGCGCGTCGATCGCCCCCGGCGAGAGCACGTGGTCCACCGCCATCGCGGACGCCCCGAGGATGCCGACCTGCGACCGCGCCTGCGACGTGACGATGCGCAGGTGCTGCGTCGCCAGCGGCAGCGACCGCTGGTAGACGACCTCGCGGATGCCGGCGATGAGGTGCTCGCCCGCCTCGGCCACGACCCCGCCGATGACGACGAGCGACGGGTTGAGCAGGCTGACGCACGCGGCGAGCACCGAGCCGATCTCCCGCCCGGCCTGCCGCACGGCGCGGCCCGCGGCGAGGTCGCCGGAGCGGACCAGGGCGACGACGTCCGCGCCGTTCGCGGCGGGCAGCCCGGTCGCGGTGAGCGTCTCGGCGAGCGCGCGGCCGCTGGCGACGGCCTCGAGGCAGCCGAGGTTGCCGCAGCGGCACGGCACGTCGGCGGCGCCCGGGACGGCGATGTGCCCGATGTCCCCGGCGGCGCCCTGGGCCCCGCGGCGCAGGCGGCCGTCGGAGATGATCCCGGAGCCGATGCCGGTGGCGACCTTGACGAACAGCATGTCGTCGACGTCGGGCCAGGCGGTGCGATGCTCGCCGAGCGCCATGAGGTTCACGTCGTTGTCGACCAGCACCTCGGCGCCGAGCCGGGCGGCGAGGAGGCCGCGCACGTCCACGTCGTCCCAGGCGGGCATGATCGGCGGGTTGATCGGGCGGCCGGTGGAGTGCTCGACGGGGCCGGGCAGGCCGACGCCGACCGAGGCGAGGTCGCGCAGGGGCCGCCCGGTGGACGCGAGCAGCTCGCGCCCGTGCTCCACGACCCAGTCCAGGACGACCTCCGGCCCGGCGGCGATGGCGAGCGGCGCCTCGGCCTCGGCGAGCACGGTGGAGGCCAGGTCGGTCACGGCGAGCCGGGCGTGCGTGGCGCCGAGGTCGACGGCGAGCACGAGGCGCGCGTCCGGCCGGAAGGCGAACGTGGTGGGCGGCCGGCCGCCGGTCGAGGACGCCTCACCGGCGGGGGCGATCAGGCCGGCGGCGAGCAGCTGGTCGACGCGCGTGGTGATCGTGGACCGGGCCTGGCCGGTGCTCGCGGCCAGGTCGGCGCGCGTGCGGGGGACGCCGTCGCGGAGCAGCTGGAACAGCTCGCCGGCGCCCGCGTGCCGCTGGGGGAGCCTCACCACGTCCTGCATGGCGCTTAGTGAACCACGAAGTACCCGGACTTGTGTCGGTCACGGTTCGATAACTCTGACGGATGACGTGACACTTATGATTGACGCCCGACGAAAGTCCGGTCTACGTTCGGCCGCATGGTCAACGAGGACCCCCGGCCGCTGCTCCAGATGCGCGGCATCGTCAAGCAGTTCCCCGGCGCACGGGCGCTGGACGGCGTCGACCTCGACGTCCTCCCCGGCGAGGTGCACTGCCTGCTCGGGCAGAACGGCGCCGGCAAGTCGACGCTCATCAAGGTCCTGGCCGGCGCGCACCAGCCCACCGAGGGCGAGGTGCTGGTCGACGGGGCGCCCGTGACCATCCCGCACCCGGTCGCCGCGCTGCGGCTCGGCGTCGCGACCATGTACCAGGAGCTCGACGTCGTCCCGGGTCTGACCGTCGCGGAGAACGTGTTCCTCGGGCACGAGCTGTCCACCGGCGGGGTGTCCCGCCGCCGGGAGGCGCACCGGCGCACCCGCGAGATCCTCGCCCGCCTCGGGCACCCCGAGATCGCCCCCGGCCGCGAGGTCGGCGGCCTGCCCGCGGCGGCGCAGCAGATCGTCTCGATGGCCCGGGCGCTGTCGCACGACGCCCGCGTCATCGTCATGGACGAGCCCTCCGCGGTGCTGGACTCCGACGAGGTGCAGAACCTGTTCCGGGTGGTGCACGAGCTCACCTCGTCCGGCGTCGCCATCGTGTACATCTCGCACCGCATGGAGGAGATCCGCGCGATCGGCGACCGGATCACCGTGCTCAAGGACGGCCGCACGGTCGCCCGCGACCTGCCCGCCCGCAGCACCCCGACCGCGGAGCTCATCCGGCTGATGACGGGCCGCTCGGTGGAGTACGCGTTCCCGCCGGCACCGGGGGTGCCCGACGACGCGGCGGTAGTGCTGGACGTCGACGGCCTGGCCCTGCGGGGCGCCTTCGCCGGCGTGTCGTTCCAGGTGCGCGCGGGGGAGATCCTCGGGCTCGCCGGGCTGGTCGGGTCCGGGCGCTCCGAGATCCTCGAGACCGTCTACGGCGCGCGCCGGGCGACGGGCGGCACCGTCCGGGTCGAGGGCCGGCGGCTGCGCCCCGGGGACGTGCCGGCAGCGGTGGACGCCGGGATCGGCCTCGCCCCGGAGGAGCGCAAGGCCCAGGGCCTGCTGCTCGAGGAGCCGGTGTACCGCAACGTCACCCTGTCGACCTTCGGCCGGTTCGCGCGGGGCGGCCTGCTCGACGAGCGCGCCGAGCGTGACGCCGCGCAGGCGCAGGCCGAGGCGCTCGACCTGCGGCCCGCGGGCGTGGACCGGGCGATGCGCACGCTGTCCGGCGGCAACCAGCAGAAGGCGATGCTCGCCCGCTGGCTGGTGCACGGCTGCCGGGTGCTGCTGCTGGACGAGCCGACCCGGGGCGTGGACGTCGGCGCGCGCGCCGAGATCTACGGCCTGGTCCGCCGGCTCGCCGACGAGGGCGCGGCCGTCGTGGTCGTGTCCAGCGAGATCCCGGAGGTGCTCGGCCTGGCCGACCGGGTGCTCGTGATCTCCGAGGGCCGGGTCGTCCACGAGGGCCCGGCCGCCGCCATCGACGAGCACGCCGTGCTCGACCTCGTCATGGAAGGGAGTGCCGCGTGAGCGAGCACCAGCTGTCCTCGCCGGCCCCGGCGCCCGACGCGGACGAGTCCGCCCGGGTCGAGCGCGTGGCCCGCGAGCCGGCGCGCACGCGCCGGGGCGCCGCCTCGGGCGGCGCCGCCCGCACCCTCGGCCTCGTGGTCGCCCTCGCGGCGATCTGCCTGGTCGGGTACATCACGGCCGGCAGCCGGTTCGCCAGCCTGGACAACATGGTCGTCATCCTCAGCGCCGCCTCGGTCCTCGGGGTGGTGAGCATCGGGATGACGTTCGTCATCACGGCCGGCGGCATCGACCTGTCCGTGGGCTCGGTCCTGGGCCTGGCCTCGGTGTGGGCGACCACGCTGGCGACGCAGCAGATGGCCGACCAGTACGGCTGGATCGTCATGGTGGGCTGCGCGCTCGCCGTGGGCGCCGGCGCGGGGCTGGTCAACGGCGTGCTGGTCGCGTACGGGCGCGTCGTCGCGTTCATCGCGACGCTGGCCATGCTGGTCGCGGCCCGGGGGCTCGCCGAGCTCATCGCGCAGCGGCGCACCCAGCTCGTCACGGTGCAGTCGTTCTCCGACACGTTCAAGGGGAACCTGCTCGGCGTGCCGAAGATCGTGTGGATCTTCGCGGTCGTCGCGGTGGTCGGCTGGTTCCTGCTCAACCGCACGACGTTCGGCCGCCGCACCGTCGCGGTCGGCGGCAACCCGGAGGCGGCCCGGCTGGCGGGCATCCGGGTCAAGCGGCACACCATGCTGCTCTACGGGCTGTCCGGCCTGGCCGCGGGCATCGCCGCCGTCATGATGCTCGCCCGCACCGGCGCGGGGTCGTCCACGAACGGCCAGCTCTACGAGCTCGACGCGATCGCCGCGGTGGTCGTCGGCGGCACGCTGCTCACCGGCGGCCGCGGCACGATCGTCGGCACCGTCCTCGGCGTCCTCATCTTCCAGACGCTCACCAACGTGTTCATCCAGAACAACCTGGACTCGTCGGTCCAGAACATGGTCAAGGGGGCGATCATCGTCGCCGCCGTCCTGCTGCAGCAGCGCTTCTCCACGCGCCCCCCCCGCACCACCTAGGCCCCACCCCACCCTGCCCGCTGGACATCGTTCGAAGGAGATCTCATGTCCGCTCGCCCGACCGCGCGCCGCCGCCTGCTGGTGCCCGCCGCGCTGCTCACCGTCGGCCTGCTCGCCGCGTGCACCTCCAACACCCCGACCGAGGAGGACGACGGCGGCTCGGACGCCGCCCCGGTCGCCGTCTCCGACAACGACGAGCCCGGCGACACGGTCGTCATCGGGTTCTCCGCCCCGGCCGCCGACCACGGCTGGATGGGCGCGATCACGTCGGCCGCGCAGAAGGAGGCCGAGAACTACGAGGACGTCGAGCTCCGCGTCGCGGAGGGCACCAACGACGTCAACCTGCAGATCAGCCAGATCGAGGGGTTCATCAACGACGGCGTCGACGCGATCGTGCTGCTGCCGTTCGACGGCGCCGCGCTGACCGACGTCGCCACGAAGGCGATGGACGCCGGCATCCCGGTCATCAACGTGGACCGCGAGTTCTCCAGCCCGTTCGCGTCCCGGGCCACGATCCTCGGCGACAACTACGGCATGGGCGTCTCGGCCGGCACCTACATCTGCGAGCAGCTCGGGGACAACCCGGACGCCGTGGTCGCGGAGATCGCCGGCATCGACTCCCTGCCGCTCACCCAGGACCGCAGCCAGGGATTCGCGGACGCGCTCGACGGCTGCGGCCTGTCGGTCAGCAACCGGGTCGCCGCGGACTTCACCGTCCAGGGCGGCGAGCAGGCGGCGGCGAACCTGCTGCAGGCGGCGCCGCAGATCGACGCCATCTGGAACCACGACGACGACCAGGGCGTCGGCGTCCTGGCCGCCATCGAGAACGCCGGCCGCGACGAGTTCTTCATGGTCGGCGGAGCGGGCTCCGCGAACGTCATGCGGGAGATCCAGTCCGGCGACTCCGTGCTGCAGGCGACGGTCATCTACCCGTCCACGCAGGCCGCCGACGGCATCAAGCTCGCGCGGCTGGTCGCGCACGACAAGTCGATGAGCGACCTCGCGTCCTCCGGCGTGCCGCGCACCATCCAGCTGTACGCGCCCGTCGTCACGGCGGACAACGTCGACCAGTACATCGACTCGGCCTTCGAGTCCTGACCCGGGCCGCGGCGGGGCCGGTGCTGACCGGCCGGCCCCGCCGCGCCCACCCGAGGAGGGTCTCGCGATGGACGAGACGACGGCGGCGCCGCTGCGCGTCGGCATGGTGGGGTACGCGTTCATGGGCGCCGCGCACTCGCAGGCGTGGCGGACCGCGCCCCGGTTCTTCGACCTGCCCCTGACCCCCGTGATGCAGGTGGTCGCGGGGCGGGACGCCGCGGCCGTGAAGGCGGCGGCCGAGCGGCTCGGCTGGCGGGACACCGCGGGCTCCTGGCAGGAGCTCGTCGCCCGCGACGACGTGGACCTGGTGGACGTCTGCACCCCGGGCTTCACGCACGCCGAGATCGCCGTCGCGGCGCTGGAGGCGGGCAAGCACGTGCTGTGCGAGAAGCCGCTGGCCAACACCCTCGCCGAGGCGGAGGCGATGGTCGCCGCGGCGGCGTCGGCGTCGGCGCGGGGGGTGCGGTCGATGGTCGGCTACACCTACCGGCGGGTGCCCGCGGTGCAGCTCGCGCGGACGCTCGTCGCGGAGGGCCGGATCGGCACCGTCCGGCACGTGCGCGTGCAGTACCTGCAGGACTGGCTGGCCGACCCGGAGGCACCCCTGTCGTGGCGGCTCGACAAGCAGGCCGCCGGCTCCGGGGCGCTCGGGGACATCGGCTCGCACGCCGTGGACCTCGCGCAGTTCATCACCGGCGAGCGCGTCACCGGGGTGTCCGCCGTGCTGGAGACGTTCGTGCACGAGCGGCCGGTCGCGGCGGAGTTCGCCGGGCTGCACGGCACCGGCGGGACCGAGCGGGGGCCGGTCACCGTCGACGACGCCGCGGTGTTCCTCGCGCGGCTGTCCGGGGGCGGTCTCGGCGTGTTCGAGGCGACCCGCTTCGCCGCGGGGCGCAAGAACGCCATCCGCCTGGAGATCAACGGCGACCGCGGGTCGGTGGCCTTCGACTTCGAGGACATGAACGTCCTGCACTACTACGACGCCACCGAGGACCCGGCGTACGCGGGCTTCCGGCGGATCGTCGTCACCGAGCCGCAGCACGCCTACGTGGCGCAGTGGTGGCCCGCGGGGCACGGCCTCGGCTACGAGCACGCGTTCACGCACCAGGTGGTCGACCTGGTCGGGGACGTGGCGGCAGGCCGGGACCCGTCGCCGTCGTTCGCCGAGGGGCTGGCGGTGCAGCGCGTGCTGGCCGCGGTCGAGGCCTCCGCCGCGGACGACAGCCGCTGGGTCGCGCTGACCGAGGACCCCGCCTGACACCCTGACCTTCCTGCCGGACGACCCGCGAAGGAGCGAGCACCATGGCACGACCCATCACCCTGTTCACCGGCCAGTGGGCCGACCTGCCGTTCGAGGAGGTCGCCCGGCTCGCCGCCGACTGGGGCTACGACGGCCTCGAGATCGCCTGCTGGGGCGACCACCTGGACCCGTGGCGGTGGGACGACGACGCGTACGTGCAGAGCAGGCTCGACATCCTCGAGAAGCACGGCCTGAAGGTCTGGGCGATCTCCAACCACCTCAAGGGCCAGGCCGTCTGCGACGACCCGATCGACCAGCGGCACCGCGACATCCTCCCCGACGTGGTCTGGGGCGACGGCGACCCGGAGGGCGTCCGGCAGCGCGCCGCGACCGAGATGCAGCACACCGCCCGGCTGGCCGCGAAGCTCGGGGTCGACACGGTCGTCGGGTTCACCGGGTCGGCCATCTGGAAGTACGTGGCGATGTTCCCGCCGGTGTCCGCCGCGGCGATCGACGCCGGGTACCAGGACTTCGCGGACCGGTGGAACCCGATCCTCGACGTCTTCGACGAGGTCGGGGTGCGGTTCGCCCACGAGGTGCACCCGTCCGAGATCGCCTACGACTACTGGACGACCGTGCGCACCCTCGAGGCCATCGGCCACCGGGAGGCGTTCGGCCTGAACTGGGACCCGAGCCACATGGTCTGGCAGGACCTCGACCCGGTGGCGTTCCTCTGGGACTTCCGCGACCGGATCTACCACGTGGACTGCAAGGACACGAAGAAGCGGATGCGCAACGGCCGCAACGGCCGGCTCGGCTCGCACCTGCCCTGGGCCGACCCGCGGCGCGGCTGGGACTTCATCTCCACCGGCCACGGCGACGTGCCGTGGGAGGACGCGTTCCGGGTGCTCAACACCATCGGGTACGACGGGCCGATCTCCGTGGAGTGGGAGGACGCCGGCATGGACCGCCTGCTCGGGGCGCCCGAGGCGCTGGCGTTCGTCCGGCGGCTCGCGTTCGCCGCGCCGGACGCGGCGTTCGACGCGGCGTTCTCCCGGAAGGGCTGAGGGCGGGCGCGGCGGGGCACGCCGCCCTAGGCTCGCGGCGTGCCCCGACGCCATGTCCGCCTCCGGCCCACCGAGGACGCCCGCGCCCGGGAGGTGGACGCCGCCGTCCGCACCGGGCTCGCGGCGCTGCGCGCGGAGCTCGGCGTGCCGGACGGCTTCCCCGAGGACGTGCTGGCCGAGGTCGCGCACGCCGTCGGGGCGGGTCCTGCGGGGTCGCGGGCCGACGCGACCGACATCCCGTTCGTGACGATCGACCCCGAGGGCTCGCGCGATCTGGACCAGGCCGTGCACCTCGAGCGTCGCGGGTCCGGCTACCGGCTCCGCTACGCCATCGCGGACGTCGCCGCGTGGGTGCGCCCCGGCGGCGCGGTCGACGCGGAGGCCCGCCGGCGCGTCGTCACGCTGTACGCGCCCGACGGCCGGGTCCCGCTGCACCCGCCAGTCCTGTCCGAGGGCGCCGCGAGCCTGCTGCCCGGGCAGGACGCGCCCGCGGTGCTCTGGGACGTCGACCTGGACGCCGACGGCGCGCCGACCGCGGTCCGCGTCGGGCGGGCGCTGGTGCGCAGCCGGGCGCAGCTCACCTACGCCGGGGCGCAGCGGGCGCTCGACGACGGCACCGCGGCGGGCACCCTCGCGCTGCTGCCCGAGGTCGGCCGGCTGCGGCAGGAGGCCGAGGTCGCGCGCGGCGGGCTGACCCTGCCGACCCCGGACCAGGAGGTCGAGGTCGACGCGCGGGGCCGGTGGACCCTGACCAGCCGCGCGACCCTGCCCGTAGAGGAGTGGAACGCCCAGGTGTCGCTCCTCACCGGCATGTGCGCCGCGCGGATCATGCTGGACGGGCGGGTCGGCGTGCTGCGCACCCTGCCGCCGGCGGACCCGCGCGACGTCGAGCGGCTCCGCCGGTCCGCCCGGGCGCTCGCGGTGCCCTGGCCGGACGGCGCCGACCACGCGACGGTCGTGCGCGCCCTGGACGCCGCGGTCCCCGCGCAGGCGGCGCTGCTCACGGAGGCGACGACCCTGCTGCGCGGGGCCGCGTACGTCGCGTTCGACGGCGCGGTCCCCGCGCAGACGCAGCACGCCGCGATCGCCGCCCCGTACGCGCACGCGACCGCCCCGCTGCGGCGGCTGGTCGACCGGTTCGTGGGGGAGACGTGCGTCGCGCTGGCGGCCGGTGCGGAGGTGCCCGAGCCGGTGCGGGCGGCCCTGCCGGCGCTGCCGGAGCTCATGGCGGCCGGCGACCGGCGGGCGTCCGCCTACGAGCGCGGGTCCGTCGACCTCGTCGAGGCCGCGCTGCTGGCGGGGCGGGTCGGGGAGGAGTTCGACGCCGTCGTCGTGGACGTGCGGGACGACGGGGCGTCGGGCGTCGTGCAGCTCCGGGAGCCGCCGGTGCGCGGGCGGGTCGTCGGCGAGGCGCTGCCGCTCGGCACGGACGTGCGGGTCCGGCTCGCCGAGGCGTCGGTGGCGGGGCGGACGGTGCGGTTCGTGCTGGACGGGCGGCCGGGGCGGGACGCGCGCGGCTGAGTCAGGGGGCGCCCGGGGGCGCGGTCGGCGGCCCGAAGCGCGCGCGTCAGGCCTCGTCGGGCGCCGACAGCGGCGCGAGCGCGACCAGCACGGCGTCCGCGGGCCGGGTGCTGCCGTCCTCGGGACGCCCGGCCGCCACCGCGGCCCGGAGCGCGGTGAGCGCCTCGGCGAACCGCTGCCCGGCGTCGTCCGCCCCGCCGCCGGGCAGCGTGCGCACGAGCGTCGCGCCCGCCCGCAGCGCCGCCGCGGTGGCGTCCCGCGCGGGGTCGGCGGGGGTGTCGGCGTCCGGCGCGAGCGGCAGCAGCGGGACCCGCTCCGGGTGCTCGCGGCGGGCGGCAGACGCGTCGCGGCTGGTACGCACCGCGCGCGCGACGTCGAGCGCGATACCCGCCGCCGCGTCCAGCCGGCCGGCACCCGTGGCGAGCCGCGCCCGCCAGTCCCGGTAGCGCGACGCCGTCCAGTTCGCCCGGGCGGCGTCCTGGGCGTCGCGGACGGCCGCGCCCGCGGCGGCCCGGGCGGCCCGCAGCGCGGCACCGTCCGGCACGGGGGCGTCGTCGTCGGCCACGGCGTCCGCGACACCGCCGAGGTGCGCCGCAGTCGCCTCCGCGAGCCGCCCCAGCGCCCGGTCGGCCGGCGTCAGCGGCAGCGGCGGCAGCAGCGCGTTCACCCCGACGCCGATCGCCGCGCCCACCAGGGTCAGGCCCACGTACGCGGACACGTACCCGACGGGGTCGGCGTCGCCGATCACCAGCACGAACAGCGCCGACGTGGGCAGCCACGACCCCATGTCGCCGAGCACGCGCCAGCCGGACAGCAGCACCCCGACGAGCACCACCAGCGCCAGCGCCGGCAGGGGCGGAACGGGCAGCAGGTCCACCAGCCGCGCGACCACGGCCCCGAGCGCGATGGCCAGCACCGCCTGCGCCGAGCGCCGCGTCGAGCCCCGGACCGTGACCGAGGTGGCCACCACCGCGCCCAGCGGGGCGTAGTACGGGTAGTCGCTCCACGGGCCCGGCACCAGCCCGACGACGACCCAGGCCAGCACGGCCGCGCCGGTGGTCCGCACGGCGCGGCCGATCCACGGGCGGCGGGCCAGGGCGCGGCCGAGGCGCTGCCGGAGGGCGCGGGGGGACGGCGGGGGAGCGGGGCCGGGCTGTGCGGGGTCGGGTCGTGCGGTCACCGTCCCCACCCTCGCCCGCCCCGCCCGCGGGCGCACACCGGGGCCGGCGGCTAGCGTCGACGGCATGCCGCGCACGAGGTCGGCCGCCGTCGCCGCGTCGGACCGGTGGGTCGACCCGGACGGGTTCCGCGCCCCCGCCGGCGAGGTGCACGCCTGGGAGCCGGGCCGCAACGAGACGGTGTGCGGGCTGTCGCTGCACCGGTCGGCGCTGCTGCGGTTCCCGCACGTCGCGTGGGCCGACGCGCAGCCCGCGACGGGCCGGGACGCCGACCGGGTGACGCGCGTGTGCCCGCGCTGCGCCGCCGGGATGGGCCGGCGGCGCGACGAGAAGCCCTGGCGGCGGGTCGACCCGCGGCCCTGAGCCCCCCGGCCGTTCACCGCCCGGCCACCGGCGCCGGTTAGCCTGGCCCCGGGCCCGGACCGGCCCTCCCGACGACAGGAGACGTGCCTTGACCCTGCGCCCCGACGCCCCCGCTCTCCCGACCGCCGTCCTGTGGGACATGGACGGCACGCTGGTCAACACCGAGCCGCTGTGGATGGCGGCCGAGACCGAGCTGGTCGAGTCCTGGGGTGGCACCTGGACGCACGAGGACGGCCTCACCCTCGTCGGCAACCCGATGAAGGTGTCCGGGGCGGTCCTGCAGGGCCGCGGCGTGGGGCTGTCGGTCGACGAGATCGTCGGCTTCCTCAACACCCGGGTGGCGGCGGCCGTCGCGGAGCAGACCCCGTGGCAGCCCGGTGCCCGCGAGCTGCTCACCGCGCTGGCCGACGCCGGCGTGCCGCAGGCGCTGGTCACCTCGTCCTACCGGGAGCTCGCCGACCCGTTCGCCCGGGTCGCCGGGGTGTTCGCCACGGTGGTCGCGGGGGACGAGGTCGACCGCCCGAAGCCGGACCCGCAGCCCTACGAGCTGGCCGCCGAGCGGCTCGGGGTGGACGTCGCGGACTGCGTCGTCGTCGAGGACTCCCCGGCGGGCATCACGTCCGGCGTCGCCGCCGGGGCGCGCGTGCTCGCGGTCGAGGTGTTCCGCGCGCTGCCCGACCTGCCGGGGCTGAGCACGACCGGCTCGCTCGCGGACGTCACGGTCGCGGACCTGGCCCGGATCGGCGGCGGCGCGGTCCTCGACCTGCTGCGCTGACCCGGGCCGGCCCGTGCCGTCGGGAGGTCAGCCCTTGACCGCCCCCGCGAGCGCACCCTGCACGAAGTACCGCTGGAACATCAGGTACACGATGACCACCGGTATCGCCGACAGGATGATGAAGGCGTTGAGCGGCCCGTAGTCGGTGCCGTGCTGCGTCGAGAAGCTCTGCACGGCCAGCGGCACCGTCCAGTTCGCCTGCGACCGCAGCAGGGTCGTCGCCATCGCGTACTCGTTCCACGTCCCCACGAAGTCGAGGATGAACAGCGCGGCCAGCGCGGGCTTCGCGAGCGGGAGGACCACCTGCAGGAAGATCCGGAACGTCGACGCCCCGTCCAGCCGCGCGGACTCCTCGAGCTCGTCCGGGATCGCCCGGAAGAACCCGTACAGCACGAACACCGCGTACGGGATCCCGAACGCCAGGTACGGCAGCATCAGGCCGGGCACCGAGTCGAGCAGGCCGAGCGAGAGCATCGTGCTGAACAGCGGGCCGAGGGCGATCTGGATCGGCACCATCGAGCCGATCGCGATCAGCGCCAGCACCACGCGGTGCGCCTTGAACCGCAGCCGCGCGATGGCGAACGCGGCCGCCGCGGCGAGGAACAGGCCGACCGGCACCTTCACCAGCGAGACGACGAGGCTGTTCAGCCCCGTGCGCCCGAGGTCCCCGACCCGGAACGCCTCGGCGTAGTTGTCCCACGCCCACGACGTCGGCAGCGACCACGGCGCGGTCGTGCTGATGTCCGCGTTCGACTTCACCGAGGTGAGGAACATGATCGCGAACGGCAGCGCCCACAGCAGCGACGTGAGGACCAGCGCGATCCACAGGCCGATGCCGGCGTAGTCGCGGCGGCGCCGGGGCGTGCCGGGTGCCCGCTCCGCGGGGCGGGGGCGCCGGGTCACGGCGACCGGGACGGCCAGCTTGTCGCTCACTTGTCGTCTCCCTTCATCGACCAGGCCATGTAGGGGATGACCAGGCAGAGCGACAGCACGAGCAGCACGGTGGCGACCGCCCCGCCGGCGCCGAAGCTGTGGTTGGTGAACGACTGGGTGTACGACCACAGCGCGAGCACCTGCGTCGACTGCGCCGGCCCGCCGCCGGTCATGCCGACGATGAGGTCGAAGACCTTGAGCGAGTTGATGATCGTGAGGATGACGACCACGACCGTCGTCGGCCGCAGGGCGGGCAGCGTGACGTTGCGGAACACCTGCCACGTGCCGGCACCGTCGATCTTCGCGGCGTCGACCAGCTCCGGCGGCACGGACTGCAGTCCCGCGAGGAACAGGACCATCGGGAACCCGACGGCCTGCCACACCGACGCCGCGAACACCGAGTACAGCGCGATCTTCGGGTCGCCGAGCCAGGACTGCGCCCAGTCGCCCAGGCCGACCGCCTCGAGCCCCTGGTTCACCAGGCCGAGTGTGGGGTTGTAGATCCACCGCCACATGGCCGCGACCGTGATCGAGGCGAACACCGCGGGGATGTAGATGACGGACCGCATGAGGTTGCGGCCGACGATCCGGCGGTTGAGCCCGAGGGCGAGCAGCAGGCCCAGCACCATCGGGATCAGCAGGGACAGCACGACCCAGATGACGGAGTTGCCGAACGCCTTCCAGAACACCGGGTCGGCGGTGAACAGCCGCCGGTAGTTGTCGAGGCCCACGAACTCGGGCGTCTCGGTACGGAACCCGGACCACTTGTAGAACGACAGGCGGATCGAGTCGAGCATCGGGTAGGCGATGAAGTAGCCGTACAGCGCGACGGCCGGCAGCAGGTAGGGCAGGGCGGTGAGGAACGGCCGGTGGCGGCGGCCCCGGCGGGGTCGGTCCGTCCGCGGCTCCTGGCGAGTGCGAAGGAGGGTCATCGTCGGCTCCAGACGGGCTCCGGGACGGGCCGGCACGGCCCCGCCCCGGAGCGCTCGGTCAGTTGTTGGCGTCGCGCCACGTCTGGAACTCGGCGCCGGCGTCGGCCGGGTCGAGCTCACCGGTCAGCACCGAGTTCTGGATCCGCCAGTACTCGGTCGTCTCCGCGGTCGAGAAGTTCTGGTCGTTGTTCACGAACAGGCCGCCCGAGGCCGCGATGATCGACTGCCAGTCCGTGCCCAGCGGGGCGTCGGCGGCGGGCTCGACGGTGGAATTCACCGAGATCGAGGCGAACGCCGTGCCGAGCTTCTCCTGGCCCTCCGGGGAGACCATGTAGTCGAGGAACTTCGCGGCGGCGTCCGGGGACTTCGCCGCCGGCGTCACGTAGAGCAGCTCCCCGAAGCCGTAGGTCCGCTCGGTCCCGGTCGGGAACGTGAAGATCCCCATGTCCTCGACGGGCAGGCCGCCGTCGATCGCCATCGGGCCGTACCAGTCGCCCTCGATGGTCATGGCCGCCTGGCCGCTGTAGAACAGCTGCGCCGCGTCGTCGTTGCTGATGCCCATGAAGCCCGGGTTGAGGAAGTCCGCACCCCAGGTCTCGAGCTCGGTGAACGCGTCGGTGACGCAGGACTCGCTGCCCCAGTCGCCGTCGCCGGTGGTGAGCTCGTCGGCCGTGTCGGCCCCGCACTCCGTCTCGATCAGCGAGTCGAGCAGCCGCATGACGTGCCAGTTGACCGTGCCGCCGAACGTCATGGGGATGATGCCGGCGTCCTTGAGCTGCTGCGCCGCCGCGACGAGGTCGTCGTACGTGGTCGGCACCTCCGTGATGCCGGCCTGCTCGAACAGGGTCTTGTTGTAGTAGACCGCCTCGGTCGCCTGGATGAACGGGACTCCGTGGTAGCCGCCGTACTGGGTGGCGTTCGCCAGCGCCGCCGGCGTCAGCTCGTCCGCCCAGCCGTACTCCTCGTACGCGTCCGTGAGGTCCGTGCTGACCCCGGCGCTGACGAGCTCGCCGCCCAGGCCCGGGCCGCCCCAGTACCGGTAGATGTCCGGGAGCGAGTCCGTCCCTGCCGCCTGCCGCAGCGCGTCCTTGTGCGCGTCGGTCGCGCGCTCCTCGGTCTCCACCGTGATGCCGGGGTTGGCCTCCTCGAAGCCGGCGACGAGGGCGTCCCACGCCGTCTTCTGCGCCTCCTCCTGCGTGAGCGTCCAGACGGTGACCGTCTGGTCGCCGCCCTCCGCCGCGTCGTCGCCACCGCCGCTGCACGCGGTCAGGCCGAGCGCGAGCGCCCCGACCGCCGTCGTCGCGATCCACCGTGTCTTCAGCACCATTGCCTCCATCGTGTGTGTGTGGTCGATCCGGGATCGGGGCGGGCCTAGGTGTACTCGGCCGGGACGTTGATGACGGTGCGGGACCGTTGACGTGAGGAGAACCTCCGGCTGGGGTGTGGCTTGTCGAAGGCCCACGTCCCGCCGGAGGTTCTCGTGTCTCACGGTAATGCGCGTCTGACTGTCCATGGCCGAGCTCTGCTGGTCCGGCGGGTGATCGAGGGCCATCGCCCGGTCGCCCACGTCGCCAAGGAACTCGGCGTCTCTCGCCAGTGCGCCCACCGGTGGGTCAATCGGTTCCGCAGCGAGGGACCGGCAGGGCTGGCCGACAGGTCCTCACGCCCGCACCGCTCACCGACCCGCACCGATCCCGAGATCGAGCTGGTGGTAGTCCTCGCGCGCCGCGCCCACCGTCGAGGGCCTGCCTGGCTGGCCGAGCAGACCGGCGTCCCGGCCCGCACGGTCTCGCGGATCCTGGCCCGTCATCGAGTCCCGCACCTGGCCGACTGCGACCCGCTGACCGGCCAACCGATCCGAGCCACCCGCCTGACCACGCTGCGCTACGAACGCGAACGACCCGGCGAGCTGGTCCACATGGACGTCAAGAAGATCGGCCGCATCCCGCCCGGTGGTGGCTGGCGCGCTGGCGGCGGCTGGACCCTGGCCAACCACCAGTCACGCGTGGACAAGACCCCGATCGGCTACGACTACGTGCACGCCCTGATCGATGACTGCTCCCGGCTGGCCTACTGCGAGATCCTGCCCGACGAGAAGGGCCCGACCTGCGCGGGCTTCCTGGCGCGCGGCGCGGCCTACTTCGGCGGCTGCGGCATCGAGCGCATCGAGCGGGTCATGACCGACAACGCCTACGCCTACAGGTACTCGGGCGACCTGCGCGCCGTCGTGGCCGCGCTCGGCGCCCGCCAGGTGTTCATCAAGCCGCACTGCCCCTGGCAGAACGGCAAGGTCGAACGACTCAACCGGACCCTGGCGACCGAGTGGGCCTACCGGCAGATCTTCACCAGCAACGACGACCGCGCCGCCGCTCTTGCTCCCTGGCTCGAGCACTACAACACTCGCAGACCACACATCGCACTCGGCGGACGACCGCCGATCAGCCGACTGTCACCAACGTGATGGCCGAGTACACCTAGGCGCCGGCCTGCCACCGGGCGAACTCGTCGAGCTTGTGGAAGAAGTCCTCGAACATCAGGCGCGTGTCCACGTGCGTGTACACGCGCATCGGCCGGGAGCCGCGCAGCGCCCGGTACGTGCCGTCCGGCGTCATCTCGGGCGTCGGGCGCTCGACGAACCGGGACGACGACGCGTCCGGCTCGAAGGTGGAGCGCAGGGCCGTGAGCAGCACCAGCGGGGAGTCGCCGAGCGCGTACGACTCGGGCACCTCGAGGCCGTGCTCGTGCACCCGGTCCTGCTCCCAGCGCACCTCGTCGTACAGGTACGCGCCCAGCGGGCCGGTCGCCGCGACGCGCCGCCGCAGCTCCACGTCGGATACCAGGCACTGCCGGTAGACGTCGCGCGGGATCTGCCAGATCGTCAGGTCGGGCGCGCCGAAGAGCACCTGCGCCGCGGGGACGTCGATCAGCAGGTTGTACTCGACCGGCATCGCGTGCGCCGGGGGCGTGGCGAGGCCGTCGTGCTCCGGGCCGCCGATCCACACCAGGACGATCCGCTCGGCGATCCGCGGCTCCAGCAGGTACGCCGACGCCAGGTCCGTGAGGCCGCCGCCCGCCGCGTAGAACAGCGGGGAGTCGTCGTCGCGCAGCGCCTCGGCGATGATCGCCCGGGCCGCGGGGGAGTCCTGCGGGGTCGCGGTGTCGGCCAGTCCGCGCGAGGCGCCCCGGACGATGCGGTCGGCCGAGTCGAGGCCCATCCGGGCGAACACGTCGGCGAGGACGGCCTCCGCGTTGGCGGCCGTGTCCGCGCCCGGGTCGATCGGGTCGTCCGGGCGCAGGTGGGACGCCACGAGCAGGGGGATCGCGACCGACGGGGACAGCAGGTGGTGCACCACCTGGAACAGGTCGTCGGGGTCCCCGGAGAAGTCGTTGTCGATGATGACGCGGCTGCGCGGCGCCGGGAACGGCCGGTCGAGCCAGGGGGTCTCCCCGAGGCGCCAGCGCGGGCCGGCGGGGGCGGGGGGATCAGCGTGGGGATGGGGGATGCGGGTCAACGGCCTCTCCTGTACCGAGTGGGTTCCAGCAGTCGCGACGCGGGGCGGGGGGCTCGGGGCCGGCCCGCGACGGGGGTCTCCCGTCGGCCGGGTCGTGCTCCCGGCGCGGGTGTCCGCGCTCCGGTTCCTGCCGGCGTCGGTGCCGTCATCGAGAACGTCCTCGCTGACGTCGACACCGGTAGGTTATCGATCACCTAACCGCCTCGACAAGAGGCGGTGCATCACGAACGGGTAACGCATGGATATGCACACCAGCGACCGGGGCGGCTTCGCTACAGTCGGAGCGCGCCCACCCGACTCCCGCCGAAGAGGCCGCCCATGAGCACGCAGGACCAGGCCAGGCCCCCGAAGATGGCCGACGTCGGACGGCTCGCCGGCGTGTCCGCCCAGACGGTCTCCCGGTACTTCACCGGCACCGGCTACGTCGGCGCCGACACGCGCGCGCGCATCGAGGCCGCGATCGCCGAGCTCGACTACCAGCTCAACCAGTCCGCCCGGAGCCTGCGGGTCAACTCGACGCGGACCATCGGCGTCCTCACCACCGGCCCGTCGCTGTACGGCAGCTGGTCCGTGCTGAGCGGCCTGAACCAGGCAGCGGCCGCCGCGGGGTACTCGCTGCTCACGGTCCAGCTCGAGGCCGACCCGTCCGGCTCCGACACCCCGGAGTGGATGCACCGGGCCCTCGACCGGTTCCTGTCCGCCCGGGTGGACGGGATCATCGTGTCCTCGTCGCACTTCGGGATCGAGGACCTGCTCGAGCGTGTCTGGGAGCGGGTGCCGGTCGTGCTGCTGTCCGGGCGTTCCTGGCCGAACGCCGACTCCGCGACGGTCGACTCCTACGAGGCCGGCCTGCTCGCCGTGCGGCACCTCACCGGCCTCGGGCACACGCGCGTCCTGCACCTCGCGGGACCCGAGGGGCCGAACGAGAGCTTCGAGCGCGAGCGCGCGTACCGGGACGCCCTGGCCGCCGCGGACCTGCCGGTGCTGCCCGCGCCGCGGGGCGACTGGTCGGCGCAGTCGGGCTGGGAGATCGGCACGACCGTGGACCCGACGACGTTCACCGCCGTGTTCGCGGGCAACGACCAGATGGCGCTCGGGTTCATGAGCGCCCTGCGGGCCCGCGGGCTCGCGGCGCCCGGCGACTACTCCATCGTCGGGGTGGACGACATGCCGGACGCGCGGTTCTTCTCGCCCGCGCTGACCTCCGTGCAGATGGACTTCGTGGGTCTCGGGCGGGCCGGGCTCGAGATGATCCTGCACCGGGTCCGCTCCGGGGAGCGCGTCGCGCGGCGGGTGATCCGGCCGACGCTGGTGGTGCGGGACTCGACGCGGGCCTGGGTGGGGGCGGGACGGGCCTGAGGGCGGCCGGCGGTTGCGGTACGGCGGCGGACGGTCGGGGCTGCGGTGGTCCGGTGGAGTGCAGTCCGGTCGTTCACGGTCGGATGGCGGGCGGTCCGGTGGTTCGCGGTCGGGTGGGCGCCGTTCAGGCCGACGCCGATGCGGGCGCCGCCAGAGGCGTGATGCCGATCGCGCGCTCGACCGCCCCCTCGGGGATCTCCGGCGCCGTGTTGCCGAACGCCGGGCACACGGCCTGGTGCGCGCACCAGTCGCACAGCCGGGACCTCCGGGGACGCCACTCGCCGGTGCAGGCGGCCTCCTCGATCTGCGACCACAGCGCCCGGAGCCGGAGCTCCAGCGTCCGCATCTCCGCTTCGGAGGGGGAGTGCCGCAGGATCTGCCCGTCGCCGAGGTAGACGAGCTGGAGCATCTTCGGCAGCACGCCGCGCTCCCGCCAGAGGACGTACGCGTAGAAGCGCATCTGGAACAGCGCCGAGCCCTCGAACCCCGGGTTCGGCGACTTGCCCGTCTTGTAGTCGACGACCCGCAGCGCTCCGTCGGGGGCGACGTCGAGCCGGTCGACGATCCCGCGGAGCTGCGGCCCGTCGTCCATCAGCGTGCGCACGGCCAGCTCGCGGTCGCCGGGCTGCAGGCGGTTCGGGTCCTCCAGCGTGAAGTACGTGTCCAGCAGCAGCCGGGCGGTGCCGAGCCACGCCTCCCGCTCGTCCTCGGAGGCGAACAGCGTGACCACCTCGGGGGAGCGCTCGAGCAGCCGGTCCCAGGCCTCGGGCATCAGCGCGTGCGCCGCCGCGGGGGTGCGCTCGCCGAGCGGCAGGTCGTACAGCCGCTCCAGCACGGAGTGCACGAGCGTCCCGCGCGCGGCCGCGGAGCTCGGCGGCTCGGGCCGCTTGTCCACCACCCGGAGCCGGAAGAGCAGCGGGCACTGCTGGAAGTCGTTCGCCCGCGACGGGGACAGCCCCGGCACGCGCGGCTCGGCCGGCGCCTCGACGTCACCGGCATCGGCGGCGTCGACGGACACGGGGGCGAGGAGCTGCGGGTCGGTGGTCGTCATGGTGTCGAGCCTAGGTGCCACCACTGACACACCGGGGACGCGGGTCGGCGGGGCATCAGAACGGGGGTTCGGCGTCGTGGGGGACGGTGGTCGTGTCGAGGGAGCGTCCGGTGCCGGGGCGTACGAGGTAGCGGTGGCCGGTGGGGGTGATCCACTCGAACAGGCCGGGTTCGATCTGCCGGAGCCGGAACCCGCCGACGGTCTTGAGCCGGTGGTGGGCGCGGCACAGCGGCCCGAGGTTGCCCGCGTCGGTGCCGCCCAGGGGTGTGTCGGGTGGGGCGCCGGGTTGCGGGTGGTAGGCGATGGTGTGGTCGAGGTCGGTGCGGGTGGCGGGCACGGTGCAGCCGGGTGCCGCGCAGGTCTTGTCCCGGACGCGCACGTGCTCGTCGAGTGCGGCGGGTGGTCGGTATCGGCGTCGTCCGATGTCAAGGGTCTGCTCGGTGAGCGGGTCGGTCACGATCCGCTGCCAGTCGCCTCCGGCGGCCAGGGCCCGGGCGGTGACCGCGTCGATGGCCCCGTACCCCTCGAGGTCGCCCGGTTGGTCGTCCAGGCCGAGCAGGGTGGAGGCGGCGATCGTGACCCGCACCTGCGCGCCCGGGCGGCCGCCGCACGTGCCGCAGCCGTTGGTGGTGCGGCCGCGGTGGGCGCGGGCGGCGAGGTCCGCGGCGTCCGACGTTGGGGCGGCGGGCACCGGGGTGCTTGTGGTGTCGGGACACCGCGTGTTGAGGGCGCCGGCCTCGGCCGGCGCGGCGGCCGCCGGCGCGGGCTCGGGCGCGGAGATCGGGACGGGGATGGGGGTGATCGTGGCGGTCGGCTCGGGGGCCATCGGGCGCGTCGGCCCACCCGGGGTGCTCCACGCCCGGTCGACCGGCACCGGTCGCGGGGTGGGCGGGTGGAGGCGCACCTCGAACGCCGGACCCTCCACCGCCGGCACGTCCCCGACCACCAGGTCGCGCAGCCCGTCGGCGCGCAGCTGGTCCAGGGTGCGGGGATCACCCAGGGCGCGGGCGGCGCGGGCGGTGTGGTCCAGCACCCCGTCCAGCCGGGCCGCGTCCGGGGCGCTCAGCACGCACCACATCGCGGCCATCCCGTCCGGCCGCCGCCGCGGGTGCGTCACCCGCCGACCCTCGCGGGCCGTGGCGTGCCGCAGCGCGGCACCCTCGGCGTCCACCAGGGCGATCGCGTGCTCCACCCGCTGCTCGAACTGCGCGTGCGAGCACTGGTCCGCGTCCGGCAGCACCGCATCCTCCACCGCCAGGCTCACCTCATACGGCAGGTCCCGTGCCCGACGCACCAGAGTGTCCGCCTTACGGGCATCCACATGCCCGCTCGCCAACGCCGCACCGGTCGCCTGCAGCAACCCGTCCAGCAGCACCGCATCACGCACCACCCGGCTGGCGGTCAGCACCGGCAACCGCAACCGCATCCCCACCTCACCGGCCACCACCCGCTCCCGCCCCACCGGCGCGGCCCCACGCCCCGGGGTGCGGTCCGGGTCCATCGTCGGGCGCACCACCAGCTCGGCCACCGCGGCGAGCTTGCCGGCGTGGGCGGAGGACTCCATGCGGTCCCAGGCGGCCACCACCTCGAGCACGACCCCGGCGGGCAGCACCGACAGGTCCAGACCCCGCAACCACGCATCCAGCTCGGGTCCTGGCGGGCAGGCCGCGATCGCCTCGATCTGCCGCTGCTGCGCCGTCCCTGCTCCGCCCGCTGCCGGGTCCGCCCCGAAGTCCGTCAGGCACCGACCGTCGTCCCCGTACCGGGGCAGCACCACACCCGCGGCGGGATCACCGTCGGGATGTTCGTGCAGGTCAGCCATGGATCCACCGTATCCGCGTCCACCCACACCCGACCCCCGCGCAGCCCCACCCTGGGGACCACGCACGCGCACCGCGCCTGTGGAGGAGTCGGTGCCCCGCGATCACGCGGATCAGCCCGCCGAGCCCCGACGGCGCGTCCCGGCGCACGGGGCACCCGCCCGACCCCCGTAGCCTGGCCCGGTGGAGAACCGGACGCGCGGCTGGGTCGTGGGGCGGGTGGCCGGGGCGCCGGTCATCCTGACGCCGAGCAGCCTGCTCATGGTGGCGCTGATCGCGCTGGTGTTCGCCCCGACCGTGCGCGCGCGGGCGCCGTGGCTCGGCACGGGCTCCACCTACGTCGTGGCGCTGGTCATCGGGGTGCTGCTGCTCGTCTCGATCCTGGTGCACGAGCTGGCGCACGGCCTGACGGCCCGGTCCCGCGGCCTGCACGTGCAGGAGTACGCGCTCACCCTCATCGGCGGCCACACGGCGTACGGCGGCCGGGTGACGCCGCTGAGCAGCGGCCTGGTCGCCGTCGCCGGCCCGCTGGCGAACCTCGTGCTCGCCGTCGTGTTCACCCTGCTCGCCCGGGCGGTCGACCCGTTCGGGGTCGCGGCGACGGTGCTGGTCGCGGCGGCGTACGCGAACGGCTTCGTCGGACTGTTCAACCTGGTGCCGGGGCTGCCGCTGGACGGCGGGCAGGTGCTGGAGTCCGTGGTCTGGGGCGCGACGAAGGACCGCCGCCGCGGGACCACGGTCGCGGGCTGGGCGGGCCGGGTCGTCGCCGTCGGGTTCGTCGCCTGGGTGCTGCTGGTGCCACTGCTCAGCGGCGCGCGGCCGGATCTGGTGGCCGTGGCGTGGGGCGCGCTGGTCGGCGCGTTCCTGTGGTCGGGCGCGGGTCAGGCGATCAAGGCCGCGCGCACGTCCCGGGCGGTGGACGCGCTGGCGGTCTCCACGGTCGGGGTGCGGGCGGTCGGCGTCCCGGCGACGGCGGTGCTCGCGGAGGCCGATGCCGCCCGCGGGCGGGCCGGGGCGGACGCGGTCGTGCTGCTGTCGCCCGACGGGCGCCCCGCCGCGTACGTGGACCCGCAGGCCGCGAACGGCGTCCCGGTGCACGAGCGCGCGCACGTGCCCCTCACCGCGGTGTCCGTGACGCTGCCGGCCGGCGCGGTCGTGGACGCGTCGCTGCGCGGCGTCGCGCTGGTGCAGGCCGTCGCCGCGACGTCCCGGTTCGCGCCGGTGATGGCGGCGCTCCAGGACGGCCAGGTCGTGGCGCTGGTCCGCAGCGCGGACGTGGCGGCGGCGCTGCGCTCCTAGACTCGACCCCCGTGACCGACGACACCGCTCCCGCGACCGCCGCCCAGCCGACCGGCGCCGACCAGCGCCGCGGCCTGCTCCGGGTGGGGGAGCGCGTCCAGCTCACCGACCCCCGGGGCCGGCTGCACACCATCACGCTCCAGCCCGGCGCGACCTTCCACACGCACAAGGGCTACTTCCGGCACGAGGAGCTGATCGACGCGCCCGAGGGCACCGTCGTGACGAGCAGCGGCGGCGTCGAGTACCTCGCCCTGCGCCCGCTGCTGTCCGACTACGTGCTGTCGATGCCGCGCGGTGCCGCCGTGGTCTACCCGAAGGACGCCGGCCAGATCGTGCAGATGGCCGACATCTACCCGGGCGCCCGGGTGGTCGAGGCGGGCGTGGGGTCCGGCGCGCTGACGATGTCCCTGCTGCGCGCGGTCGGCGACGGCGGCCGCCTGCACTCGATCGAGCGGCGCGAGGACTTCGCGGCGATCGCCCGCGGGAACGTCGAGTCGTTCTTCGGCGGCCCGCACCCCGCGTGGCGGCTGTCGGTGGGCGACCTGGCGGACGTGCTGCCGACGGCGGAGGGGCCCGGAGAGGTCGACCGCGTGGTGCTCGACATGCTGGCCCCCTGGGAGAACCTCGACGCGGTCGCCACGGCGCTGGCCCCGGGCGGGGTGCTCATCGCGTACGTGGCGACGGCGACGCAGCTGTCCCGGCTCGCGGAGGACGTCCGGGCGGACGGCCGGTACACCGAGCCGCAGGCGTGGGAGTCGATGGTCCGCGGCTGGCACCTGGAGGGCCTGGCGGTCCGCCCCCAGCACCGGATGATCGGCCACACCGGCTTCCTGCTCACGACCCGCCGGCTGGCGGACGGCGTCGAGCCACCGCTGCGCAAGCGCCGCCCGGCGAAGGGCTCCCAGCCGGGGGAGGCCGCGCTGGTGGACGAGACCGGCGACGTGGTCAGCAGCCGGTCGTTCCAGGAGGTCCCGGACGCGGAGTGGACCCCGGAGGCCCTGGGCGAGCGCGCGGTCTCCGACAAGAAGGTCCGCCGGGTCCGCCGCGACGTGGGGCAGGCGCCCGAGCAGGACTGACCCCGTCTCGACCGGCGAGGCCTCCCCGCACCGATTGACAGGGGTGGTTAGGGTCTCCCCACGAATGCCGCACAGCGCCGTGAGGTCGACACGGATCGGAGGCACCGCGATGACGGAACCGACAGCGCGCGACCTGCAGCGCGAGCTCGCGCTCCTGGCCGCGAAGAACGAGCGCCTGTCCGACGCCCTGGTGGCCGCGCGCGACCAGATCATCGAGCTCAAGCGCCAGATCGACGACCTCGCGAAGCCCCCGGGCACGTTCGCGACGTTCCTCACGGCCCGCGAGGACGGGACGGTCGACGTCGTGTCCTCGGGCCGCAAGATGCACGTCGGCGCGAGCCCCGCGGTGGATGTGCACCGGCTGCGCCCGGGCCAGGAGGTCATGCTCAACGAGGCCCTCACGGTCGTCGAGGCCGGCGGGTACGAGCAGGTCGGCGAGCTCGTCACCGTCAAGGAGCTGCTCGGCCCGGACCGCGCCCTGGTCGTCGGCCGCGGCGACGAGGAGCGGGTGGTCCGGCTGGCCGGGCAGGTCAAGGACGGCTCCGTGCGGGTGGGCGACGCGCTGACCGTCGAGGCGCGCAGCGGGTTCGTGTTCGAGCGGGTGCCGCGGGCGGAGGTCGAGGACCTCGTGCTCGAGGAGGTCCCGGACATCGACTACGCCGACATCGGCGGCCTCGGCCCGCAGATCGAGGCGATCCGGGACGCGGTCGAGCTGCCGTTCCTGCACCCCGAGCTGTTCCGGGAGCACGGCCTGAAGCCGCCGAAGGGCGTGCTGCTGTACGGCCCGCCCGGGTGCGGCAAGACGCTGATCGCCAAGGCGGTCGCGCACTCGCTGGCGGCGACGACGGCGCGGGCGCGGGGCGAGGACGCCGGCGAGGCGAAGTCGTACTTCCTCAACGTCAAGGGCCCGGAGCTGCTGAACAAGTACGTCGGCGAGACCGAGCGGCACATCCGGCTGATCTTCTCCCGGGCCCGCGAGAAGGCGTCCCAGGGCCACCCGGTCGTCGTGTTCTTCGACGAGATGGAGTCGCTGTTCCGCACCCGCGGCACCGGCGTGTCCAGCGACGTCGAGACGACGATCGTGCCCCAGCTGCTCGCCGAGATCGACGGCGTGGAGCGGCTGGAGAACGTCATCGTCATCGGCGCGTCGAACCGCGAGGACATGATCGACCCCGCGATCCTGCGGCCCGGCCGGCTGGACGTGAAGATCAAGATCGAGCGCCCGGACGCCGAGGGCGCCCGCGAGATCTTCGCGAAGTACCTCACCCCGGGCCTGCCGATCCACGCGGACGACCTCGCCGAGCACCACGGCTCCCCGGCCGAGGCGGTCGAGGCGATGATCTCCCGGGCGGTGGAGCGGATGTACTCCGAGAACGAGGAGAACCGCTTCCTCGAGGTCACCTACGCCAGCGGCGACAAGGAGATCCTCTACTTCAAGGACTTCAACTCCGGCGCGATGATCCAGAACGTCGTCGACCGGGCGAAGAAGTCCGCGATCAAGGACCTGCTCGCCACCGGTCAGCGCGGCCTGCGCGTCGAGCACGTGCTGACCGCCTGCGTGGACGAGTTCAAGGAGAACGAGGACCTGCCGAACACCACCAACCCCGACGACTGGGCCCGCATCTCCGGCAAGAAGGGGGAGCGCATCGTGTTCATCCGCACGATCGTCCAGGACAAGAAGGGCGAGGAGGCCTCGCGCCGGATCGAGAACGTGCAGAGCACGGGGCAGTACCTCTGAGCGGGGGCTGACGCCCCGCACAGCGACGGCACAGGCCCGCGCGGCGTCATGGTGGCACCCGGTTCACCGGGTGTTCACCCACGACCCGCGAGGTGCCCATGCCAGCCGCCGTCCTGTTCGCCGCCGACCTCGTCGCCATCGGCGTCCTGACCTTCGCCCTGTACTTCCCCCGGCACCGCCGGCGCGACCTCGTCGTCGCCTTCCTCGGCGTGAACGTCGGCGTGCTGGCCGTGGCCGGCGCGCTGTCGTCCGCCACGGTGGGCGCGGGCCTCGGGCTCGGCCTGTTCGGCGTGCTGTCGATCATCCGGCTGCGGTCCTCCGAGATCGACCAGCGCGAGGTCGCCTACTACTTCGCGGCCCTCGCGCTCGGGCTGATCGGCGGGCTGGGCTCGTCGCTCGGCGCCACGGCGCTCGTGCTGATGGCGCTGATCCTCGTGGCGCTGCTCGTCGGTGACCACCCGAGGCTGCTGCGCCGGTACCGGCAGCAGGTCGTCGTCCTGGACCACGCGATCGCCGACCACGCCGCCCTGGTCGCGCACCTGGAGCAGCTGCTCGGGGCGCGGGTGCACGGGGTCACGGTGCAGCGGCTCGACCTGGTGGACGACACGACCGTGGTCGACGTCCGCTTCTCCGAGGACCCCGCGCGCCGGGTGGCCGTCGACGACCTGCTGGCGGCGGCCACCGCCCCGCACGCCACCCCCGTCCCGGCGGCGTCCCGGTGACCGGCTTCGCCGCCCTGCCGGCGGTCGCCCTCGCCGAGCTGCAGGAGACCGCCGCCCTCCAGACCCGGGTGGACCGCAAGTACGTGCTGCCGCTCGACGCGCTGCCCGGCCTGCTCGCCGCGCTGCCCGACGGCACCCGCCGCCTGGTCATCGACGGCCGCGACGCGTTCGGCTACGAGTCGGTCTACTTCGACACCCCCGCCCTCGACGCCTTCCGCCTGGCGGCCGGGCGCCGGCGCCGCCGGTACAAGGTCCGCACCCGGACGTACTGCGACACCGGCGGCTGCTGGCTCGAGGTGAAGACCCGGGGCCCGCGCGGCACCACCGTCAAGGAGCGCCGCGAGCACGACCCCGCTGCGCCCGCCGAGGTCGGCGACGGCCTGGGCTTCGTGCTCGACGCGCTGCGCGGGCGCGGGCTGCCCGCCGGCGACCTGGACCTGCGCCCGACGCTGACCACCCGCTACCGGCGCCGCACCCTCCTGCTGCCCGACGGCGCCCGCACGACCGTCGACACGGGCCTCGAGTGGCACGGCGCGCAGGACGGGGCGCCTCGCACGGCCACCGTGCCGGCGCACGCGGTCGTCGAGACCAAGAGCGTCGCCGGCGCGTCCGCCGCGGACCGGGCGCTGTGGGCGCTCGGGCACCGGCCGGCCCGGATCTCGAAGTACGCGACCGGCCTGGTGGTCCTGGACCCCACGCTCGCCGGCCGCCCCTGGCGGCGCACCCTGCGCCGCACCCTGACCCCCTGAACGGAGACCCCCATGCGCCGCACCCGACACCTGATCGCCGCACCCGCCGTCCTGCTGAGCCTGCTGCTCGCGGGCTGCACCGCCGACGCCCTGGCCGACACGAGCACGAGCACCGGCACGAGCACCGCCGAGGACGCCACGACCGTCGTCACCGACGTGGCCGCCGGCGCCACCGCCGAGGAGGTGCTGGCGGCGAACGCCGACGTGCACGAGGTCGAGGACGCCGGCGCCGCGGCGGCCACGATCACGCTCGACGGCGACACCGCGTCCGCGGACGGGGACGCCGACGGCGTGACGGTCGACGGCTCGACCGTGACGATCACCGCCGGCGGCACCTACACGCTGACCGGGACCCTGTCCGACGGCCAGGTGGTCGTCGACGCGGGCGACGCGGTCGTGCACCTCGTGCTCGACGGGGCCGACCTCACGTCGAGCACCGGGTCGCCCCTCGTGGTCGCCTCGGCCGGGTCCGCCGTCGTCGAGCTGGCCGACGGGTCGGACAACGCCCTGACCGACGCGGCCGAGTACGCCGACGCCGACGCCGAGGACGCCCCGAACGCAGCCCTGTTCAGCACCGCCGACCTGACGATCACCGGGGACGGCGCGCTCACGGTCACCGGGAGCGCGAACGACGGCATCACGTCGAAGGACGGGCTGGTCGTCGAGTCCGGCACGATCACCGTCGAGGCGGCCGACGACGGCATCCGCGGCAAGGACTACCTGGTGGTCGAGGGCGGCACGCTCGACGTCACCGCCGGCGGCGACGGGCTGAAGTCCGACGAGGCCGACGACACGGCGAAGGGCTTCGTCGTCCTCGCGGGCGGGGACGTCGCCGTGGCGGCCGAGGGCGACGGGGTGGACGCCGAGACGGACGTGGTCGTCACCGGCGGCACCCTCGACGTGACCGCGGGCGGCGGGTCGGCGCAGGCCGCGTCCGACGACGTCTCCACCAAGGGCGTCAAGGGCTCGGCGTCGGTCGTGGTCGGCGGCGGCTCGGTGACGGTCGACGCGTCCGACGACGCGCTGCACTCCAACGGCATCGTGTCCGTGACCGACGGCGACCTGACCCTCTCCTCCGGGGACGACGGCGTGCACGCGGACGCGGCGCTGGACGTCACCGGCGGCACGGTCGACGTCCTGACGTCGTACGAGGGCCTGGAGGCCGAGGCCATCACGCTGGCCGGCGGGGACGTCGCTGTCGTCGCCTCCGACGACGGCGTCAACGCCGCGAGCAGCGCCGCCGGGTCCACCGAGGACGCCCAGGGCGACTGGGGCGGCCCGCAGGGCGAGACCTCCGGCACGGCCAGCCTCACGATCACGGGCGGCACGGTCGCGATCGACGCGGGCGGCGACGGCCTGGACGCGAACGGCTCCCTGACGATGTCGGGCGGCACCGTCATGGTGAACGGCCCGACGAACGACGGCAACGGCGCGATCGACGCCGACGGCACGCCGTCCGTCACCGGCGGGACGCTGGTCGCGGCCGGGTCCTCCGGCATGGCGATGGCCCCCGGCACCGACGGCCAGGGCTGGGTGTCGGCGACGTTCGACACCGCGCAGCCCGCCGGGACGACCCTCGCGGTCGTGGCCGCCGACGGGACGGTCGTCGCGACGTTCACGCCGGCGAAGGACATCACGTCGCTGGTGCTGTCCGCGGCCGGCATCACGAGCGGGGAGACGTACACCGTGGTCTCCGGGGCGACGGCCGCCGGGGACGCGTTCGCCGGGTACACGACCGGCGGCGACGCCTCGGGCGGCACCGAGGTGGCGACCGTGACGGCCGGCGAGCACACCGGCGGCATGGGCGGCGGGATGGGTGGCGGCCCCGGCGGCGGCCAGGCCCCGGGCGGCGGCCAGCCGGGCACCCGCCCGGGCGCCGACGCCTGACCCCGCCCCCGGGCCCGGAGCCCCGGGCCCCGGGCCCCGCAGAGTGGAAGGTCCGGACCGACACGCCCACGGCGAGTCCGTCCGGACCTTCCACTCCGTCGAGGACGCACCGGGCCGCGGCCGTAGGGTGGCCCGTGTGACCGTGCGCCGCGTGATGGGGATCGAGACCGAGTACGGCGTGCTGCAGCCCGGCCGCCCGACCGCGAACCCGATGCTGCTGTCCAGCCACGTCGTCGCGGTGCACGCGGCGGCCCGGCAGGGCGGGCGGCAGAAGGCCCGGTGGGACTACGACGACGAGGACCCCCTGCAGGACGCCCGCGGCTTCCACCTGCAGCGCGCGGCGGCGCACCCGTCGCTGCTCACCGACGACCCGGCCCGCCCGGCTCCCTCCGGGGACGCCGGCGGCACGCGCGACGCCGACGGCCCCCAGGAGGTCGCCCGGTCGCTGGTCGAGGAGTACGAGGACCCGGGCGCCGCGAACGTCATCCTCACGAACGGGGCCCGGCTGTACGTGGACCACGCGCACCCGGAGTACTCGTCGCCGGAGGTCACGAACCCGCTGGACGCGGTGCGCTGGGACCGGGCGGGCGAGCTGGTCATGCTCGCGTCGGTCCGTGCCCTGGCCTCGACGCAGGCGCTGCCGGACGTGGCGCTGTACAAGAACAACGTCGACGGCAAGGGCGCGACGTACGGCACGCACGAGAACTTCCTGGTCGACCGCGCGGTGCCGTTCGCGGACCTCGCGTCCCGGCTGACCCCGTTCCTCGTCACCCGGCAGGTGTTCACCGGCGCCGGCCGGGTCGGGATCGGCCAGCGCGGGGAGGACGCCGGCTTCCAGCTGTCCCAGCGCGCCGACTACATCGAGGCCGAGGTCGGCCTGGAGACGACCCTGCGCCGCCCGATCGTCAACACCCGCGACGAGCCGCACGCCGACCCGGACCGGTGGCGGCGGCTGCACGTCATCATCGGGGACGCCAACCAGCTCGAGGTCGCGACGTACCTCAAGCTCGGCACGACGTCGCTGGTGCTGTGGCTGATCGAGCGCGCGGCGGCGGGGCAGGCCGGCGACCTCGGCGCGGCCCTGGACCGGCTGGCGCTGGCCGACCCGGTCCGCGCGGTGCACGCGGTCAGCCACGACCTCACGCTCACCGAGCGGCTCCCGCTCGCGGACGGCCGGCGGCTCACGGCCCTGGAGGTGCAGCGCGAGTACCTGCGCGCGGTCCGGACGGCGCTCGGCCGCGGCGCCGCGCCGGTGGACGACCAGACCGCCGACGTCCTGGCCCGCTGGGGCTCGCTGCTGGACCGGCTCGGCACCGACCCGGCGTCCTGCGCGCGGGAGGTCGAGTGGCTCGCCAAGATGCGGCTGCTGGAGGGCCTGCGCCGCCGCGACCACCTCGACTGGGACCACCCCCGGCTGGCGGCCGTGGACCTGCAGTGGTCCGACGTGCGCCCCGAGCGCGGGCTGTACCACCGGCTCGTCGGCGCCGGCGCGGTCGAGCGGCTGGTCACCGACGAGGCCGTGGCCCGGGCCGTGACGCACCCGCCGGAGGACACCCGCGCGTACTTCCGCGGCGAGACGATCGCCCGGTTCGGGGCGCACGTGTCGGCCGCCTCCTGGGACTCGGTGGTGTTCGACGTGCCCGGCGCTCCGACGCTGCAGCGCGTCCCGATGCGCGACCCGCTGCGCGGCACCAAGGCCCACGTGGCGGGCCTGCTGGACGCGTCGCCGGACGTCGGCGCGCTGCTGGCGGCGCTCGGCTCCTGATCAGGGCCTAGGGTGGTGCCACTGCGGGGCCGGCGCGGGTGGCCGGCCCCGGGACCGACTACCGGCGGAGGTGCACATGGCTGGTCAGGAACGCGCTCGGGACCGCCGCGAGGACGACGAGCCGGTCGACGGCCCGGACGTCGAGCAGGCGACCGCCGCCGCGCAGCAGCGGGACGCCGAGGTCGACGCCCTCCTCGAGGAGATCGACGACGTGCTGGAGACGAACGCGGAGCAGTTCGTCCGGGGCTTCGTGCAGAAGGGCGGTCAGTGACGCGTGCCGACGGACCCGCTGACCTCGGCGGGACGGCTGCCGGACGCGTTCACGACGCCCGGGTCGTCGTCCTTCGTCGACTTCCTCGCCCTGCACGCCCCGGACCTCCTGCCGGGCCGCCGCTCGCCCCTGCCGGCCGGTGAGGTGCCCGGCGCCCCGCACGCCACCACGATCGTCGCGCTGACGTTCGACGGCGGCGTCGTGATGGCCGGCGACCGCCGCGCCACCATGGGCTCGCAGATCGCGTCGCGGGACATCGAGAAGGTGTTCCCGGCGGACGACTACTCGGCGGTCGGCATCGCCGGCACCGCGGGCCTCGCGGTCGAGCTGGTGCGGCTGTTCCAGCTCGAGCTCGAGCACTACGAGAAGATCGAGGGCACGCTGCTCTCGCTCGACGGCAAGGCCAACCGGCTCGCGACGATGATCCGCGGCAACCTCGGCCTGGCCATGCAGGGCCTCGCGGTGGTGCCGCTGTTCGCCGGGTTCGACCTGGACCGCGGCACCGGCAGGATCTTCTCCTACGACGTCACGGGCGGCCGCTACGAGGAGCACCAGCACCACAGCGTCGGCTCCGGCTCGGTGTTCGCGCGCGGCTCCCTGAAGAAGCTGTGGCAGCCCGGCCTGGACGCCGGCGCGGCGGTCCGCGTGGCCGTCGAGGCGCTGGTGGACGCGGCCGACGACGACTCCGCGACCGGCGGCCCTGACCAGTCCCGGCGCATCTGGCCGGTCGTCGCCACGGTGACGTCCGCGGGCTACCTCCGGGTCGCCCAGGACGCCCTCGGCGAGGTGGTGGCCGCCGTGCTGGCGGGCCGCGCCGAGCAGCACGCCCGCGCCCGGCAGGAAGGCGACGCCCCATGAGCATGCCGTTCTACGTCTCGCCCGAGCAGCTGATGAAGGACCGGGCGGACTACGCCCGCAAGGGCATCGCCCGCGGCCGGTCCGTCGTCGTGCTGGCCTACGAGGACGGCATCGCGTTCGCGACGGAGAACCCGTCCCGCGCGCTGCACAAGGTCTCCGAGATCTACGACCGGATCGCGTTCGCCGCGGTCGGGAAGTACAACGAGTTCGAGAACCTGCGGGTCGCCGGCGTCCGGTACGCGGACCTGCGCGGCTACTCCTACGACCGCCGGGACGTGAACGCCCGCGGGCTGGCGAACGCCTACGCCCAGACGCTGGGCACCGTGTTCACCACGGAGTCCAAGCCGCTCGAGGTCGAGATCGTCGTGGCCGAGGTGGGCGCCGACGCCGCGACCGACCAGATCTACCGGCTGTCCTACGACGGCTCGGTGGCCGACGAGCGCGGGTTCGTCGTCATGGGCGGGCAGGCGGAGCGGCTGCGCGAGGAGGTCGCCCAGTCGTGGGTGCCCGGCATGGCGCTGGCCGACGTGCTGGCGCTGGCGGTGCGCGTGCTCGGCGCCCCCGCGGACGGCGCGGACGAGGACGACCGCCGGGTCATCCCCGCCGCGCAGCTCGAGGTCGCGGTCCTGGACCGCACGCGGCCCCGCCGGGCGTTCCGGCGGCTGTCCGGGGTGGTCCTGGAGGACCTGCTGGGCTCGGCCGCCGTCCCGGACCTGCCCTGAGGGGAGCACCACGATGGACCGACGGATCTTCGGGCTGGAGACGGAGTACGGCGTGACCTGCGCCGCCGACGACGGGCGCGGGCTGTCCGCGGACGAGGTCGCGCGGTACCTGTTCCGCAAGGTGGTCGCGTGGGGCCGGTCCTCCAACGTCTTCCTGCGCAACGGCTCGCGGCTGTACCTGGACGTCGGCTCGCACCCCGAGTACGCGACCGCGGAGTGCGACGACTGGCGGCAGCTCGTCACGCACGACCGGGCGGGGGAGCGGATCCTCGAGGGCCTGGTGGCCGACGCGCAGCAGCGCCTGGAGCACGAGGGGCTGTCGGGCCGGATCCACCTGTTCAAGAACAACACCGACTCGGCGGGCAACTCCTACGGCTGCCACGAGAACTACCTGGTGCGCCGGCAGGGCGACTTCTCCCGGCTGTCCGACGTGCTGGTGCCGTTCCTCATCACCCGGCAGGTGCTCACCGGCGCGGGCAAGGTGCTCGCGACGCCGCGCGGCGCGGTGTTCTGCCTGTCGCAGCGCGCCGACCACATCTGGGAGTCGGTGTCCTCGGCGACGACCCGGTCCCGGCCGATCATCAACACCCGGGACGAGCCGCACGCCGACGCCGAGCACTACCGCCGGCTGCACGTGATCGTCGGGGACTCGTCGATGTCGGAGACCACCACGATGCTCAAGGTGGGCAGCACCGACCTGGTGCTCCGCCTGATCGAGGCCGGGCTGCCGATGCGCGACCTCACGCTGGAGAACCCGATCCGCGCGATCCGCGAGATCAGCCACGACATCACGGGCAGCCATCCCGTGACCCTGGCGACGGGGCGGACGGTCACGGCGGTGGACCTGCAGGAGGAGTACCTGGGCCGGGTCCGCGACTGGGTGCAGCAGGAGTCGGAGGCCGGGCCCGAGGTGAAGCAGGTGCTCGACCTCTGGGAGCGCGGCCTGCGGGCGGTGCGCACCGGCGACCTGTCGCTCGTGGAGCGCGAGCTGGACTGGGTCATCAAGTACCGGCTGATCGAGCGGTACCGGGCGAAGCACGGACTGGACCTGTCGGACGTGCGGGTGGCCCGGATGGACCTGGCGTACCACGACATCTCCCGCACCGAGGGGCTGTACAACCTGCTGGCGCAGCGCGGGCTGGTCGAGCGGGTGACCACCGACGTCGAGGTGTTCGAGGCGACGTCGGTGCCGCCGCAGACGACGCGGGCCAAGCTGCGTGGCGAGTTCGTGCAGGCCGCGCAGGAGGCCCGCCGGGACTACACGGTCGACTGGGTGCACCTCAAGCTGAACGACCAGGCGCAGCGCACCGTGCTGTGCAAGGACCCGTTCCGCAGCGTGGACGACCGGGTGGAGCGGCTGATCGAGTCCATGTGACGCGACCTGCACGGTTCCTGCCCACCACCCGACCCGGGGGCGTCCGGAGGGCACCCGCGGTGCCCGTACAGTGGGCCGCGGATCTGTGCTGGACGTTCGGAAGGATCGACGTGCGACGTCTCGTGGCCGCGTGCGCCGCCGCGGTGCTGCTGCTGGTGGGCTGCTCCCCGCAGGACCCCGAGCCCCCGGAGGTGGTCGTCACCGGCGAGGCCGGCGAGGCGCCCACCGTGACCTACCGGACGCCCCTGCGCGTCGCCGAGTCGCTGCACGAGGTCGTCTGGCCGGGCAGCGGGCCGGAGCTCGAGGACGGCCGTCCGGTGCTGCTCGACTTCTGGCTCGAGGACGCGTCCGACGCGACCCTGGTCAAGGAGTCGTACTCGTCCAGCCCGACGCCGCGGATGCTCACCGAGGAGGACCTCGGCAAGGACCTGTACGCGACGCTGTCAGGCCAGCGGGTCGGCGCGCGGCTGCTGCAGATCAGCCCGGCGTCCTCGGCGAGCGCGTCGTCCTACCCGACCGTCACCGTGCTGGACGTCCTGCCGACGCGCGCCGGCGGCGAGGCCGTGGCGCCGCGCGAGGGCATGCCGGTCGTGACCCTGGACGCCGACGGAGCGCCGTCGATCGCCCCGACCGGCACCGAGCCCCCGGGCGATCTGGTCGTGCAGCCGCTGATCCGCGGCACCGGGGACCAGGTGGCCGAGGGCGACGTCATCACGGTGCAGTTCACCGGGTTCGTCTGGGAGACCGGGGAGCCGTTCGACTCGACGTGGACCGGCAAGGGCCCGCAGACGTTCTCCCTGGCCGACGTGCCCGCGTGGTCCGAGGCCCTGGTCGAGCAGGCGGTCGGCGGCCAGGTGATGGTCGTCGTGCCGCCGTCGTACCCGCTGGGCGCGACGCAGAGCGAGGAGCTCGCCGGGCAGACCATCGTGTTCGTCATCGACCTGCTGGCCACGCGGAGCCCGGCGGCGGACGCCCCGGCCGACGCGGGCACCGCCGCACCGGAAGGGGACTGAGCGTGTCCGTGGCCCTGCGGGTCATCCCGTGCCTGGACGTCGACGCGGGCCGCGTCGTCAAGGGCGTGAACTTCGAGAACCTGCGCGACGCCGGCGACCCGGTCGAGCTGGCGCGGCGGTACGACGACGAGGGCGCGGACGAGGTGACGTTCCTCGACGTGTCCGCGTCGTCGTCGGACCGCGAGACCACCTACGACGTGGTCCGGCGCACCGCCGAGCAGGTGTTCGTCCCGCTCACGGTCGGGGGCGGCGTGCGGTCGACCGACGACGTGGACCGGCTGCTGCGGGCGGGCGCGGACAAGGTCGGGGTCAACACCGCGGCGATCGCCCGGCCCGAGCTCATCGCCGAGATCGCGGAGCGGTTCGGCAGCCAGGTGCTCACCCTGTCGGTGGACGCCCGCCGGGTCACCGGCGGCACCCGGACGGACTCCGGGTACGAGGTCACCACGCACGGCGGGCGGCGCGGCACCGGCATCGACGCGGTCGCGTGGGCGGCCCGGGCGGCCGAGCTCGGCGCGGGGGAGATCCTGCTGAACTCCATGGACGCCGACGGCACGACGGCCGGGTTCGACCTGGGCATGCTGCGCGACGTGCGGCGCGAGGTGCGGATCCCGCTGATCGCGAGCGGCGGCGCCGGGACGGTCGAGCACTTCGCGGAGGCCGCGGCGGCCGGCGCGGACGCGGTCCTGGCGGCGAGCGTCTTCCACTTCCGCACGCTCACGGTGGGCCAGGTCAAGGACCACCTCCGCGCCCGGGGCTTCGAGGTCCGCTGACCGGCGTCCCCGCGGGCCCGGGGGTGCGCGGGTGCGCCCGGGCACGGCACGATGGGGCGATGCAGCGCATCGGACTGACCGGGGGGATCGCGGCCGGCAAGTCGGTCGCCGCGCAGCGGCTCGTGGAGCGCGGGGCGGTGGTGCTCGACTACGACGTGCTGTCCCGCGACGCGGTGGCCCCCGGGTCGCCGGGCCTGGCGGAGCTCGTCGACGCCTTCGGCGACGGCGTGCTCGCGCCCGACGGGACGCTGGACCGCCCGGGGCTCGCCGCCGTGGTGTTCGCGGACGACGCGGCCCGCGCCCGGTTGAACGGGATCGTGCACCCGGTGGTGCGCCGGCTGGCCGCCGAGCGGGAGGCCGCCGCAGCCGCTGCCGACCCGGGCGCGGTCGTGGTGCACGACGTCCCGCTGCTGGTCGAGTCCGGGTACGCCGACGCGTTCCACCTGGTGGTGCTCGTGCAGGCGCCCGCGGTGCTGCGCGTCGAGCGGCTGGTGCGCACGCGCGGCATGGACCGCACCGAGGCGGAGCGCCGGATCGCCGCGCAGGCCCCCGACGAGGACCGGCTCGCCGTCGCGGACGTCGTGCTGGACGGCTCCGGCGCGCCGGACGAGCTCCGGGAGCAGGTCGACGCGCTCTGGGACCGGCTCGCGGCCGAGCGCCGCGACGAGCGCGAGGTGGACGCCCCGTGACGACCGTGCTGCTCACCGCGTTCGAGCCGTTCGAGGGGCAGCCGGTCAACGCGTCCTGGGCCGCGGTGCGCGGCGTCGCGGACGCCTGGGACGAGCGCGCCGAGGGTGCCGCGCTGGTCACGGCGCTGCTGCCGGTCTCCTTCGCCCGGGCGCCGCGCCGGCTGGCGGAGCTGCTCGCGGACGTGCGGCCCGGTCTCGTGGTCTGCGTGGGCGAGGCGGGCGGCCGGTCCGCGGTCGGCGTGGAGCGGGTGGCGGTCAACGTGCAGGACGCCCGGATCCCCGACGAGGACGGCGCGCAGCCGGTGGACGTGCCCGTGGTGCCGGGCGGCGACGTGGCGCACCTGTCGTCGCTGCCGGTCAAGGCGTGCCTGGCGGCGGTGCTCGCGGCGGGCGTGCCGGGCGAGGTGTCCAACACCGCCGGGACGTACGTGTGCAACACGGTGGCCTACGCGCTGGCCGACCACCTGGCGGCCGGGCGCGCACCGGGGGCGCGGGGCGGGTTCGTGCACGTGCCGCGACTGCCGGAGCAGGTGCCGGACGGCGCGCCGGCCCTGGACGCGGCGGCGTCGTCGGCCGGGCTGGGCGCGGTGCTGCGCGCGGCGCTGCGCACGCGGGACGACGTCACGCTGGCGGCGGGCACGCTCGCCTAGATCCCCGGCGGCCCGCCCCGCCCGCACGCCCTGCGCGAACCCCGGCGGCCCGTGTCGGACCCTCGTCGTACGGTGGACGCATGCGTCCCGTGACCGACCTGCAGCGCACCGTCGCCCCGTTCGAGGTGGTGTCCGAGTTCCAGCCCTCCGGCGACCAGCCGGCGGCGATCGCGGACCTCGCGAAGCGCATCCGGGCGGGGGAGAAGGACGTCACGCTGCTCGGCGCCACGGGCACCGGCAAGTCGGCGACGACGGCCTGGCTGATCGAGCAGCTGCAGCGCCCGACCCTGGTCATGGCGCCGAACAAGACGCTCGCCGCCCAGCTGGCCAACGAGTTCCGCGAGCTGCTGCCGAACAACGCCGTCGAGTACTTCGTCTCGTACTACGACTACTACCAGCCCGAGGCGTACATCGCGCAGACGGACACCTACATCGAGAAGGACTCGTCGATCAACGACGAGGTCGAGCGCCTCCGGCACTCCGCGACGTCTTCTCTGCTGACCCGCCGGGACGTCGTGGTGGTCGCGTCGGTGTCGTGCATCTACGGCCTCGGCACCCCGCAGGAGTACGTCGACCGGATGGTCACCCTGGACGTGGGGGACCAGGTCGACCGGGACGCGCTGCTCCGGCAGTTCGTGTCGATGCAGTACTCCCGGAACGACATGGCGTTCACGCGCGGCACGTTCCGGGTGCGCGGCGACACCGTCGAGATCATCCCGGTGTACGAGGAGCTCGCGATCCGGATCGAGTTCTTCGGCGACGAGATCGAGGCGATCCAGACCCTGCACCCGCTGACCGGCGACATCGTGCGGAACGAGCAGCAGGTGCACGTGTTCCCGGCGACCCACTACGTCGCCGGCCCGGAGCGCATGGAGCGCGCGATCAACGGGATCGAGCACGAGCTCGAGGAGCGCCTGAAGGACCTGGAGCGGGCGAACAAGCTGCTCGAGGCGCAGCGGCTGCGCATGCGCACGACCTACGACATCGAGATGATGCGCCAGATCGGCTCGTGCTCCGGCATCGAGAACTACTCCCGGCACATCGACGGCCGCGCGCCGGGCACGGCCCCGAACACGCTGCTCGACTACTTCCCCGAGGACTTCCTGCTCGTCATCGACGAGTCGCACGTGACCGTGCCGCAGATCGGCGCGATGTACGAGGGCGACATGTCCCGCAAGCGCAACCTCGTGGACTTCGGGTTCCGGCTGCCGAGCGCGATGGACAACCGGCCGCTGCGCTGGGAGGAGTTCGTCGAGCGGATCGGCCAGACCGTCTACCTGTCCGCGACCCCGGGCGACTACGAGCTGTCCATGTCCGACGGCGTGGTGGAGCAGATCATCCGCCCGACCGGCCTGGTCGACCCCGAGGTCGTCGTCAAGCCGACCAAGGGCCAGATCGACGACCTGCTGGACGAGATCCGCACCCGCGTCGAGAAGGACGAGCGCGTGCTCGTCACGACGCTCACGAAGAAGATGGCCGAGGACCTCACCGACTACTTCCTCGACAAGGGGGTGCGGGTCCGGTACCTGCACTCCGAGGTGGACACCCTGCGCCGCGTCGAGCTGCTGCGGGAGCTCCGGCTCGGCGAGTACGACGTCCTGGTCGGCATCAACCTGCTCCGCGAGGGCCTGGACCTGCCCGAGGTCTCGCTCGTGGCGATCCTCGACGCGGACAAGGAGGGCTTCCTCCGGTCCGGCAAGTCGCTGATCCAGACGATCGGCCGCGCCGCCCGCAACGTGTCCGGCCAGGTGCACATGTACGCGGACAAGATCACCCCGGCGATGCAGCAGGCGATCGAGGAGACGAACCGCCGCCGCGAGAAGCAGATCGCGTACAACACCGAGCGCGGCATCGACCCGCAGCCCCTGCGCAAGAAGATCGGCGACATCACCGACCTGCTGGCCCGCGAGGACGCCGACACCGCCGAGCTGCTGGGCGGCGCCGGGCGGCAGGCGAGCCGCGGCAAGGCCCCCGTCCCCGGCCTCGGGTCGAAGGCGGGCCCGCCGACCGAGCGCACCAAGCTCGTCGGCGCGGCGGCCGGCGAGCTCGCGGACCTCATCCAGGAGCTCACCGACCAGATGCACGCCGCGGCGGGCGAGCTGCAGTTCGAGCTCGCGGCACGGCTGCGCGACGAGATCTCGGGGCTCAAGAAGGAGCTCCGGCAGATGCACGCGGCGACGGCCTGAGGAGGCGGCGATGGCGCTCGAGGTCCAGGTGGTGTTCGACGCGCACTCCCCGCGCGCCCTCGGGGCGTTCTGGGGGACCGCGCTCGGCTACGTCGAGGAGCCGCCGCCGGCGGGGTTCGCGTCGTGGGACGCGGCGCTGGACGCCTGGGGCTTCCCGCCGGACGACCGCGACCTGGCGTACGCGCTGGTCGACCCGGACGGCCGCGGGCCGCGGGTGTTCTTCCAGCGGGTGCCCGAGGGCAAGACCGCGAAGAACCGCGTGCACCTCGACGTGCGCTGGTCCGCGGCGCAGGGCATCGACCGGGACGACCGGGCGGCCAAGCTCGCGAGCGCGCGGCGGCACGCCGCCACGCTCGTCGCGGCCGGCGGCACGGTGCTCCGCGAGGTGGACGACGAGCGCGAGGGCGCGTGGGTGGTCCTGGCCGACCCGGAGGGCAACGAGTTCTGCGTCGTGTGACGCGCGGCACGTCGCGCGCCGCGCTGTGCGACTGGGACCGATGACCTATGCTGGCGCACGCAGTGGAGGGGAGTATCCCGACACGACGCCCCCGTCATCACGGTCGCCTCCGTAGCCGGCCCGGGGCCGTCGGCCCGGCAGCGCCGGGTGGGAGAGACCTCCGGTACTCAGTCGTCTGTACCGGAGGGTGATTCATGTCCGTGGACCTGTGGGTCTGGATCGTGACGGGTGTCGCGATCGTCGGGATGCTCGTGTTCGACTTCTTCGCGCACGTCAAGACACCGCACGCCCCGTCCTTCCGCGAGGCCGCGACCTGGTCGACGGTCTACATCGTGCTCGCGATCGTGTTCGGCATCGGCCTCGGCATGGTCTGGGGCTGGGACCACGGCACGGAGTACTTCGCGGGGTACGTCACCGAGAAGAGCCTCTCGGTCGACAACCTGTTCGTCTTCCTCATCATCATGACGAAGTTCGCGGTACCCCGGGAGTTCCAGCAGAAGGTCCTGCTGGTCGGCGTCGCGATCGCGCTGGTGCTCCGGACCGTGTTCATCCTGCTGGGCGCCGCGGCCATCGAGCAGTGGTCCTGGGTGTTCTACCTCTTCGGCGCGTTCCTCGTGTACACCGGCATCAAGCTGGGCCGGGAGAAGCACGACGAGGGCGAGCTCGAGCACGCCGGCGAGCGCAAGGACGGCCTGGCCGTCACGCTGATGAAGAAGGTGCTCCCGACCACCGACGAGTACCACGGCGACCGCCTCACCACCCGGATCGACGGCAAGCGCCTCATCACCCCGATGCTGCTGGTCATGGTCGCGATCGGCGCCACCGACGTGCTGTTCGCGCTCGACTCGATCCCCGCGATCTACGGCCTCACGCAGGAGCCGTACATCGTGTTCACGGCCAACGCGTTCGCGCTGCTCGGCCTGCGCCAGCTGTACTTCCTCATCGGCGGCCTGCTGGAGCGCCTGGTGTACCTCAACAAGGGACTGGCGTTCATCCTCGCGTTCATCGGCCTCAAGCTGGTCTTCCACGCGATGCACGTGAACGAGCTGCCGTTCATCAACGGCGGCGAGCACATCGAGTGGGCCCCCGAGATCCCCACGTGGCTCTCGCTGCTCGTGATCCTCGGTACGCTCACGGTCGCCACCGTCGCGAGCCTGGTGAAGACCAGGCGGGACCGCGACGCCGCCCCGGCCGCCGTGGCCGCCGCGGAGGAGCCCGCCAGCAAGGAGCACTGACCCGTTGGACGTCTCGCCGCTCGTCTGGTGCGTCTCGCTCGGCCTCGCCGCCGCCGTCCTGATCGTGGACGTCGCGGTGGTGGGCCGGCGGCCGCACATCCCCAGCACCGCCGAGTGCCTGCGCTACCTGGGGGTCTACGTCGGGCTGGCGCTGGCGTTCGCGGTGGTGGTCTGGGCGGTCTGGGGCGCGGACCCGGCGGGGGAGTTCGTCGCCGGGTGGCTCACCGAGTACTCGCTGTCGGTGGACAACCTGTTCGTGTTCCTGCTGATCATGTCCCGGTTCGCGGTGCCCCGGCAGTACCAGCAGACTGCCCTGCTGGTCGGGATCATCCTCGCCCTGGTGTTCCGGGGCATCTTCATCGGGATCGGCGCCGCGGCGATCGCCTCGTTCTCCTGGGTGTTCTACCTGTTCGGCGCGTTCCTCGTCTGGACGGCCGTCAAGGTCGCCCGGGAGGGCGTGGGCGACGACGACCCCGAGGGTGAGGACTACCGCCCGCCGGCGCTCGTCCGCCTGGTGCAGCGGGTGCTGCCGACCACCGACGCCTACCAGGGCGTCCGGCTGACCGCGAAGGTCGACGGCCGGCGGCACGTCACGCCGATGCTGCTCGTGCTCGTCGCGATCGGCGCCACGGACCTGCTGTTCGCGTTCGACTCGATCCCCGCGGTGTTCGGCCTGACCCAGGAGCCGTACCTGGTGCTCATGGCGAACGTGTTCGCGCTCATGGGCCTGCGGCAGCTGTACTTCCTGCTCGGCGGGCTCCTCACGCGGCTGCGGTATCTCAACATCGGGCTCGGCGTGCTGCTCGGCTTCATCGGCCTCAAGCTCGTCCTGCAGGCGCTGCACGAGAACACGCTGCCGTTCGTCAACGGCGGCGAGCCGGTCGGCTGGGCACCCGAGCTGCCCTCGTGGGTGTCGCTCGCGGTGATCGTCGTGACGCTCGGCGTCACGGCGGTGACGAGCATCGCGGCGTCCCGGCGGGACGAGCGCCGCGCGGCGGTGTAGCGCGCAGGCGGCTCAGCCCAGGGCCTCGGCCCACGGGCCGATGACCGGGTTCCACGCCCGCACGTCGACCTCGGCGATCACGCCCGCGACCGCGAACGGGTCGTCGGCGAGCACCGCGTCCAGCGCGGCGCGGTCGGGCTGGTCGAGCACGAGCAGCGCGCCCGGCGCGCCGTCGGCGAACGGGCCCGAGCCCAGCAGGCCGCCGCGCTCGGCGACGCCGCGCAGGTAGGCGCGGTGCTCGGGGCGGACCTCGTCCTGGAGGTCGGTGCGGCTGTCGTACGTGTACCGGACGGCGAAGAGGGCCATGCGTCCCATCCTGCCGCACCGTCGTGCCAGGGTGGGGGGATGACCCCCACCCCCGTCCCGCCCGTCCCGTCGGTGCCCCTGCTCGACGGCACCACCGTCCCGCAGCTCGGCTTCGGCGTGTTCAAGGTCGACGACGACGGCGCCGAGGCGGCCGTCGCGCACGCGCTCGAGGCCGGCTACCGGCTGATCGACACCGCCAAGCTCTACGGCAACGAGGCCGGCGTCGGCCGCGCGGTCCGCGCCTCCGGCCTCGCCCGCGAGGACGTGTTCGTCACGACCAAGCTCTGGAACGACGACCAGGGCCGGGAACGCACCCTCGCCGCCTTCGAGGCGTCCGTCGAGCGCCTCGACCTCGGGGTGCCGGACCTGTACCTCATCCACTGGCCGTTCCCCGGTCAGGACCTGTACGCCGAGACCTGGCGGACCCTGGTGGAGCTGCGCGACGCTGCCCGGGTGCGGTCGATCGGCGTCTCGAACTTCACGCCCGCGCACCTGCGCCGGGTGATCGACGACTCCGGCGTCGTCCCCGTGCTCAACCAGGTGGAGCTGCACCCGTACCTGCAGCAGCGCGAGCTCCGGGCGTTCCACGCCGAGCACGGGATCGTCACCGAGGCCTGGTCGCCGCTGGGCCGGGACACCGGCCTGCTGGACGACCCGGTGATCGTCGACGTCGCCCGCGCGCACGGCGTGACGCCCGCGCAGGCGGTGCTGCGCTGGCACCTCGACCTCGGCACGGTCGTCATCCCGAAGTCGGTGACCCCGGAGCGGATCCGGGCGAACATCGACGTGTTCGGGTTCGCGCTGACGGCTGAGGACCACGAGCGGATCGCGACCCTGGACCGCGGCGGCCGCATCGGTCCCGACCCCGACCGGCTGGGCGCCTGACGTGCCCGCGCGCACGCTGCTCACGGCGGACCTGCTGGCCCGGGTCGCCGAGCGCGCCCCGGTGCACGACCGGGAGAACACCTTCCCGCACGAGGACCTCGCCGACCTGCGGGCCGCCGGGTACCTGGGCGCGTTCGTGCCGCGGCCGCTCGGCGGGGCCGGGCTCACGCTGGAGGAGGTGGCGCGCGAGCAGACCCGGCTCGCGGCGGCCGCGCCGGCGACCGCCCTCGCGGTGAACATGCACCTCGTCGTCACCGGCATGGCGGCGGTGCTCGCGGACCGGGGCGACGACTCGCTCGACTTCGTGCTCCGCGACGCGGCGGCGGGGGAGGTGTTCGCGTTCGGGAACTCCGAGGCGGGCAACGACCTGGTCATGTTCGGCTCGCGCACCCGCGCGGTGCGCCAGCCGGACGGCGGGTACCGCTACCACGGGACGAAGATCTTCACGTCGCTGTCCCCGGTGTGGACCCGGCTCGCGACCTTCGGGCTCGACGAGGCCCACCCGGACGGCCCGCGGCTCGTGCACGCGGTGGTCGCGCGCGAGAACGGCGGCGTCGAGACCAAGGACGACTGGGACACGCTGGGCATGCGGGCCACGCAGTCCTGCACCACCGTGCTCGACGGCGCGTACGCGCGGCCGGACCGCGTGGTCCGGGCGCTGCCGCCGGGGCCGAGCGCCGACCCGTACGTGTTCGCGCTGTTCGCGGTCTTCGAGATCCTGCTCGCCGCCGTGTACACCGGCATCGGGCGGCGGGCGCTCGAGCTCGCCGTCGCGGCGGCGCACCGGCGGACCTCGATGAAGCACGACGGGCGCGGCTACGCGCAGGACCCCGACATCCGGTGGCGGGTGGCGGACGCCGCCATCGCGCAGGACGGCATCGAGCCGCAGGTCTGGGCGCTCGCGCGGGACGTCGACGAGCGCGTCGACCACGGCGCGCTCTGGTTCGCCAAGGTCGTCGGCCTCAAGGTCCGCGCGACCGAGACCGCCCGCGAGGTCGTCGACCGCGCGGTGCGGGTGTCCGGCGGCGGGACGTACTTCAGCGGCAGCGAGCTCGGCCGGCTGTACCGGGACGTGCTCGCGGGGCTGTTCCACCCCTCCGACGACGAGTCCGCGCACGCGACCGTCGCGACCGCCTGGCTCGGCCCGGTCGAGGGCTGAGACGACGAAGGCCCCGGGGCGGCCAGCGCCCCGGGGCCTTCGCGGTGCGGGTCGGCGTCAGGCGCCGATCTCGTCCGAGCAGCTCACGGCGAACTCGACGCGGCCGCCGCAGGTCGTGCCGAACTCCTCGTACGCGGAGCCGCTGGGCGCCTCCCAGTAGAGGTCGTCGCAGGCGGTGCCGCTGCCGGCCTCGCAGGCGTCCCACAGCGCGTCCAGCTCCGGGTCCGAGCCGTAGCCCTGGGCCGCCGTGTCCTCCGTGGCGGCGGAGTCCTCGGCGCAGAACTCGCCGCCTGCCGCCTGGCCGCCGCAGGTGTCGCCGAACGCCTCGTAGTCGGAGCCCGACGGCGAGCTCATGTACAGGCTGTCGCACGCCGCGCCGTCGCCCGCCGCGCAGGCGTCCCACAGGGCGTCGAGGCTCGCGTCGTCGCCGTACGTGAACGCCTCGCCCTGCGCCGTGCCGGCGCTCGACTCGCAGTTCGCGCCGCCGCTCGTCAGGCCGCCGCAGGTCCAGCCGAACTCCTCGTCGTCGGAACCGGCAGGCGCGAGCCGGTAGAGGTCGTCGCACGCCGCCATGTCGCCCGACCCGCAGTCGGCGCGCAGGTCGTCGATACGGTCGTTGTACGCCTGGATGCCGAGCACCACGACGATCGCGACGATGATGCCGCCGATGATCTCGAGGGCGCCCAGCACGATGCCCGCGATCGCGAGGCCGCGGCCCTGCGTGCCGTCCCGCTTGGTGCGGCCCAGGCCGATGATGCCGAGGATCAGCGGCACGATGCCGAGCATGAGGATGCCGGTGACCAGCGCGGCGATCGAGACGCCGTCGGTGCGAGCCGGCGCGGGCTGCTGGTAGGGGCCGGGGCCGTAGCCGCCGGGCGCCGGGGGGTAGCCGCCGCCGGGCGGGTAGGCGCCGCCGGGCTGGCCGTAGCCGGGCTGTGCGTACGCCCCGGGCTGGCCGTAGCCGGGCTGTCCGTAGCCGCCGGGCTGCTCGCCGCCCGCCGGGGTGCCGGGCGCGCCGTACGGGCCGGGCTGCTCGCCGGACTGCGCGTAGCCGGGCTGGCCGTAGCCCGCCTGCGGCGCGCCGTACGGGCCGGACGGGACCTGCTCGGTCGGGGTGGCGTCCGGTGCCGGGGCCCAGGAGGGGCCCGCGGGCGCCTCGTAGCCCGACGGCGCGGGCCCGGTGGTCGGGGACGCCTCGTACCCGGAGGGCGCGGGGGCCTCGGGCTGCTGCGCGGCACCCGGGGCGGGCCAGGTCCGGGGCTCCGGGTCGCGGCCGGGCTCGGGCGTGGCGCTGCCGTCGTTCGACATGGACGTCCCTTCTGCGTGTGTGAAGAACCTGTGCGCCACTATGGCAGACGAGGTGGTCGGCTGAGGGGCGTCATCCACGTGGCTGAGAGGTCACCACCCGCGGGCGCGCCACTCGCCGAGCCGGGGCCGCTCCGCTCCCAGGGTGGTGTCCCGCCCGTGCCCGGGGTAGACCCACGTGTCGTCGCGGAACCGCCCGAAGACCCGCCGCTCGAGGTCGGACATGAGCGCGTCGAACGCGGCCGGTTCCGTGGTGCGGCCGGGGCCGCCGGGGAACAGGGAGTCGCCCGTGAGCAGGTGCACGCGGCCGGGTACCGCGCCCGGGGCGCGCGCGTCGCGGGGCTCGGTGTACGCCAGCGCGACGGCGCCCGGGGTGTGGCCGCGCAGCGCGACCACCTCGAGCGCGAGCGCCCCGACCGCGAGGGTCTCGCCGTGCGCGAGCCCGCGCGGGGCCGTCGTACCGGCGGCCGCGGCGACCGCGTCCGCGTCCGGCGCGCCGGCCGCGTGCGGCGCGCCGGTGGCGTCGAGGACCGCCGCCAGCGCACCCAGGTGGTCGGCGTGCCGGTGCGTGGTGACCACGAGGTCCAGCCGCCCGCCGGGCGAGCCCTCGCGGACGAGCGCGAGCAGCCGGTCGGGGTCCGCCGCGGCGTCCACGAGCACCTGCGCCCCGGTCCGGCGGCAGGTGAGCAGGTACGCGTCGTTGTCCATCGGGCCGACGGAGGCCTTGCGGATCGTGACCTCGTCCAGTGCGCGGACGTCCGCCGGGCCGCCGGGCGCGACGTCGCCGGTGTACGTCACGGCCGCCCCACCGCCTCGGCCCGGCCCTCGGCGGACCCGCCGCGCGCCAGGGCCTCGTCCAGGCTGTGCACCGCGCGGACCAGCGCCAGGTGCGACAGCGCCTGCGGCAGGTTGCCCGCCATCCGCCCGGTCGCCGGGTCGTACTCCTCGGCGAGCAGGCCGACGTCGGTGCGGAGCCCGACCAGCACGTCCAGCACCTGCGTCGCCCCGGCGACGTCGCCCTGGCGGGCGAGGGCGTCGGCCAGCCAGCCCGAGCAGGCGAGGAACGGGTGCTCGTCCCCGCGCAGGCCGTCGTCCGTGCGCTCGGTCCGGTACCGGTGCAGCAGGCCGGGGGCGACCTCGAGCTCCGCCCGGACGGCCGCGACGGTGCCGCGCAGGCGCTCGTCGTCCGGCGGCAGGAAGCCCACCTGCACGAGCTGGAGCAGCGACGCGTCCGTGTGCTCGGCGCCGTAGTACTGGACGAACGTGCCCCGCCCGGGGTGCCACCCGTGCGCGAGCACGTCGGCGTGGACGGCGTCCCGCTCCCGGCGCCACCGCTCCACCGGCCCGGGCAGCCCGTGCTCCTCGACGGCCCGCACCCCGCGGTCCAGCGCCGCCCAGGCCATGACCTTGGAGTGGGTGAAGTGCCGGGGCTCGCCGCGGACCTCCCAGATGCCGGAGTCCGGCTCGCGCCACGTGCGGCACAGGTGGTCGACCAGGTGCACCTGCAGCGACCAGGCGTCCGTGCTCTCCGGGACGCCCGCGCTCCGCGCCAGGTGCAGGGCGCACATCACCTCGCCGAGCACGTCGTTCTGCACCTGCCCGACGGCGGCGTTCCCGACCCGCACGGGTCGCGACCCGGCGTAGCCCGGGAGGTGGTCGAGCGTGCGCTCGGGCAGGTCCCGCGACCCGTCGACGCCGTACATGATCTGCACGTCCGCCGGGTCGCCGGCGACCGCGCGCAGCAGCCACTGCCGCCACGCCTGCGCCTCGGTGCGGTACCCGTGCTCGAGGAGGGCCTCCAGCGTCATCGCGGCGTCCCGGAGCCAGCAGAAGCGGTAGTCCCAGTTCCGCTCGCCGCCGAAGTCCTCGGGCAGGGAGGTCGTCACCGCCGCGACGATCCCGCCGGTCTCGGAGTCCGACAGCAGCCGGAGCACCAGCAGCGACCGCACGACGGCCTCCCGGTACCGGCCGCGGTACCGGGAGGCCTGCGCCCACGCACCCCAGCGGTGCTCGGTCGCCTCGATGCGGTGCTGCATCCGCGGCGCGTGCGGGACCGGGCGCCAGGACGGCACCCAGGTGAGGGACAGCTCGACGTCCTCGCCCGCCGCGAGGTCGAACGCGTCGGTGTGCGCGCGGCGGCCGCCCCGGTGCGGTCGGGGGAGCCGGTCGCCGCGCAGCAGCAGGCTGTCCGGCCCGGCCACGGCCTGGATGACCTCGGAGCCGTCGGGGTCGGTCACCCGGTGCACCCAGGGCTCGACCAGCCCGTAGCCGAACCGCACGACCCACTCGTGGTGCACGCGCACCGTGCCGCGAATGCAGGTGAGGCGGCGGACGAGGTCGCACCGGCCGTCCCCGAGCGGCATCGCGTCGAGCAGCACCGCGGTGCCGGTCGGGGTCTCGAACGTGGTCTCCAGCACGAACGAGTCCCCGAGGTAGCGCCGGGTCACCCGCGAGGCGCCCGGAACGGTGAGCAGCCACCGGCCGTGCTCGGGCCCGCCGAGCAGCGCGGCGAAGCAGGCGGGGGAGTCGAACCGCGGCGGGCACAGCCAGTCGACCGAGCCGGCGCGGGAGACCAGCGCCGCGGTCCGGCCGTCGCCCAGCACCGCGTAGTCGCCGATCGGGGTCGTGGCGTCCGTCACCTGCAGCACGACCCCATGCTGCCCCCACCTGCGCCGTCGCGCGACGCACACCGTTCGAACACATGTGCGGATGTCGGTGGTCCGCCGTAGCATGGCGCGCGTGAACGATCGACTGGTGGTCCAGGGGGCCCGCGAGCACAACCTGCGCAACGTCGACCTGGACCTCCCGCGCGACAGGCTCATCGTCTTCACCGGCCTGTCCGGGTCCGGGAAGTCGTCGCTGGCCTTCGACACCATCTTCGCGGAGGGGCAGCGTCGGTACGTCGAGTCGCTGTCCGCGTACGCCCGGCAGTTCCTCGGCCAGATGGACAAGCCCGACGTCGACTTCATCGAGGGCCTGTCGCCCGCCGTGTCGATCGACCAGAAGTCGACCAACCGCAACCCGCGGTCGACCGTCGGCACCATCACCGAGGTGTACGACTACCTGCGCCTGCTGTTCGCGCGCGCCGGCACCCAGCACTGCCCCGTGTGCGGCGAGCGCGTGACCGCCCAGACCCCGCAGCAGATCGTCGACCGGCTCCTCGAGCTGCCGGAGGGCACGCGGTACCAGGTGCTCGCGCCGGTCGTGCGCGGCCGCAAGGGCGAGTACGCCGACCTGTTCAAGGAGCTGCAGGCCAAGGGCTTCGCCCGCGCCCGGGTGGACGGCGAGGTGGTGCAGCTCGCGTCGCCGCCGACGCTCGAGAAGAAGCTCAAGCACGACATCGAGGTCGTCGTGGACCGCCTGGTCGCCCGCGAGGGCGTGCAGCGGCGGCTGACCGACTCCGTCGAGACCGCCCTCGGGCTGGCCGGCGGCCTGCTCGTCGTCGAGATGGTCGACGCCGACCCGGACGACCCCGAGCGCGAGCGCCGGTTCTCCGAGAACCGCGCGTGCCCGAACGACCACCAGCTCACGCTGGAGGAGATCGAGCCCCGGACGTTCTCGTTCAACGCCCCGTACGGCGCCTGCCCGGAGTGCACCGGCATCGGCTCCCGCCTGGAGGTCGACCCCGAGCTGGTGGTCCCGGACGAGGACCTGTCGCTCCGCGACGGCGCGGTGGCCCCGTGGGCGCAGATCTCCTCGGAGTACTTCGAGCGGGTGCTGTCCGCGCTGGCCGACGACCTCGGGTTCTCGATGGACCAGCCCTGGCGCGCGCTGCCGGAGCGGGCCCGCAAGGCGGTGCTCTACGGCGAGAACCACCAGGTCCACGTGAAGTACCGCAACCGCTGGGGGCGGGAGCGGCAGTACTCCACCGGCTTCGAGGGCGTGGTGACGTTCCTGGAGCGCCGCCACTCCGAGACCGAGTCCGAGTGGAGCAAGGAGAAGTACGAGGCCTTCATGCGCGAGGTCCCGTGCCCCGTGTGCGACGGCACGCGCCTCAAGCCCGAGGTGCTGGCGGTGCTCGTCGGCGGCAAGTCGATCGCCGAGGTCTGCGCCCTGCCGATCCGCGAGGCCAAGGAGTTCCTCGACGCCCTCGAGCTCGGCGTGCGGGAGCGGCAGATCGCCGAGCAGGTGCTCAAGGAGATCCAGGCGCGCCTGGGCTTCCTCCTCGATGTCGGCCTCGACTACCTGTCGCTCATGCGCGCGGCCGCCACGCTGTCCGGTGGCGAGGCGCAGCGCATCCGGCTCGCGACCCAGATCGGTTCCGGCCTGGTGGGCGTGCTGTACGTCCTGGACGAGCCGTCGATCGGCCTGCACCAGCGGGACAACCGCCGGCTCATCGACACGCTGACCCGCCTGCGGGACCTCGGCAACACGCTGATCGTCGTCGAGCACGACGAGGACACCATCCGCACCGCGGACTGGATCGTCGACGTCGGCCCGGGCGCGGGGGAGCACGGCGGGCGCGTGGTGCACTCCGGCGACCTCGAGGGCCTGCTCGCGTCCCGCGAGTCGGTGACCGGGGCGTACCTGTCCGGGCGGCGCTCGATCCCGATGCCGGCGCAGCGCCGGAAGGTGGACAGGAAGCGCCAGGTCACCGTGCACGGCGCCCGCGAGCACAACCTCAAGAACGTCGACGTCTCGTTCCCGCTCGGGACCCTGACCGCGGTCACCGGCGTCTCCGGGTCCGGCAAGTCGACGCTCGTGAACGCGATCCTCTACACGGTCATGGCGAACGAGCTGAACGGCGCCCGGCGCGTCGCCGGCCGGCACAAGCGCGTGTCCGGGCTCGAGCACCTCGACAAGGTGGTGCACGTCGACCAGGGCCCGATCGGCCGCACCCCGCGGTCGAACCCCGCGACCTACACCGGCGTGTGGGACCGGATCCGCAAGCTGTTCGCGGAGACGACCGAGGCGAAGGTCCGCGGCTACACCGCCGGGCGGTTCTCGTTCAACGTCAAGGGCGGCCGCTGCGAGGCGTGCTCCGGCGACGGCACGCTCAAGATCGAGATGAACTTCCTGCCGGACGTCTACGTCCCGTGCGAGGTCTGCCACGGCGCCCGCTACAACCGGGAGACGCTCGAGGTGCACTTCAAGGGCAAGACCGTCGCGGACGTGCTCGACATGCCGATCGAGGAGGCCGCGGAGTTCTTCGCCGCCGTCCCCGCGATCAGCCGGCACCTCAGCACCCTGGTGGACGTCGGCCTCGGCTACGTGCGGCTGGGCCAGCCGGCCCCGACGCTGTCCGGCGGCGAGGCGCAGCGCGTCAAGCTCGCCACCGAGCTGCAGCGGCGCTCGACCGGCCGCACCGCGTACGTGCTGGACGAGCCGACGACCGGCCTGCACTTCGAGGACATCCGCAAGCTGCTCGGCGTGCTGCAGAACCTCGTCGACAAGGGCAACAGCGTCATCGTGATCGAGCACAACCTCGACGTCATCAAGAACGCCGACTGGATCGTCGACATGGGCCCGGAGGGCGGCTCGGGCGGCGGCACGGTCGTCGCCGAGGGCACCCCGGAGCACGTGGCGACCGTCGCGGCCAGCCACACCGGCCGGTTCCTCGCCGAGGTGCTCGAGCCGGCGCGCGAGGCCGTCAGCGCCTGACGTCAGAGCCCGACGTCGGCACCGGCGTCCGCGGCCTCCAGGACCGCGGGCGCCGGCTCGGTCCGCACCGGGAACGAGACCGAGCGGGCGATGAAGCAGTGCTCGTGCGCGCGCCGGTGCAGGTCGGCGAGCTGCGCGTCCAGCGCATCCGCGCCCTCGCCGGCGGGCGCCGCCGAGCCGGGGCGCACCGTCACGTGCGGGCGCAGCACCACCTCGGTGAACTCGCCGTGCCCGGCCGCCGCCACCCGCATGGTGCCGCTCGCGCGGTCGGCGTACCCCACGACGACGATGCCCGACGCGGCGGCCAGGTGCAGGAACCACAGCATGTGGCACTGGGCGAGCGCCGCGACCAGCAGCTCCTCCGGGTTGTGCCGCGCCGGGTCGCCCCGGAAGGCCGGGTCCGCGGACCCGAGGATCGGCGGCTTGCCCGCGACCTGCACCTCGTGGTCGCGGCCGTAGGCGGTGTACCCGGTGGTCCCGGTCTCGCCGGCGCCCGTCCAGACGACGTCGGCGGCGTAGGTGTGCAGCAGGCCCATGCCTCAGCGTAGGCGCGGGTGCGGGGCGGTCCTGCCCGGGGCCGGGTGTGTCGGTGGGTCGAACTAGGCTGCTGCATATGGCCGATCCCGCGACGTACCGCCCCGCACCGGGCGAGATCCCGGACTCGCCGGGGGTGTACCGGTTCCGCGACGAGCACGGCCGGGTCGTCTACGTCGGCAAGGCGAAGAGCCTGCGCCAGCGGCTGAACAGCTACTTCCAGGAGGTCGCCGGCCTGCACCCGCGCACCCAGCAGATGGTCACCACCGCGGCGTCCGTGCAGTGGACCGTCGTGGGCACCGAGGTCGAGGCGCTGGCGCTGGAGTACTCCTGGATCAAGGAGTTCGACCCGCGGTTCAACGTGAAGTACCGGGACGACAAGTCCTACCCGTACCTCGCGGTCACGCTGGCGGACAAGGTCCCGCGCGTGCAGGTGATGCGCGGCGCCAAGCGTCCCGGGACCCGGTACTTCGGGCCGTACGCGCACGCCTGGGCGATCCGCGAGACGGTCGACCTGCTGCTGCGGGTGTTCCCGGTCCGCACCTGCTCGGCCGGCGTGTTCAAGCGGGCCCGGCAGCAGGGCCGGCCGTGCCTGCTGGGGTACATCGACAAGTGCTCGGCCCCGTGCGTCGGCCGGATCTCCGAGGAGGACCACCACGTCCTCGCCGAGGAGTTCGCCGAGTTCATGGCCGGCGACACCGCCCGGTTCACGCGCCGCCTGACCGCCCGGATGAAGGAGGCGGCGGCAGAGCTCGACTTCGAGCGCGCCGCGCGGCTGCGGGACGACATCGCCGCGCTGGAGCGGGCGACCGAGAAGAACGCCGTCGTCCTCCAGGACGGCACGGACGCCGACATCTTCGCGCTCGCCGGCGACGAGCTCGAGGCCGCGGTCCAGGTGTTCCACGTCCGGGACGGCCGGATCCGCGGCCAGCGCGGCTGGGTGGTCGAGAAGGTCGAGGACCTCGGCGACGCCGAGCTGGTCGAGCACCTGCTGCAGCAGGTCTACGGCGACGCCCCGGGCGCCGAGGCGGGCGGGGCGACGGCGGGTGCCGTGCCCCGGGAGGTGCTGGTGCCGGTGCTCCCGCCCGAGCTGGAGCAGGTGCAGACCTGGCTGTCCGGGCTGCGCGGCTCCCGCGTGCAGGTCCGCGTCCCGCAGCGCGGGGACAAGGCCGAGCTCGCGCAGACCGTGCGGAAGAACGCCGAGCACGCCCTGGCCCTGCACCGCACGCGCCGGGCCGGCGACCTCACGACCCGGAGCCAGGCGCTGCGCGAGATCCAGGAGGCACTCGGCCTGGACACCGCGCCGCTGCGCATCGAGTGCTACGACGTCTCGCACAACCAGGGCACCTACCAGGTCGCGTCCATGGTGGTCTTCGAGGACGGGCTGGCCCGCAAGAGCGAGTACCGCCGGTTCAGCATCCGCGGGCCGGAGGGCACTGGCGCCCGCGACGACACGCAGGCCATGCACGAGGTCATCACCCGGCGGTTCCGGCGCTACCTCGCCGAGCGCGAGCAGTCGGGCGACCTCGAGCTCGGCCTGGGCGAGGACCAGGTGGCGGAGGCGCTGGCCGACGGCGACGTCGGCCCCGTGCGGTCCGGGCCGGTGGACGAGACGACCGGCCGGCCGCAGAAGTTCGCCTACCCGCCGAACCTCGTGGTCGTGGACGGCGGGCCGCCGCAGGTCGCCGCCGCGGCCGCCGCCCTCGCCGAGCTGGGCATCGACGACGTCGCGCTGTGCGGCCTCGCGAAGCGCCTGGAGGAGGTGTGGCTGCCGGGGGAGGACTACCCCGTGATCCTGCAGCGCTCGTCCGAGGGGCTGTACCTGCTGCAGCGCGTCCGCGACGAGGCGCACCGGTTCGCGATCACCGCGCACCGCAAGCAGCGGAGCAAGGGGATGACGGTCTCGGCGCTCGACTCGGTGCCCGGCCTCGGCCCCGCCCGGTCGGCGGCGCTGCTCAAGCACTTCGGGTCCCTGAAGCGGCTCCGCGCGGCCTCGGCCGAGGAGATCGCGTCCGTCCCGGGCATGGGCGCGCGCACCGCCGCCGCGGTGGTCGAGGCGCTGGCCACGGACGGTGCGCGGGCCGCCGCGCCCGGGTCCGTGGCCGGCGCGGCGGACGACGGGACGACTGGCATGCTGGGGGCATGAACGACGAGATCTCGCCGATCACGGTCCCGACCGGCATCCCCGCGATCGAGGCGGCCGCCGCCGCCCCCCGGGTGCGCCAGCCCCACCTCATGATCATCACCGGCATGTCCGGCGCGGGGCGGACCCGCGCGGGCGCGGTGCTGGAGGACATGGGCTGGTACGTCGTCGACAACCTGCCGGCGCAGATGCTCACCCACCTGGTCGGGATGCTCACGCACGGCGGGCCGCCGAGCGCGGACCTGCGGCTCGCCGCCGTCGTCGACGTGCGCGGGCGCGAGTTCTTCGCCGACCTGCTGGCGGTCCTCTCCCAGCTCCGGGAGTCCGGGGTCGACTACCGGATCCTGTTCCTCGACGCCTCGGACGAGGTGCTGGTGCGCCGGTACGAGCAGGTCCGCCGCCCGCACCCGCTGCAGGGCGAGGGCCGGATCCTCGACGGCATCGCGGCGGAGCGCGCCCTGCTGGCGGACATCCGGGAGCGGTCCGACGTGCTCATCGACTCCTCCGAGACGAACGTGCACGAGCTGGGCCGGATCGTGCGGGCCGCCGTGTCCACCGGCGAGCAGGACGACGTCCTGCGGGTGAACGTCCTCTCGTTCGGCTTCAAGTACGGCATCCCGCTCGACGCGGACCACGTCGTCGACGTCCGGTTCCTCGCGAACCCCTACTGGATCACCGAGCTGCGGCACCTGTCCGGCCGGGACGCCCCCGTGCGCGACTACGTGCTCGGCCTGCCGGGGGCCCGGGAGTTCGTCGACCGCTACGTCGACGCCCTGGAGCCGGTGCTGGCGGGCTACCTCGCGGAGGAGAAGCGCTACGTGACCATCGCGGTCGGCTGCACCGGCGGCAAGCACCGCTCGGTCGCGATCAGCGAGGCGATCGCGGAGCGGCTGCGGGGCCGCGGGCAGCGCGTGACGGTCGCGGCCCGGGACCTCGGCAAGGAATGAGCGCGGACCGCGGGCTGCGTCCCGCGTTCGTGGCGCTGGGCGGCGGCCACGGGCTCTCCGGCACGCTGTCCGCCCTGCGCCGGGTGACCGACCGGCTGACGGCGGTCGTGACGGTCGCCGACGACGGCGGGTCCTCCGGGCGGCTCCGGGAGGAGCTCGGCGTGCTGCCGCCCGGCGACCTGCGGATGGCCCTGTCCGCCCTGTGCGACGACTCCGACTGGGGCCGGACCTGGCGCGACGTGCTGCAGCACCGGTTCACCTCGGCCGGCGACCTGGACCGGCACGCCGTCGGCAACCTCCTGATCGTGGCGCTGTGGGAGCTGCTCGGCGACACCGTGGACGGCCTGGACTGGGTCGGGCGGCTGCTGGGCGCGCGCGGCCGCGTGCTGCCGATGGCGGCCGTGCCGCTCGCGATCGAGGCCGACGTGCGGCGCGCGGACGGGCACGTCGACCTGGTGCGCGGGCAGAGCCACGTCGCCGTCGCGCGGGACCCGATCGCGGAGGTCCGCCTGGTCCCGGAGGCGCCGCCGGCGCTGCCCGAGGCGGTGGCCGCCGTCGACGAGGCCGACTGGGTCGTGCTCGGCCCGGGCTCCTGGTACACCTCCGTGATCCCGCACCTGCTCGTGCCCGACCTCGCGGCGGCGCTGCACCGGACCGCGGCCCGGCGGATCGTCGTGCTCAACCTCACCGCGGACGCCGAGACGCCCGGCATGGGGCCGTGCGAGCACCTCGACGCCCTGCGGCAGCACGCGCCGGCGCTGCGGGTGGACGCCGTGATCGCCGACCCGGGGTCGGTCGACGACGTGGACGAGCTCGCGGAGCGCACGCACGCCGCGGGCGGCCGTCTGCTGCTGCGGCAGGTCCGCCGCGGCGACGGCACGCCGCGGCACGACCCGCTCCGGCTGGCGGCGGCGATCAGCGACGTCGTCGAGGGGTTCCTCGGCGACGTGGGCCCGGACCCCCGGAACCGGACGAACGGGACACCCGGGGGTCGCGGGATGGCAGGATGACCGCATGGCTCTGACGGCACAGGTGAAGGACGAGCTTGCGCGGCTCCAGGTCGACAAGACGTCGTGTCGGAAGGCGGAGGTCTCGGCCACGCTCCGGTTCGCGGGCGGGCTGCACATCATCTCGGGGCGCATCGTCATCGAGGCCGAGCTCGACACCGGCGCCGCCGCGCGCCGGTTGCGTGCGGCCATCGCCGAGGTCTACGGGCACGCGTCGGACGTGATCGTGGTGTCCGGCGGCGGCCTGCGGCGCGGCAACCGGTACGTCGTGCGGGTCGTCAAGGACGGCGAGTCGCTCGCGCGGCAGACCGGCCTGCTCGACAACCGCGGCCGGCCCGTGCGCGGGCTGCCCCCGCAGATCGTGGCCGCCGGCGCCCAGGAGGCCGAGGCGGCGTGGCGCGGGGCGTTCCTCGCGCACGGCTCGCTCACCGAGCCCGGCCGGTCGTCCGCGCTGGAGGTGACCTGCCCCGGGCCCGAGGCCGCGCTGGCGCTGGTCGGCGCGGCGCGGCGCCTGCAGATCCCGGCGAAGGCCCGCGAGGTGCGCGGGATCGACCGGGTGGTCATCCGCGACGGCGACGCGATCGCGGCGATGCTGGCCCGGCTCGGCGCGCACGACACGCTGCTGGTCTGGGAGGAGCGCCGGGTGCGGCGCGAGGTGCGCGGCACCGCGAACCGCCTGGCCAACTTCGACGACGCGAACCTGCGCCGCTCGGCCCGGGCCGCCGTGGCCGCGGGCGCCCGCGTGGAGCGCGCGTTCGAGATCCTCGGCGCGGACGTGCCCGAGCACCTGCGCGAGGCGGGGGAGCTGCGCCTCGCGCACAAGGAGGCCTCGCTCGAGGAGCTCGGCAAGCTGGCCGACCCCGTGCTCACCAAGGACGCCGTCGCGGGCCGGATCCGGCGCCTGCTGGCGACCGCCGACAAGCGCGCGTCGGACCTCGGGATCCCGGACACCGAGTCGGGACTGAGCCCGGACCTGCTCGACCTCTGAGCAGGGCGCGCACCACGGGCGGCGCGCCGGGCGGTCAGACCTTGGTCCCTGCGCCACCCCGCGCGCGGGTATAGGCTTCTAGCCATCCGGAGACCTCGCGCGGGTCAAGAACGTGTGACCACGGGGTTTCCGGGCGGCGCACACCGGCGTGCGCAGTCCATCACCGCAACAGTGTGTGCCGGCGCTTGCCGGCGCGTGCCGAGGAGGGCAAGTGACCATCAAGGTCGGCATCAACGGCTTCGGCCGCATCGGGCGCAACTTCTACCGTGCCATCGTGGCGTCGGGCGCCGACATCGAGATCGTCGGCGTCAACGACCTGACGGACAACAAGACGCTGGCTCACCTGCTCAAGTACGACACCGTGCTGGGCCGCTTCCCGCAGAGCGTCGACTTCGACGACGAGAACCTCATCGTCGACGGCAAGAAGATCCGCGCCCTCGCCGAGCGCGACCCGGCGAACCTCCCGTGGGCCGAGCTGGGCGCCGACATCGTCATCGAGTCGACCGGCTTCTTCACCGACGCGACCAAGGCCAAGGCGCACATCGACGCCGGCGCCAAGAAGGTCATCATCTCCGCCCCGGCGAAGAACGAGGACGCGACCTTCGTCGTGGGTGTCAACCACACCGACTACGACGCCGCCGCGCACCACATCATCTCGAACGCGTCCTGCACCACGAACTGCCTCGCCCCGGTGGCGAAGGTCCTCAACGACGCCTTCGGCATCGAGCGTGGCCTCATGACCACCATCCACGCGTACACCGGCGACCAGAACCTGCAGGACGGCCCGCACCGCGACCTCCGTCGCGCCCGCGCCGCCGCGCAGAACATCGTCCCGACCACGACCGGCGCCGCCAAGGCCGTCGCGCTCGTGCTGCCGGAGCTCAAGGGCAAGCTGGACGGCTTCGCGCTCCGCGTGCCGACCATCACCGGCTCCGCCACCGACCTGACCTTCACCGCCTCGCGCGAGGTCACGGTCGAGGAGGTCAACGCCGCGGTCAAGGCCGCCGCCGAGGGCCCCCTCAAGGGCACGCTGGAGTACACCGAGGACGAGATCGTCTCCTCGGACATCGTCACCAACCCGCACCAGAGCATCTTCGACGCGAAGCTCACCAAGGTGATCGGCGACCAGGTCAAGATCATCGCCTGGTACGACAACGAGTGGGGCTACAGCTCGTCGCTCGTCAAGCTCACCGAGTACGTCGGCGCGCGTCTCTGACGTCTGCCACGCACCAGTAGCGACGGTCATGCGTCCGCGTACGCCGGGGTCAACGGCCCCGGCGTACGCGGACGCTGCCATGTAGGGCCCCAGGCACGGCAGTGCCCAGGACGCCGCCGGGTGCCGGCGGCCGTGACGGAGCAAGGTAGGAGAGCATGAAGACCATCGAGGACCTCGGCGACCTGCGCGGCAAGCGCGTTCTCGTCCGTTCCGACTTCAACGTGCCGCTGGACGGCACGACCATCACCGACGACGGCCGCATCCGCGCCGCGCTGCCCACGCTGAAGGGCCTGCTCGACGCCGGCGCCCGCGTGGTCGTCACCGCGCACCTCGGCCGCCCGAAGGGCGAGCCCGACGCGAAGTACTCGCTGGCCCCCGTCGCCGCCCGCCTCGGCGAGCTGCTCGGCCAGCCGGTCGCCCTCGCGGAGGACGTCGTCGGCGAGTCCGCGAAGGCCACCGTGGCGGGGCTCGAGGACGGGCAGATCGCCCTGCTCGAGAACATCCGCTTCGACGCCCGCGAGACCTCCAAGGACGACGCGGTGCGCGGCGAGCTCGCCGACGAGCTGGCTCAGCTGGCCGACGCGTTCGTGTCCGACGGCTTCGGCGTCGTGCACCGCAAGCAGGCGTCGGTCTACGACGTCGCGCTGCGCCTGCCGCACGCCGCGGGCTCGCTCGTGCTCACCGAGGTCGAGGCCCTGCGCAAGGCCGTCGAGGACCCGGAGCGGCCCTACGTCGTCGTGCTCGGCGGCTCGAAGGTCTCCGACAAGCTCGGCGTCATCGCGAACCTGCTGACCAAGGCCGACAAGCTGCTCATCGGCGGCGGCATGGTCTTCACCTTCCTCAAGGCCCAGGGCCACGAGGTCGGCTCCTCGCTGCTCGAGGAGGACCAGGTCGAGACCGTCAAGGGCTACCTCGCGCAGGCGCAGGAGTCCGGCGTCGAGATCGTGCTGCCCGTCGACATCGTCGCGGCCGACTCCTTCGCGGCGGACGCCCCGCACGAGACCGTGGACGCCGACAAGATCCCCGCCGGCAAGATGGGCCTGGACATCGGCCCCAAGTCGAGCGAGCTGTTCCGCGCCGCGATCCTCGACGCGAAGACGATCGCCTGGAACGGCCCGATGGGCGTGTTCGAGTTCCCGGCGTTCGCCGAGGGCACCAAGGCCGTCGCGCAGGCGCTCGTCGACACCGACGGCTTCTCGATCGTCGGCGGCGGCGACTCGGCCGCGGCCGTCCGCCGTCTCGGCTTCGACGAGGCGGGCTTCGGCCACATCTCCACCGGCGGCGGCGCGTCGCTGGAGCTCCTCGAGGGCAAGACCCTCCCCGGCATCGCGGTCCTGGAGGACTGATCGGCATGGCACGCACCCCCCTCATCGCGGGCAACTGGAAGCTCAACCTCGACCACCACGAGGCCGTGCACCTGGTCCAGAAGCTCGCGTGGACGCTCAAGGACGCGAAGCACGACTTCTCCGACGTGGAGGTCGCGGTCCTGCCGTCGTTCACCAACATCCGCTCCGTGCAGACGCTGGTCGACGCCGACAAGCTCGACATCCGCTACGGCGCGCAGGACGTGTCGCAGCACGCGTCCGGCGCGTACACCGGTGAGGTGTCCGCCGCGCAGCTCGCGAAGCTCGGCGTCACCTACGTCGCGACGGGCCACTCGGAGCGCCGCGAGTACCACGGCGAGTCCGACGCGGTCGTGGCGGCGAAGTCCGTCGCCGCGCTCGGTGCCGGCATCACCCCGATCGTCTGCGTCGGCGAGGGCCTGGAGATCCGCAAGGCGGGCACCCACGTCGAGTACACGCTGACCCAGCTCGAGGGCTCGCTCGCGGGCATCACCGAGGAGCAGGCGAAGACGGTCGTCATCGCCTACGAGCCGGTCTGGGCCATCGGCACCGGCGAGGTCGCCACCCCGGAGGACGCGCAGGAGGTCTGCGCGGCCATCCGCGGCAAGCTCGCCGAGCTGTACTCCGCCGAGGTCGCCGACGCCGTGCGCGTCCTGTACGGCGGCTCGGTGAAGTCCGGCAACGCCGCGCAGATCATCGGCAAGCCCGACGTCGACGGCGCCCTCGTGGGCGGCGCGTCGCTGGACGCCGAGGAGTTCGCGAAGATCGCCCGGTTCAAGGCGCACGCCGGCGCCTGAGCCACCCGGGGCCGGCGACCGGAGGGGGTCCACCCTCCCGGTCGCCGGCCCTCCCGGTCCCGCCCGCCGCGCGTCCTGCTGGATTCCGCGGCGACGGGTCGCCTACCCTGGACCGCGGTCCACCACCGAACGTCCCATCGCGAGAGAGTCAGACAACGCCGTGACAGCCCTCACCATCGCCCTCCAGGTCCTCCTGGTGGTCACGAGCCTGCTGCTCGTCCCGCTCGTCCTCCTGCACAAGGGCAAGGGCGGCGGCCTCTCGGACATGTTCGGCGGCGGCATCACCAGCAGCGCCGGCTCGTCCGGCGTGGCCGAGCGCAACCTCAACCGGATCACGGTGGGCGTCAGCCTGGTGTGGGCGGTCGTGATCGTGCTGCTCGGCCTCATCGAGCGCGTGAGCTGAGGGGGCGGACGACATGGCGAGCGGAAGCGCGATCCGGGGTTCCCGCGTCGGAGCGGGCCCGATGGGGGAGGCCGAGCGCGGCGACGCCGCCCCCCGCATCTGGATCTCGTACTGGTGCGCGAACGGCCACGAGACCCGGCCGTCCTTCGCGGAGGAGGCCGCCGAGGAGGCGCCCGTCACCTGGGACTGCCCCCGCTGCGGGTTCCCCGCCGGGCAGGACCAGGCGAACCCGCCGTCCCCCGTGCGGAACGAGCCGTACAAGACGCACCTCGCGTACGTGAAGGAGCGCCGGTCCGCCGAGGACGGCGAGGCGATCCTCGACGAGGCCCTGGCCGCGCTGCGCGCGCGCCGCGGCGGCCGCGGGGTGCGCTGAGCACCCGACCGACGACTGACGAACGGCCCCGCGGCTCCGGCTGCGGGGCCGTTCGGCGTCCCCGGGGCTCGCCGGGAGGGGCCTGGGGGGCGCGAGGTCGACGGTTGCGCCCGAGGGCGTCGGTTGCGCCGGCCCGTGGTGGGCGGAACCGTCGACCTCGCGCGGAGGGGTCGCGTGGGCGGGACGGGTCAGGCCGCGCCGACCTCCGCGACCGCGGCCGCGTCCACCAGCCACAGGGTGGCCTCCGTGCCGCGGGCCCCCGCGGCGGGGGTGACGTCCACCGGGGCGTCGGACAGGGCCGAGGCGACCGGGCCGGCCTTCTCGGCGCCCGCGGCCACGACCCAGACCTCGCGGGCGACGCGGATCGCCTCGAACGTCAGCGACACCCGCAGCGGCGGAGGCTTGGGGGAGCCGTGCACGCCGACCGTGGGGACGCCGGTGACGCCGACGCCCTCGTGGCCGGGGAACAGCGACGCGACGTGGCCGTCGGGGCCCATGCCGAGCATGAGCACGTCGAACGCCGGGACGTCGGAGCCCTCGGGGGCGAAGACGGCGAGCTCGGCGGCGTACGCGGCGGCGGAGTCCTCGGGCGTCGCGATGCCCGCGGCCTCGTCGAGCGGGCGCATCGGGTGCACGTTCGCGGCGGGCAGGGCGTCGCCGAGCGCGTCGAGCAGGGCCTCGCGGGCCTGCGTCTCGTTGCGGTCGGGGTCGCCGTCCGGCAGGAACCGCTCGTCGCCCCACCACAGGTGGACGCCGGACCAGTCGACGGCTGCCCGGGCGGGTGACGCCGCGACGGCCGCGAGCGTCCTGATGCCGACGGTGCCGCCGGTGAGGACCACGTGCACCGGGGCGGCCGCCGACTGCAGGTCGACCAGGCGGGTGATCAGCCGCGCGGCGGTGGCCTCGGCGAGCACGGTGGCGTCGGGGTGCACCAGGACGGTGCGCGGGGCGCCCGTCATGCGCCCACCTTCGCCAGGCCCTTGCGGAGCACCTCGCCGTAGACCTCGTCGGCGTCGAGCCGGCGGAGCTCCTCGGCGAGGCACTCGCGCAGCTTGCGGATCGGCAGGGCGATCCGGTGCTCGGGCTGGTCGGGCTGGCGCAGCGCGGCGGTCTTGCCGTCGGGGCGGTCCAGCACGATCGCGCCGGAGCGGCGCTCGAGCCGGACCTGGGTGATGGCGGGCGCGTCGGCCTGCCGCTCGATCTCGACCGGGCAGTTCAGGGCCCAGCCGAGCCACGCGGCGATGAGGTCGACCGACGGGTGCGTGCTCTCCCCGGCGACGACGGCCCGCTGCACCGGCTCGAACGGCGGCTGGTCCAGGGTCGCGGCGATCAGGCCGCGCCACAGGGTCGTCCGGGTCCAGGCGAGGTCGGTGTCGCCCTCGGCGTAGGTCTCGGCGAGCCGGTGCAGCGTCCGGGTGGGGCTGGTGCACTCGGTGGAGTCGGTGATCCGGCGCCGCGCGAGCTGCCCGATCGGGTGCTGCGCGGGGTCCTTCGGCACGTCGTACGGCCACCACGCGACGATCGGCGCGTCGGGCAGCAGCAGGGGCAGCACCAGGGTGTCCAGGTGCCGGGCCTGCGCGGACGACGGGTGCAGGATGACGACCTCGCTGGCGCCGGCGTCGCCGCCGAGGCGGATCTGCGCGTCGAGCTCGGAGTCCTCGCCGGGGCCCTCCTCGGTCAGCACGATGACGCGGCACGGGTGCTCGCGGGAGGCGTCGTTCGCCGCGGCGATCGCGTCCTCGGGGTCGTGCGGGCCGACGTCGATGATGAGGGTCAGCACGCGCCCGAGCGCGACCGCGCCGCCCTCGTCGCGCTCCTGGACCAGCCGCTTGTTGATGTCGCGGGTGGTCGTCTTCGGCAGGTCGATGATCACGGTCGCCTCCAGGCTCGTCCGTCGCGCTCCAGCATGCGGTCGGCCGACTCCGGCCCCCAGGTGCCCGCGCGGTAGGGCTCGGGCTTGCCCTTGCTCGCCCAGTAGGACGTGATCGGGTCGAGGATCTTCCAGGAGAGCTCGACCTCCTCGTGCCGCGGGAACAGCGGCGGGTCGCCCAGCAGGACGTCGAGGATCAGGCGCTCGTAGGCCTCGGGGGAGGACTCGGTGAACGCGTGGCCGTAGCCGAAGTCCATCGTGACGTCCCGGACCTCCATCGCGGTGCCCGGCACCTTGGCGCCGAACCGCAGGGTCACGCCCTCGTCGGGCTGCACCCGGATGACCAGGGCGTTCTTGCCGAGCTCCTCGGTCGCGGTGGACTCGAAGGGCAGGTGCGGCGCCTTCTTGAACACGACGGCGATCTCGGTGACGCGCCGGCCCAGGCGCTTGCCGGTCCGCAGGTAGAACGGCACGCCCGCCCAGCGGCGGGTGTCGACGTCCACGCGGATCGCGGCGAAGGTCTCGGTGGTCGAGTTCGGGTCGAACCCGCCCTCATCGAGGTAGCCGACGACCCGCTCGCCGCCCTGCCACCCGGCGGCGTACTGCCCGCGCGCGGTGTGCTTGCCGAGGTCCTTGGGCAGCCGCACCGCGGAGAGCACCTTGATCTTCTCGGCGGTGAGGTCGTGCGCGTCGAACGTGACCGGCTCCTCCATCGCGGTGAGGGCGAGGAGCTGGAGCAGGTGGTTCTGGATGACGTCGCGCGCGGCGCCGATGCCGTCGTAGTAGCCGGCGCGGCCGCCCACGCCGATGTCCTCGGCCATCGTGATCTGCACGTGGTCGACGTAGTTGGCGTTCCAGATCGGCTCGAACAGCTGGTTCGCGAAGCGCAGCGCCAGCAGGTTCTGCACGGTCTCCTTGCCGAGGTAGTGGTCGATCCGGAACACGTCGTCCGGCCGGAACACGCTCGACACGACGTCGTTCAGCTCACGGGCGGACTGCAGGTCGTGCCCGAACGGCTTCTCGATGACCACGCGGCGCCAGGCGTCGTCGCGGGACTCGGACAGGCCCGAGCGGGCGAGCTGCTTGCAGACCACCGGGAACGCGCTCGGCGGCACCGACAGGTAGAAGGCGTGGTTGCCGCCGGTGCCCCGGGACACGTCGAGGTCCTCGACGGTCTGGCGGAGCCGGTCGAACGCGTCGTCGTCGTCGAAGGTGCCCTGCACGAACCGGATGCCCTCGGACAGCTGCCGCCAGGTCGCCTCGCGGAACGGGGTCCGGGCGTGCTCCTTGACCGAGTCGTGCACGATCTGCGCGAAGTCCTGGTCCTCCCAGTCGCGCCGGGCGAACCCGGTGAGCGCGAAGCCCGGCGGGAGCAGGCCGCGGTTGGTGAGGTCGTACACCGCGGGCATGAGCTTCTTGCGCGCGAGGTCGCCGGTGACCCCGAAGATGACCAGGCCGGACGGCCCGGCGATGCGGGGGAGCCGGCGGTCGCGGGGGTCCCGGAGCGGGTTGTGCTCCGGGGTGACCTTGGCGGGCCTCACGCGGTCACCTGGCCCAGTCCGTCGCGGACGGTGTCGAGGAGCTCGGTCCAGGACGTCTCGAACTTCTCGACGCCCTCGCGCTCGAGCCGGTCGGTGACCTCGTCGAGGGAGATGCCCAGGCCGGCGAGGGCCTCGACGACCCGCCGCGCCTCGTCCTGGGTGCCGGTGACCGTGTCGCCGCGGAAGTCGCCGTGGTCGGCGACGGCCTGCAGCGTGGCCTCGGGCATGGTGTTGACGACACCCGCGACGACGAGCTCGTCGACGTAGCGGGTGTCGGGGTACGCCTTGTCCTTGACGCCGGTCGAGGCCCACAGCGGCCGCTGCGGCCGCGCGCCGTCGGAGGCGAGCGACTGCCAGCGCTCGCCCGCGACGACCTCCTCGTACACCCCGTACGCGAGGCGGGCGTTCGCGATGGCGGCCTTCCCGCGCAGCTCCGCGGCCTCGGGGGAGCCGATGGCGTCCAGACGCGGGTCGACTGCGGCGTCCACGCGGGACACGAAGAAGGACGCCACCGAGGCGATCGGCGCGAGGTCGTGCCCGTTCGCGCGGGCCTGCTCGAGCCCGGCCACGAAGGCGTCGAGCACGGCGCGGTACCGCTCGAGGGAGAAGATCAGCGTCACGTTCACGCTGATGCCGTCGGCGAGCACCTGCGTGATCGCGGGCAGGCCGTCCAGCGTGGCCGGGATCTTGATGAAGACGTTCGGCCGGTCGATCGTCGACCACAGCGCGCGCGCCGCGTCGACGGTGGCCTGGGTGTCGTGCGCCAGGCGCGGGTCCACCTCGATCGAGACGCGGCCGTCGACGCCGTCGGTGGCGTCGTGCACGGGGCGCAGCACGTCGGCGGCCTCGCGGACGTCGTCGGTGGTGATCGCGAAGACCGCGCCGTCCACGTCGGTGCCCTGCGCCGCGAGCTGCCGGAGCTGCTCGTCGTAGGCGTCGCCCTTCGCCAGCGCGCTCGCGAAGATCGTCGGGTTGGTGGTCACCCCGACCACGCGGCGCTCCGCCACGAGGTCCTTCAGGTTCCCGGTCCGCAGCCGTTCCCGGGACAGGTCGTCCAGCCAGACCGCGACGCCGGCGTCGGCCACCCGGTCGAGCGGCGTGGTGCCCTCAGTCATCGTCCTGCCACCTCGTTTCTCGTCCCGCACGGACCGGGACGTCGACTCCTCGTGCGCCCGGTCGGGGGGCCGGGCGCCGCTCACGCCCGGCTGTCGGTGCGGCCTGCCGGGCGTGCTCATCGAGCCTAGACCCGCTGGTGGGGGATCGCCGGTTCGTCCACAGGCCGGGCCGGGCAGGGCGACGGACGTCACACCTCTGGGACCGAGGTCCCATGCGCGGGACGTCCCCCTCTGCTGCCGAAAGGGCCGTACGATGGCGAGGACCATCCGCGGGGCGACCCGCGGGACGCGGACACGGGCGGAGGACCGGAGCGTGCGCACGATGAGCCCAGCCGCTCCCGCCGGTGCGTCCTCCCGTCCGCAGTCCAACCCCGTCCCCGCCGCCGGCCCCCGCACGCTGCGCCGCCGGGTCGGCGCGTACGTCGCGCTGACGAAGCCGCGCGTCATCGAGCTGCTGCTCGTCACGACGCTGCCGACGATGATCCTCGCGCAGGGCGGCTTCCCGCCGGTCGGGCTCGTGCTCGCCACGCTGGTCGGCGGCGCCGCCGCGGCCGGATCTGCGAACGTGCTCAACTGCTACCTGGACCGCGACATCGACCAGGTGATGAACCGGACGAAGCGCCGGCCGCTCGTCACCGGCGAGATCACGCCGCGCGCGGCGCTGGTGTTCGGGCTGCTGCTGGGCGTCGCGTCGCTCACCTGGCTCGCGCTGCTCGTGAACGTGCCGTCGGCGCTGCTCACGGGCGCCGCCATCCTCATCTACGTCGTCGGCTACACGATGATCCTCAAGCGTCGTACGCCGCAGAACATCGTGTGGGGCGGCGCCGCGGGCTGCATGCCGGTGCTGATCGGCTGGTCCTCGGTGACCGGCGGGCTGTCGTGGGCCGCGGTGCTGCTGTTCGGCGTCATCTTCTTCTGGACGCCGCCGCACTACTGGCCGCTGTCGATGAAGTTCCGCAAGGACTACGCCGCCGCGGGCGTCCCGATGCTCCCGGTCGTGGCCGCGGAGGCGAAGGTCGCGAAGGAGATGATCGCGTACACCGTCGCGATGATCGCCTGCTCGCTGCTGCTGGTCCCGGTCGCCGGGATGACCTGGGTGTACGCCGTCGTGGCGACCGTCCTCGGCGTGTGGTTCCTCTGGTCGAACGTCGCGCTGTACCGTCGCGCCCAGGACCCGAGCCGCGGCAAGCTCCGCGCGATGTCGGTGTTCCACGGGTCGATCACGTACCTGTCGCTGCTGTCGGTCGCGGTGGCGGTCGACGTGTTCCTCCCGCTCTAGACGAGGCGCACCCCGGGGAGGACGGCGATGGCGGACGGCGCGGCGCCCGTCGAGGTCCCCGGACCCCTGCGCGCGGCGCTGGACGGCTACCTCGCGCACCTCACCGTCGAGCGCGGGCTGTCCGCGAACACGCTGGCCGCGTACCGCCGGGACCTGGACCGCTACGTCGAGCACCTGGCCGCCGCCGGGCGCGCGCGGGTGGGCGACGTGGCGGAGGCCGACGTCGAGGACTTCCTCACCGCGGTGCGGACGGGCTCCGACGGGCGGGCCGTGCTGTCAGCGTCGTCGGCGAAGCGGGCCGTCGTGGCGGTGCGGGGCTGGCACCGGTTCTGCGTCCTCGAGGGCCTGAGCGCCGGCGACCCGGCGCGCGCCGTCCGGCCGCCGAAGCAGTCCCAGACGCTGCCGAAGGCCATCTCGACGCACGACGTCGAGCGCCTGCTGGAGGCGGCCTCGCTCGGCGACGGGCCGGTGCCGCTGCGCGACCGGGCGCTGCTCGAGCTCGTGTACTCGACGGGCGCGCGGATCTCCGAGGCCGTCGGGCTGGACGTCGACGACCTCGACCTGACCGAGGGGCGCGCGGCGGTCCGGCTGTTCGGCAAGGGCAGCAAGGAGCGCGTCGTGCCGGTCGGGGCCTACGCGGTCGAGGCGGTCGAGGCGTACCTCGTGCGGTCCCGGCCCGCCCTGGCGGCGGCCGGGTCGGGCGGCGCGGCCGTGTTCCTCAACACCCGCGGCGCGCGGCTCTCCCGGCAGAGCGCGTGGGCGGTGCTGCGCACGGCGGCCGAGCGCGCCGGGCTGCCCGGGGCCGAGCACGTGTCGCCGCACACCCTGCGGCACTCGTTCGCCACCCACCTGCTCGCGGGCGGCGCGGACGTCCGCGTCGTGCAGGAGCTGCTCGGGCACGCGTCCGTGACCACCACGCAGATCTACACGCGGGTGACGCCGGACACGCTCCGCGAGGTGTACGCGACCAGCCACCCGCGCGCCCGGCGGGAGCGCGCCCGGGCCTGACCCCGGCGGCGCACGTCACACGCGGCCGGGTCGGCGCGGCAGGCCCGGGGGACCGGCGCCGCTCCGGTAGGTTGTGCGGGTGGCACGCGAGGAGACGACCGAGACCGTTCTCGACCCGGTGGGCAGGCCCCTGCCCGACTTCCCCGTCCCCGCCCCCCTCGCCGCGCACGGGCCCGCACGCGTGATCGCGATGTGCAACCAGAAGGGCGGGGTCGGCAAGACGACCACGACCATCAACCTGGCCGCCGCGCTCGCCGAGTACGGGCGCCGGGTGCTCATCGTCGACTTCGACCCGCAGGGCGCCGCGTCCGTCGGCCTGGGCACCAGCCCGCACGAGCTCGACCGCACCGTGTACGACCTGCTGGTCGACCGGAACGCCGTCATCACGGACCTGGTGCGGCCCACCGAGATCCCGGGCCTGGACCTGCTGCCGGCGAACATCGACCTGTCCGCGGCCGAGGTCCAGCTCGTGTCCGAGGTCGCCCGGGAGTCGATCCTGTCGCGCGTCCTGCGGCCCGTGCTGGACGACTACGACGTCGTGCTCATCGACTGCCAGCCGTCGCTCGGCCTGCTCACCGTGAACGCCCTGACCGCGGCGCACGGCGTGCTCATCCCGCTGGAGTGCGAGTTCTTCGCGCTGCGCGGCGTGGCCCTCCTGGTCGAGACCATCGAGAAGGTGCGCGACCGGCTGAACCCGCGCCTCGAGGTCGACGGCATCCTCGCGACGATGTACGACCCCCGCACGCTGCACGCCCGCGAGGTCGTGGCCCGGGTGTACGAGGCGTTCGGCGACACGCTGCTGCAGACCGTCATCGGCCGGACCGTGAAGTTCCCGGACGCGTCCGTCGCGGCGGAGCCGATCACCACCTACGCGCCGACGCACGCGGGGGCGCACGCCTACCGGCAGCTGGCCCGGGAGCTCGTCGCCCGTGGCGACGCCGCCTGAGACCCCCGCGCCCGACGCCGCCGCACCGGAGGCCGTCGCCGCCCCCGTCGGGTCGAGCGCCTTCGAGGTGCACCTGGAGAACTTCTCGGGGCCGTTCGACCTGCTGCTGGGGCTGATCTCCAAGCACAAGCTCGACATCACCGAGGTCGCGCTCGCCGCGGTCACGGACGAGTTCATCGCGTACATCCGCGCGGCGGAGCGGTCGGCGGCGGACGGCGGGCGCACGTGGGACCTCGGGCAGGCCAGCGAGTTCCTGCTGGTGGCGGCGACGCTGCTCGACCTCAAGGCGGCCCGGCTGCTGCCCGCGGGCGACGTCGAGGACGCCGAGGACCTCGAGCTGCTGGAGGCCCGGGACCTGCTGTTCGCCCGCCTGCTGCAGTACCGCGCGTACAAGGTCGTGGCTGCCGACATCGGGCGCCGGCTGACCGAGCAGGGCAAGCGGCTGCCGCGGACCGTCGAGCTGGAGCCGCACCTCGCGGCCATGCTGCCCGAGCTCGTGTGGCAGATCGGGCCGCAGGAGCTCGCCGCGCTGGCCGCGAAGGCGCTCGCGCCACCGCCCCCGCCGCCGGGCGTGGACATCAGCCACCTGCACGCGCCCGCGGTCTCGGTGCGGGAGCAGGCGGCGGTGCTGGCGGACCGGCTGCGGCACGGCGGATCGGCGACGTTCCGGGCGCTGACGGCGGACGCCGGGTCGACGCTGGTCGTGGTGGCGCGGTTCCTGGCGCTGCTGGAGCTGTTCCGGGAGGGCGCGGTCGGGTTCGACCAGGTGACGCCGCTGGGGGAGCTCACGGTGCGGTGGACGGCGACGGGCGACGGGGACGTGGCGGTGACGACGGACTTCGACGAGGACGACGACCCGGCCGCGGTGGCCGCGGTGCCGGACGGGGTGGACGAGGGGACGGGCCGATGACCGACGAGGCGACCGCGGGGCCGCAGGAGGCGCAGGAGCCGCCGGTGCCGCTCGGCGAGGGGGAGCAGCCGCCCGCGCCCGAGGAGCTCGCGTTCGACGTGGCCGACCTGCCCGGGGGCGCCCTGGCGGCGCTCGAGGCCGTGCTCATGGTGGCCGACGAGCCCATCCCCGCCGTGCGGCTCGCCGCGGTGCTCGGGCTGCCGACCGGGGACGTCGTGGACCTGCTGCGCACGCTGGCCGAGGAGTACCGCGGCGAGCACGGCGGGCGGCCCCGCGGGTTCGAGCTCCGCCAGGCCGGCGAGGGCTGGCGGATCTACTCCGCACCCGCGTACCACCAGGTCGTCGGCGCCTTCGTGCTCGACGGGCAGACCGCCCGGCTGACCCAGGCCGCGCTGGAGACGCTGGCGGTGATCGCCTACCGGCAGCCGGTCACGCGCGGGCAGGTCTCGGGTGTGCGCGGCGTCAACGTGGACGGCGTCGTGCGGACGCTGACGGCACGCGGCCTGGTGACCGAGGCGGGTACCGACCCGACCTCGGGTGCGCTGCTGTACCGGACCACGGGATACTTCCTCGAGCGGATGGGCCTCACGAGCCTCGACGAGCTGCCCCCGCTCGCCCCGTACCTGCCCGAGATCGACGCGTTCGACGGGCTCGACGGGGCCGACGGTACGACAGGAGACGTGTGATGAGTGCAGCAGGACAGGGCGGCGGTCGCGGCCGCGGCGGCGCCGGTGGTGGCGCGGGCCGGGGTGCCGGCGGCGCCGGTGGGCGGTCGGGCGGCGGCGCGAGCCGCGGCGGGCGGCCCACCGGGGGGCGGCCGGGCGGCGGCGCCGGGCGGCCGGGCGGGTCCGGCGACGGCGGGCGCTCCCGCGACGGCGGCTGGTCGGGCGGCGGCGGGCGGTCCGGCGGGCCCGCACGCTCCGGCGGCGGCTGGTCCGGCGGTGCCGAGCGGTCCGGCGAGGGCGGCGCCCGGTCGGGCGGTCCGCGGTCCGGCGGTGCCCCCCGCACCGGCGCGGCGCCCTCCCGCGGTGCGGGCGGCTCGCGCGGCGCGGGCGGCTCGCGCGGCGCCGGCGTCTCCCGCCCCGGTGCGCAGGGCGTCGGCCGCCCCGGCTCCCGCTGGCCCGCGGCCCCCGCGCGCCCGGCCGGCCCCCGCCGGCCGCGCAGCGAGCCGACGGTGGACGTGCACGACCCCGAGGGCGTCCGCCTGCAGAAGGTGCTCGCGCAGGCGGGCCTCGGTTCCCGCCGCGCCTGCGAGGAGCTCATCGCGGCGGGCCGGGTGTCCGTGGACGGCCAGGTCGTCCTCGAGCTCGGCGTGCGCGTGGACCCGCGCAGCGCCCAGATCCACGTGGACGGCCTGCGCCTGCAGCTCGACCAGTCGGTGGTGACGATCGCGCTGAACAAGCCGCTGGGCGTCGTCTCGACGATGCACGACCCCGAGGGCCGGCCGTCGCTCGCGGAGTTCGTGGCGGGTCGCGAGGAGCGGCTGTTCCACGTCGGGCGCCTGGACGCCGACTCGGAGGGCCTGATCCTCCTGACCAACGACGGCGAGCTGGCCAACCGGCTCTCGCACCCGTCGCACGGCGTCACGAAGACCTACCTCGCGACCGTCGAGGGCCGCGTGCCCGGCGGGGTCGGCGCGCGGCTGAAGCGCGGCGTCGAGCTCGAGGACGGGGTGGTCGCGGTCGACGCGTTCCGCGTGGTCGACGCGACGCCGCAGGCCAGCCTGGTCGAGATCGTGCTGCACGAGGGCCGCAACCGCGTGGTCCGGCGCCTGCTGGAGGAGGTCGGGCACCCCGTGACCCGCCTGCTGCGCACCCAGATCGGCCCGATCAAGCTCGGCGACCTCAAGGTCGGCCGCACGCGCGTCCTCGGGAAGGCGGAGGTCGGCTCGCTCATGACCTCGGTGGGGATGTGAGCGCGGCGGCCGTCGCGACCCGGGGGCCGGTGCGCGTCGTCGGCACGGGGCTGCTCGGCGCGTCCGTGGGCCTGGCCCTGGCGACCCGCGGCGTGGACGTCACCCTGGCCGACCCGTCGCGCACCGCGCTGGCGCTGGCCCGGGACGTCGGGGCCGGCCGGCCCGCGGAGCCGGGCGACCCGGAGCCGGCGCTGGTGGTCGTGGCCGCGCCGCCGGACGTGACGGCCGACGTCGTGCGCGCCGAGCTCGCCGCGCACCCGGACGCGGTGGTCACCGACGTGGCGAGCGTCAAGGGCTACGTGCTGCGCGAGCTGCGCGCCGCGGGCGCCGACCTGACCCGGTACGTCGGCTCGCACCCGATGGCCGGGCGGGAGCGCTCCGGCCCCGCGGCGGCGGTCCCGGACCTGTTCGTGGGCCGGCCGTGGGTGGTCGTCGACTCGGGGGAGTCCCGGCCGGACGCGCTGCTCGCGGTGCGGGCGCTGGCGGCGGACCTCGGCGGCGTGCCCGTGACGATGGACGCGGACGCGCACGACGCGGCGGTGGCGGCGGTGTCGCACGTGCCGCAGGTCGCGGCCAGCCTGGTCGCCGCGCGGCTGCGGGGCGCCGAGCCGGACGCGCTCGGGCTCGCGGGCCAGGGGCTGCGGGACGTCACGCGGATCGCGTCATCGGACCCGGCGCTGTGGACGTCGATCCTCGCGGCGAACGCCGGCGCGGTGCGGGACGTCCTGGCGGGCCTGCGCGACGACCTGGACGAGGTGCTGGGCGCGCTGGACAGCGCGGCGCGCGCGACCGGGCCGGAGGACGTGGAGCTCGGCGCGCTGGCGCGGATCGCGCGGCTGATCGCGGACGGCAACGCCGGCGTCGGGCTGGTGCCCGGCAAGCACGGCGGCGCCCCGCGGCGGTACGCGGTGGTCACGGCCCTCGTGCCCGACCAGCCGGGCGAGCTCGCCCGGCTGCTGACCGACGTCGGCGCCGCCGGCGTGAACCTGGAGGAGCTGCAGCTCGAGCACGCGGCGGGACGACCCGTCGGCATGGCGTCGGTGTCCGTGGACCCGGCCCGCTCGGCGCACCTGGAGGCGGAGCTGACGGCCCGCGGATGGAGGCTGGTGAGGTGACGGCGAGCGCACGGCGCCCCGTGGTGGTGGCGATCGACGGGCCGTCCGGCTCGGGGAAGTCGACGGTGTCCCGGCGGGTCGCCGAGCGGCTCGGCCTCGCGTACCTGGACACCGGGGCGATGTACCGCGCGGCGACCTGGTGGGCGCTGCACCGGGGCGTGCCGCTCGCCGACGCCGACGCGGTGGCCGCGCTGATCCGGGACATGCCCCTGGTCATGGGCGTCGACCCCCGGGACCCCGGGGTGCACGTCGACGGGCACGACGTCGGCGAGGCGATCCGCGAGACCGCGATCTCCGCGGCCGTCAGCGCCGTCGCGACGAATCTCGAGGTCCGGGCCGAGCTCGGCCGGCGGCAGCGCGACGAGATCGCCGCGCAGGCCGCGTCGTCGTCGTTCTCCGGCGGGCGCGGCATCGTCGCCGAGGGCCGCGACATCACCACCGTCATCGCCCCCGACGCCGACGTCCGGCTGCTGCTCACCGCGAGCGAGGAGGCCCGGCTGGCCCGGCGCGCCCGCGAGGTGCACGGCACGGCCGACGCCGCAGCCGTCGAGGCGACCCGCGACCAGGTGGTGCGCCGCGACGCGGACGACTCGACGGTCTCGCAGTTCCTCGTGGCGGCGGACGGCGTCGTGACCGTCGACTCCTCGGGGCTGGACCTGGAGCAGACCGTGCAGGCCGTGCTCGACGTGGTGGCCCGCACCGCGGACCTCCACGCGTGACCCGCGGGTACGCCGAGCGGCCGGTCCCGGGCTGGGCCCGCGCGATCGGCAGGACGCTCGCGCACGGCGTGTGGGACGCCCGCGTGGTCGGCGCCGAGCACGTGCCGGCCACCGGGCCGGTGCTGTTCGCCGCCAACCACACCAGCGTGGTCGACGGGCCGCTCCTGGAGGGCGTGACGCCGCGGCCGGTGCACATCCTGGTCAAGGAGGAGATGTTCACCGGGCCGTTCGCGGGCATCCTGCGCGCGTCCGGGCAGATCCCCGTCGACCGCTCGGGCGGACGCGAGGCCCTGGCCACGGCGCTGAAGGTGCTCCAGCGCGGCGACGCCGTCGGGGTGTTCCCCGAGGGGAACCGCGGGCGGGGCGACGCGGCGTCCGCGCGCGCCGGGGTGGCGTGGCTGGCCGTGAACGGGTCCGCGCCGGTCGTGCCGGTCGCGGTGCTCGGCACCCGGCGCACGGGGGAGTCGGTCGGGCACGTCCCGGGGTTCCGGCGGCGGCTGCACGTCGAGTTCGGGGAGCCGGTGCACGTCGGGCGCACCGAGGGCATGTCGCGCCGGGAGGCGACGTCGGCGGCCATCGAGGCGATCCGCGAGGCCCTGTCGGCGCTGGTGGCGGACGCCCAGGCGCGCACCCGGTTCACGCTCCCGACGGACTGACCCGCGGGGCGCGGTCGTCCCGGGGTCCGCCGTCGGGGACAATGGTGCCCATGCGTGACAGCGGGCCGGACCGGCCGACCACCAGCGGGACCGTCGAGGACGGGTACGGCGACGACCTCGCCGACGGCACCCGGAGCCTCGCGGACGAGGCCGTCGTCGACCCCGCGGCCCAGGCCGAGGACGACGCGGCGCGCGAGCGCGCCCTGCGGGCGGGCCTCGAGGAGTACGAGCTCGGGGACGAGGACGTCGCCCTGCTGTCCGGGGAGTACGACGACGAGGACGGCGGCGGCGCCGAGCTCGCGCTGCCGGTGCTCGCCGTCGTCGGCCGGCCGAACGTCGGCAAGTCGACGCTGGTCAACCGCATCCTCGGCCGCCGCGAGGCCGTCGTCGAGGACAGGCCGGGCGTGACCCGGGACCGGGTGTCCTACCCAGCGGAGTGGGCCGGCCGCCGGTTCACGCTGGTGGACACCGGCGGCTGGGAGGTCGACGTCGCCGGCATCGAGGCCCGGGTCGCCGAGCAGGCCGAGGTCGCCATCGAGCTCGCGGACGCGGTCCTGTTCGTCGTGGACGCGACCGTCGGCCCGACCGCCACGGACGAGCGGGTCGTGCGGCTGCTCCGCAAGTCCGGCAAGCCCGTCGTGCTCTGCGCCAACAAGGTCGACGGCCCGCGGGTCGAGGCCGACGCCGCCGAGCTGTGGAGCCTCGGCCTCGGCGAGCCGCACCCGGTGTCCGCCCTGCACGGCCGCGGCACCGGCGACCTGCTGGACGCCGCGGTCGGCGCGCTGCCCGAGGTGTCGGCGCACGGCGTCGCCCGCCCGGGCGGCCCGCGCCGCGTCGCGCTGGTCGGCCGGCCGAACGTCGGCAAGTCCTCGCTGCTGAACAAGGTCCTGGGCGAGAACCGCGTCGTCGTCGACGACGTCGCCGGCACCACCCGGGACCCGGTCGACGAGCTGGTCGAGCTCAAGGGCGTCCCGTGGTGGTTCGTCGACACCGCCGGCATCCGGCGCCGCGTGCACCAGACGTCGGGCGCGGACTTCTACGCCTCGCTGCGCACCCAGGCGGCGATCGAGAAGGCCGAGGTCGCCGTCGTGCTGCTGGACGCGAGCCAGCCGCTGACCGAGCAGGACACCCGCGTGATCCAGCAGGTCATCGACGCCGGGCGCGCGCTGGTCATCGCGTACAACAAGTGGGACCTCATGGACGAGGACCGCCGCCCGTACCTGGAGCGCGAGATCGAGAAGGAGCTCGTGCAGATCCAGTGGGCGCCGCGGGTGAACATCTCCGCGCGGACCGGCTGGCACACCGACCGGCTGGTGCCGGCGCTGACCCGGTCGCTCGAGTCCTGGGACACCCGCGTGCCCACCGGCCGGCTGAACGCCTTCCTCGGCGAGCTCGTGGCCGCGCACCCGCACCCGCTGCGGGGCGGCAAGCAGCCCCGCATCCTGTTCGCGACCCAGGCGTCCACCCGGCCGCCGCGGTTCGTCATCTTCGCGACCGGCTTCCTCGAGGCGGGGTACCGCCGGTTCATCGAGCGCCGGCTGCGCGAGACCTTCGGGTTCGAGGGCTCGCCGATCTCGATCTCGGTGCGCGTGCGGGAGAAGCGCAAGCGGTGACGCGGGAGGCGGCGCCCGGGCGCGGCACGGAGGCGGGGCGCCGCCCGCTGCTGCCGCGCCGGTCGCCGCTGCTCGTGCTCGGCCTGCCGCGCGACCCCGCGGGGCCGCGGCACGTGGCCGGGTTCCTCGCCGTCACGGTGCTGACCGTGCTGGTCACGCGCGGGCTGCTGGCGCTGACCGGGTTCCCGCAGTTCGGGGGCGGCGGGCTGCACATCGCGCACGTCCTGTGGGGCGGGCTGCTGATGGCGGTCGCGGTCGTCGGGGTGCTGTCCTGGGCCGGGCCCGTGGTGCGGCCGCTGGCGGCGCTGGTCGGCGGGGTGGGGTTCGGGCTGTTCATCGACGAGATCGGCAAGTTCGTCACGGCGGACAACGACTACTTCTACGCGCCGACCGCGTCGCTGATCTACGTGGTCGTCGTGCTGCTCGTGCTCGTCGGCGAGGTGATCCACGGGCGCCGGGCGCGGGACCCGCACGAGACGCTCGCCGCCGCCGCGGACCTGGCCGTCGCCGGGCTGGCCGGCGGGTTCTCGGCGCGCGCCCGCCGGCAGGCCCGCGCGCTGGTCGACGCCGCCGGGGAGGTGCACGGCAGCGCGCAGGTCCGGGTGCTGCTCGACGCGGTGGAGGACGACGCGCGCGAGCTGCCCGACCCGATCGGGGTCGTGTCGCGGGCGGTCGTCGCGACGTCCCGGCGCGTCGTGCGGGTGCGGTGGCTGCCGCGGGTGACCGTCGCGGTGCTGGCCCTCGCGACGCTCTTCACCGTCGGCCGGGGGATCGCGCTGGTGGCCGGCGGGGCGGACCTGCCCTGGTGGGCGCTGGTCGGCATGCTCGCCTCCGGGGCGGCGTCGCTCGTCTGCTCGGGGGTCGGGCTGCGGCTGGTCGGGCGGGACCGGGCGCGCGGGTACGAGTGGTTCCGGCGGGCCGTGCTGGTGAACCTGCTGCTGACGCAGATCTTCCTGTTCCGCGTGGACCAGTGGAGCGCCGTCGGCGGGCTCGTCGTGGACCTCGTGCTGCTCGGGCTGGTGGCGGCGGAGCTCGACGTGCTGCGGGACGGCGAGGGCGCCGGGCCGGGGCGGGTGCGGGCCGCGGCGGCCTGAGCGCGCGCGCCGCGGGCCGGGTCGTCCCACGTCCTGGACGTGCGGCGCACACATGGACACGACTGAGATACATGTAGTGCCCATGGAAGCCGCCGTCGCGTCCGCCGCCCCGCCCGCCGCCGAGACCGCCTACCGCCACGTCAAGGACGCGCTGCTCACCGGGCGGCTCGCCGCCGGGTCGATGGTCAGCGAAGGGGATGTCGCCGGCGAGCTCGCGATGAGCCGGACCCCGGTGCGCGAGGCGTTCCTGCGGCTGGCCGCCGAGGGGTGGCTGCGGCTGTTCCCCAAGCGCGGGGCGCTCGTCGTGCCGGTCGCCCCCGGCGAGGCCGAGGCGGTCGTGGACGCGCGGCTGCTGCTGGAGTCGCACGCCGTGGACGTCGTCGCCGCCGGTCCGGACGAGGGACGCGCGCGCCTCGTGGCCGCCCTGCGCGACCTGCTGGACCGGCAGCGCGCCGCCGTCGCCGCGGGCGACCTGGCCGCGTACGCCGAGCACGACGCGGCCTTCCACCAGGCGATCGTCGCGGCGGGCGGGAACGCGCTGCTCACCGACTTCTCCGTGACGCTGCGGGAGCGGCAGCGGCGGATGATCGCGCTGTCCGTGGGCGCCGCGGGGGAGCGGGCGCCCGGGTTCGTCGAGGGCCACGAGGCGCTGCTCGCGGCGGTCGAGGCCGGGGATGCCGCGGCGTTCCGGGAGCGGCTCGGCGAGCACCTGCACGGCGCGCACCTGCGGGGGGTGGCCCGGTGACGGCGACCGAGGAGCGGGTCGCCGCCGCGGCCCCCGCCGAGGGCTCCGGTGCCCCGTCCCGGGCCTGGCTCCGCGTCGGCGGCCTCATGTTCGCCGTCGCCTGGGGCGGCAACGAGTTCACCCCGCTGCTCGTCATGTACCGCGAGGTCAGCCACCTCTCGGCGCTCACCGTGAACGTGCTGCTGGGCGCCTACGTGCTCGGCATCGTGCCCGCGCTGCTGGTCGGCGGCCCGCTGTCCGACCGGTACGGCCGCCGCCCGCTGCTGCTGCCCGCCGCGCCGCTCGGCATCGTCGGGTCGCTCGTGCTCGCGCTCGGCCCGGCGTCCGTGCCGGCGCTGGCCGTCGGCCGGGTGCTGTCCGGCCTCGCCCTCGGGCTCGTCATGGCTGTCGGCACCACGTGGGTCGCCGAGCTGTGCGCCGCCGCGGGCGAGCCGCGCACCGGGGCCCGCCGGGCGTCGCTGTCGCTGACGGCCGGCTTCCTGCTGGGCGCCGGCGTCGCCGGGGTGCTGGCGCAGTGGGGCCCGTGGCGGACGGGGACGCCGTACCTGCTGCACGCGGCGGTCACGGTCGTCGCCGGGCTGGTGGTCCTGGGGGTCCCGGAGACGCACCCGGCCCCGGCACCGGCCGACCGGGGGCGGCTGCGCGACGACCTGCGGATCCCCGCGGTCGGCCACCGCCGGTTCCTGCGCGTCGTGCTGCCGCTCGCGCCGTGGGTGTTCGGGGCGGTCGGCTCCGCGTACGCCGTGCTCCCCGGACTGATGCGGTCCCACTCCGGGGGCGTGCCGATCGCGTTCTCCGCGCTGCTCACCGTCGTCACGCTCGGCGTCGGGTTCGGGGTGCAGTCGGTCGCCCGCCTCATCGACACCCGGCACAGCGCCCGGGCGTCCGTGGTGGCGCTCGTCATCCTCGTCGCCGGGATGATCCTCGCGGCGTGGGCGTCGCGCACGCTGTCCCTGCCGGTCGTGCTGCTCGCCGCCGCGGTGCTCGGCGCCGGGTACGGGCTCGCGCTCGTCGCCGGGCTCTCCGAGGTGCAGCGCATCGCGACCCCGGCCGACCTCGCCGGGCTCACCGCGGTGTACTACTCGGCGGCGTACCTCGGGTTCTTCGTCCCGGCGCTGCTCGCGTGGCTGTCCACGCGGTGGGCGTACCCGGCGATGTTCCTCGGCGGGGCCGTCGTCGCGGCGGCGTGCCTGGTCGTGGTCGCGTGCGCGTGGCGCGCCCACCTGCCGGCGGGGGACAGCGGGACCGTCCGCATACGGTAGAGTTGCGGAGGCTCCTGCGGGGGCCATCGGGCTGTGGCGCAGCTTGGTAGCGCACTTGACTGGGGGTCAAGGGGTCGCAGGTTCAAATCCTGTCAGCCCGACAGGAGAGCCCCGGTGGGACCACGTCTCACCGGGGCTCCGTCGTCTCCGGGCCGTGCCGCGGGAGTCGCTACCGGGCGGGGTCGAGGAACACCTCCACGACCGGCACCGCCACGTCCGGCCGCACGGTGGGCAGGTGGAGCGTGAGCGTCCCGGGCGGCTGCCCGCCCGGGACCGTGTTCCAGGCCTTCTGCTCGGGGTCCGACCGGGAGCCGCGGACCTCCGACCCGTCGTGGAGCAGCTGCGCGTACCGCACCCGGTCGCCGATGCCGCGCAGGTGCAGGTGCCCGAACGGCCACGCGAACAGGTGCAGGTACAGCCGGTCGGCGCGCTGGGTGAGCACCACGCCCGGGGGCAGGCCGGGCGCGAGCGCGTCCGCGACCTCGGGCTCGGCCGGTCCGGCTCCGGTGACCGCCCGGCCGTGGAGGCGCATCCAGTCGCCCAGCGCGGCGAGGGTGGCGGCGTCGCGCGGGGGGATCCGGCCCCGCCCGTCCGGGCCGGTGTTCAGCAGCAGGTTCCCGCCCTTGGACACGGTGTCGACCAGCATCCGCACCAGGAGGTCCGGGTCCTTGAAGCGCGTGTTGTCGCGGTCGTAGCCCCAGCTGCCGTTCAGCGTCTGGCAGGCCTCCCACACGAGCAGCCGGCCGGCCTCGTCGCGCGGCGGGGCGTCCGGCTGGTACTGCTCGGGCGTCACGAGGTCGCCCGGGATGCCCAGGCGGTCGTTCACCACGGCCTGGGGCTGGAGCTCGCGGACCATCGCGAGCAGGGCCTCGGCGTCCCAGTCCTGCGGGTACTTGCCCCGCCACCCGTGCTTGTCCTCCGCGAACGTGAAGTCGAAGAAGACGTAGTCCACCGGCCCGTAGCCCGTCAGGAGCTCCCGCACCTGCGCGTGCAGGTACGCGCGGTACCGCGCCATGTCCCGGCCCTCGTTGAGAGCGTGCGCGTCGGGGTCGTCGCGGCGGGGGTGCACGTGGTCGACCGTGAAGTCGGGGTGGTGCCAGTCGATGACCGAGTGGTAGAGGCCGAGGTGCAGGCCCTCGGCGCGCACCGCCTCGGCGAGCTCGGCCACGAGGTCGCGGCCGCGGGTGCGGGCGAGTCCGTAGTCGCTGACGGCGGAGTCCCAGAGCGCGAAGCCGTCGTGGTGCTTGGTGGTGAGCACGACGTACCGCATCCCGGCGTCCCTGGCGGCGCGGGCGATCGCGCGCGCGTCGAACAGGTCGGGGTCGAACACCTCGGCGTAGCGCGCGTACTGCTCGACGGTCAGCCGCTCGTTGCTCATCACCCACTCGTGCCGGGCGGCGGCGGAGTAGGGGCCCAGGTGCACGAACAGGCCGAACCGGGCCTCGGTGAACCACGCCTGCTCGGGGCGCAGGGTCGGGGCGGACGGGGTCACAGGGCATCGCTCCTCGGGGTGGCGGCGGTCGCGGACGGGGGGAGCCGTGCGGACAGGGTTCGCCTCATCGCGTGTGCTCCGACCTCTCGCACGGTCCCGGTCCTGGGCACGCTACACTAATCGATAATCGGTGAGCGCGCGCCCGGCGGATGCGCCCGGCGCGCCGGCCCGCGCACCCGGCGCACCCGGCGACGAAGAGGAGAGGCCCATGACCACACCCCGACGACTCGTCTTCGTCGGCGACTCGATCACCGACGCCGGCCGGGACCGCGCCGACGCCGCGTCGCTCGGCGACGGCTACGTCGGCCTCGTCGCCCGTGCCCTGCCGGGCACCCGCGTCGTCAACCTCGGCGTCGCGGGCGACCGGGCGGTCGACCTCGAGGCGCGGTGGGAGTGCGACGTGACGCCGTCGGCGCCGGACGTGCTCACCGTGTACGTGGGGGTCAACGACACCTGGCGCCGGTTCGACGCGGGCGAGGCCACCAGCGCCGAGGCGTTCGAGGCCACCTACCGCCGGCTGCTGGCGCGGGTGCCCGGCGGTGCCCGGCTGGTGCTCGTCGAGCCGTACCTCCTGCCCGTGCGGCCGGAGCAGCACGTGTGGCTGGACGACCTCGCCGGCAAGCGCGAGGTCGTCACCCGGCTCGCCGCGGAGACGGGCGCTGCCCTGGTCCCGCTGCACCGGGCGCTCACGCGTGCGGCGGCCGGGCCGGGCGCCGCCGCGCTCGCGCCCGACGGGGTGCACCCCACGCCGGCGGGATCGCGGATCATCGCCGACGCGTGGCTCGCGGCGTCCGGCGAGGACGGGCAAACGATTGTCGATAGCGACGCTAGGCTGGCGGGATGACGGACGCCCTGAGCTCGATCGGCGGCCTGGAGCGCGGGCTCCTGTCGGACCAGATCTACGACCTCGTGAAGTCGATGATCAAGACGTCGCAGCTGACGCCCGGCGAGCAGCTCGTCGAGTCCCAGCTCGCCCGGCGGCTCCAGGTGAGCCAGGCCCCCGTGCGCGACGCCCTCAAGCGCCTCGCCCACGAGGGCCTGGTGACGCACGTGCGCCACCAGGGCAACTTCGTCGCGCAGTACTCCGACGAGGAGGCGCAGCAGGCGAAGCAGGCCCGGGTCGCCGTCGAGGCCCTGGCCGGCCGGCTCGCGTGCGGGCGGCTCGTCCCGGAGACGCGGGCCCGCCTGGAGGAGGTCATCGACGCCATGCACGGCGCGGTGGACGCCCAGGACCTGCCGGCGTTCCGCGAGCTCGACTTCGGGTTCCACCGCGCCGTGATCGAGGCGAGCGGCAACGGCTACCTGCCCCGGATGTGGGACATCATCGAGCCGAGCCTGCGGTCGCTGCACCTGCTCGGCGACCCCGAGTTCACAGGTGACTGGCACCAGGTGGCGGACTGGCACCGCAGCCTGCTGGACGCCCTGGACTCCGGTGACCCCGAGGCGGCCTCGGCGTTGTTCGAGGCGCACGCCGCCGGCACGCTGCTGGACCGGGCGGACTAGCCCCCGGCGCCGTAGAGCCGCGCCGCCGTGCCGCGCCACACCGCGTGGGCGGCTGCGGCGCCGAGGGCGGGCAGCGCGCGTGCGGTCCGCGCGACGATCTCCTCGTACGGCGCCACGCGCGCCGACATCGGCCAGTCGCTGCCGACCATGAGCCGGTCCGGCCCGAGCAGGTCGAGCGCCGCGCGGGCGGCCCCGGCGACGCGGCCGGCGTCGTCGGGCCGGGTGGTGTGCAGCCCGGAGAGCTTCGCGTGGACCCGGGGGTGAGCCGCGGCGGCCGCCAGGCCCACCCGCCAGGTGGCGTCCGGCTCCCCGCCGCCGAGACCCAGGTGGCACACGACGACGTCGAGGCCGGGGTGCCGGCGCGCGACGGCCGCGACCGCGGGCAGCTGCTCGGGGCGGACGAGGGTCTCGAGCACCCGGCCCGACGCGGCGAGGCCCTCGCACAGGGCGTCCAGGCCGGCGACGTCGGCCAGGTCCGCCGCACCACCCGGGACGGCGAGGCGCACGCCGGCGATCCGGGCCGGGGTGCGCACGTCGTCGAGCACGGCCTGCGCCATGCCGGCCCAGGCGCCGGGGCGTCCGGGCCGGGCGTCGTACTGCAGCACGACCGGACCGGGCAGCGGCCCGTGCGCGGCCGCCTGCCGCAGCAGCCAGCGCGCCTCCGCCGCCGTGTCCGCGGCCTGCACGGCGACGGCGGCGCGGACCGGTACGGGCGAGGCCCCGGCGGCGCGGGCGAGGTCCTCCGGGCCGACCCGTGCCGGCAGGCCGAGGTCGTCCCGGAACCACGAGATCCGCGCGGCGGCGGTGTCCCACAGGTGCACGTGCGCGTCGACCAGCCCGTCGGCACCGCCCGACGCGGTCACGGACGGACCGGGGCCGCCGCGCCGGCCCCGGCGATCGCGTCGAGCTCCGGCCACAGGCGGTCCGGGACGTGGGCGCTCGCCGCGGCGGCGGCCACGTCGACCTCGGCCGGGGTGCGCGCGCCCACCACGACCGCCTCCACGCCGGGGAGGCGCAGCGGGTACCGCACGGCGGCGGTCGGCAGATCGGTCCCGGCCGCGGCGCACGCGGCGGCCATGCGCCGCGCCCGGTCCACCTGGTCCGGTGAGGCCGGGCGGTAGTCGAAGTACGGCGCGGACACGGGGTCGGCCAGCACACCGGAGTTGTAGACGCCGGCGGCGACCACGCCGGTCCCGCGCGCCCGGGCCGCGGGGAGCAGGTCGTCGAGGCCCGTCCGGTCCAGCAGCGTGAGGCGCCCCGCGGGCATCACGACGTCCAGGACGCCGGCGCTCTCGCGCACGAGCCGGGCCACGGGCGCCGTGCGCCCCATCCCGACGCCGACCGCCCGCACGACGCCCTGGTCGCGCAGCTCGAGCAGGGCCGGGAGCGCGCCCCGGAGCGCCTCGTCGACGTCCGCGGGGTCGTGCAGGTACAGCAGGTCGACGCGGTCGGTGCCGAGCCGGATGAGGCTGCCCTCGAGCGAACGCAGCACCCCGTCGCGGCTCAGGTCGCCCACGGTCCGGCCGCCTGGTCCGCCGGTCCCGCCCGGCGGGGCGGGCACGCCGTCGGCGTCGACGATCGTCCGGCCGACCTTCGTGGCGATCACCACGGAGCCGCGGTCGACGCCGGCGAGGGCGCGGCCCAGGCGCAGCTCGCTGACGCCCTCGCCGTAGTGCGGTGCGGTGTCGAAGAACCGGATGCCGCGCTCCAGGGCGCGCCCCACCGTCGCCTCCGCGTCGGCCTCGGCCACCGGCGTGTAGAGGTTGCCGATGGGCGCGCAGCCCAGCCCGAACGACGCGAGGGGGACCGCGTCCGGCCCCGCGCCGGCCGGGGTCAGCGGGCGGAGCGCTGCGCGGAACGCCATGCCTCGAACTCCCCTCGCGTGTCCGGGGTCAGCGGGTAGTAGTCGCTCAGGCGGGCGCCCTCGTCGAGCCGGCGGCGGCTGAAGACCTCCCACTCCTCGTGGTCCTGCGCCGACTCGACGACCTGCTCGGCCATGGCGCGCGGGACGATGACGGGTCCGTCGTCGTCCGCCACCACGAGGTCGCCCGGCAGGCACAGCACGCCGCCGACCGCGACCGGCACGTCGTAGGCCCAGGGGAAGAGCTCGGACTGCGAGGCGTAGTGCGGCGTCACCCCGGTGGACCACACCGGAAGCCCGAGCTCGCGGATCCGCCCGGAGTCGCGGATCCGCCCGTCCACCACGATGCCGGCGCCGCCCTTGCGCTGGAAGTAGCGCGCCAGGATGTCGCCCACGCAGCCGGAGAACCGGCTGCCGTACGCCTGGATCACGAGCACGTCGCCGGGCCGGACCGTCTCCAGGACGTGCCACAGCGCGGTGTGCCGCTCCACGTACTCCTGGTCGTCGCCGGCGGCGAGGTCCTCGCGCTGGGGCATGAACTGCAGGGTCAGCGCCGAGCCCACTACGCGGTACCCGGGCGCGAGCGGCCGCGGGCCCTCTACGAACGAGTGCCTGATCCCCAGCCCGTGCAGCTTGGCGCACGCGGTCGCCGACGACACCCGGCCGAGCCGCTCGAGGGCGGCGGCGTCGGCGCGCTCGAACGGGGCGCCGCGCACGGGCAGCGTGACGGCGGGCCGGGCGGGGGCCGCCGCCGTGCCGCCGGGCCCGGGGTCCAGCGGCAACGGGTCCAGGGGCAGTCCGCGGGTGAGGGCGTCGGTCATGGTCAGGCTCCTTCGTGGTGCGGGTGGCCGTGCCGCAGGTGACGCGGCGCGCCGGCGGCGGGCACGGTGAGCAGGACGACGTCGGCGCGGTGCGACGGCGGCAGCTCGACGAGCAGGTCGGGCGCGTCCAGGGGGACGGTCGCGGTGGCCCCGGCTCCGCGGACACCGGCCGCCGAGGTCGACGGGCCGGGCCACGTGCCGCCCTCCTCGCGGCGCGCCTCGACCCCGGCGAGGCGTTCCTCGCCGAACCGCGACGGGCGCACGCGCACCCGCCGGCGTTGCGTGGGCGACAGGTTGACGAGGGTGAGCGCCACCCGGCCGGTGCGGTCGGCCCCGCGCTCCAGCCCGGTGACGAGGGCGGCGACGTCCGGCGGGAGGCCCGGCCGTCCGCGGTCGGCGTCGGTGTACGCGACGGCCGCGAACGGCAGGCCGCCGTTGTAGAGCGTCTGCGGCGTGCCGGTGACGAGCTGGCCGAGCACCTCGGTGACCACCGGGTTCGCGCGCTGCCAGAAGTGCAGGTGCACCGTGGCGGGGTCGACCGGCTCGGCGTCCATGACGGCGACCCGGCGCGCGAGCTGGCCCAGCGCCATCGACAGGGCGCGCTCCGGGTAGTCCGGCCGCGTGCCGTCGAGGAAGGCCAGCCACGGGCCCTCGTGCCCGGCCTCGACCTTGTCGCGGAACGGCCGTACCTCGCGGGAGCCCGGCACGCCGTCCAGGACGCGCTCCAGCCGCTTGCGGTCGGCGTCGTCGCGCGTCCACCACCACAGCCACGTCGGCAGGTCGAGCTGGAGGGGGCCGAAGTCGAACCAGCCCTGCGCGCCGTACCGGTAGGGCACGAGCGTCGCGGGCTCGGCCGCGTGCACGCCCAGGCGCTCGATCCAGCCGGTCCTCAGGCTGAACGGCGTGTCGGTGACCGGGGCGGTGATCGCGTGCTCGAGGACGGTGTCGAGCATGGTGCGCACCAGGTCGAGCGGGGCGTCGTCGCGGACGGGCGAGACGAAGGACGCGTTGATCCCGCCGATCAGCGTGCTCATGCCGACCGAGTGCAGGCCGTGCGGCCAGGTCCAGCCGTAGTGCCCGCCGTACCAGGCTCCGCCGTGGAGGCCGCCGACGGTCCCGTCCGGCGCCACGTTGTCCGGCATCAGCCCGCCCGCGGCCGCCGCGCGCTCGCGCCAGCCGTCGACGTACCTCGTGACCCAGGCGGCCGACGCGGGGTCGCCGTCGTAGAGCCAGCGGTTGGTGACGAGCGACGTCGCAGCGAGGTTGACCGCGGTGTCCCCGGCGGCGCGGCGCTGCAGCTCGGCCCCCATCAGGCGGGCGCGCGCGGGGTCCTCGAGGTCGGACCACTGCGTGATCCCGGGCAGGCCGTGCAGCGGGAGGCCGTAGGCCGCCATGTAGTCCAGCGACGCGGGGTAGGTCTGCCACTCGGGGCCGAGCCCGGGCAGCGGCCCGCGCGCCCCGGTGTGCGGCGCCGTGATCATGTTCCGGGCCGGGTCGTAGTTGCCCCGCGCGGGGTCGGTGTAGAGCCCGGCGAACCGGCGGGCGCGCTCGGCGAACCGCTCGTCGGCCGGGTCGGCGGCGCAGAGGCCGTAGAACAGCAGCAGCGACTCGCCCTGGTGGAACCAGTCGTACCCGTTCTCGTAGCCGCCGGTGAGCATGCCGGCCTCGGTGAGCTGGGCGGTCACGCCCTCGAAGTGGTGCTTCGCCGCGTCGAGGACGGCGTCGCTGCCCCCGAGCGCGTAGAACGCGGGCCAGTTGAAGAACGGCTCGTACAGGTCGTCGACGCCGTCCCGGTCCTCGAAGCCGCCCGCGTCCCGGATGCGCCCGTCGGGCTCGCAGTAGCGCGCGGAGAACAGCCGCCAGGCCTCCTCGGTCGCGTCGAAGAGGCGGCGCTCGAGCACGGCCCAGGCCGGGACCTCGTGCAGCGGCGTGGTGGGGATGCGGGGGTCGGTCACGGTGCGTCAGCCCTTCGTCGCCCCGGCGACCAGGCCGCCGATGATGTGCCGCTGCATGAGGACGAAGAACAGGACCGCGGGGCTCACGGCCAGCAGCAGGGTCGGGAAGACCGTCGTGTAGTCGGTGCTGAACTCGCCCACGGCGGCGTAGACGCCGGTGGTGACGGTGTAGATGCCGGAGCTCGGGCCGAGGATGATCTGCGGGCTCACGAAGTCGTTCCACACGCTGATCGAGTTCAGCACGACGATCGTGGCCACCACGGGCCGCATGATCGGGAAGATGCACGCCCAGAACGCGCGGATGCGCCCGGCGCCGTCGAGCGCGGCGGCCTCGTCGATGTCGCGCGGCACGGTGCGCAGGTACGCCGCGAACAGGAAGATCGTCACCGGCAGGGTCGCGGCGGTCTCGAAGAGGATGAAGCCCGGGATCGTGTTGATCAGGCCGAGGACCCGCAGCACGAACACCACGGGGATGAGCGTGACCTGCCCGGGGATGAACAGACCGGAGACGAACAGCAGGAGCAGGCCGAGGTGCCACTTCGAGCGGCCCCGCGCGATGACGTAGGCGACCGGCGCGGCCAGCGCGATGCCGCACACGTTGACCAGGGCGACGAACAGCAGGGTGACCCCGTAGGCCCGCACGACGTTGAACTTCTCGCTGGTGAGCGCGGCCTGCAGGTACTCCAGGCTGAACGTGTCGGGGCCGATCGCCAGCGGCGAGGAGATGATCGCGTCCTGCGGCTTGAACGCGTTGATCACCATGATGTACAGCGGCACCAGCATGACCAGCGCCCCGAGGCCGAGCACCACCCACGTGAGCACCGTGCCGGGGCCGGGCGCGGTCCGGCGCCGGGGGCGGGCCGCCGGGCGGTCCGCGCCGCGGGGGACGCGCGCCGTCCCGGTGACGGGGGTCGTCGAGTGCGTCGTCGTGGTCATCAGTCGGTCACCTTCTTCTCCGCGCCGCGCCGGGCGAACGTCACCGCGAGCCCCAGCACGGCCGTGACCAGCAGCAGGATCACCGACTGCGCGGCACCGAAGCCGAGCTCGGACTGGGCGAACGAGTCCCGCAGGATCTGGTAGACGATCGTCTGGGTCGACCCGGCGGGGCCGCCGTCGGTGAGGGCCAGGACGACGTCGTACACCTTGAGCAGCCCCACCAGGGTGAGCACGAGGTTCACCGTGAACACGGGGGCGATGAGCGGCAGCGTCACGTTGCGGAACTGCTGCCACCTCGAGGCGCCGTCGACCGTGGCGGCCTCGTAGTACTCGGTGGGGACCGACTTGATGCCGGCCAGGAACAGGATCATGTTGAACCCGAAGTGCGACCAGACGATCGTGAGGATCACGCTCGCCTTGGCGAAGCCGACCTCGGTGAGGAACGGCACCGGTCCCACGCCCAGGTGGTCCAGCAGGCCGTTGACGGCGCCCTGGGGCGAGAGCATCGCCGACCACAGGAAGCCGATGATCAGCGCGCTGATGATGTACGGGTAGAAGAAGATCGTGCGCAGCAGCGTGTTCGCGCGGCTGTTGCCGGCGATCAGCGCGGCGATGAGCAGCCCCACCCCGTTGCACAGCACCGTGCCGACGAGGGCGACGACCGCGGTGAAGACCGCGGCGTCCACCGTGCGGGGGTTCCGGAAGGCCTCGGCGTAGTTGTCGAACCCGATGAAGGTGAAGTTCAGGCTGTAGCCGTTCCAGTCGGTCAGGCTCAGCACGAACGCCAGGACCATCGGCACGATGAACATCGCCAGGAAGACCAGGACCGCCGGCCCGCCCATGACGATGCCGGGCAGCCGGTCGCGCCACACGCGCGCGGCCGGCCGCCGGCGCGGGGGGTCGGGCCGGACCGCGGGCCGCGGGGTCGTCAGGGTTGCCATGCGCGGGGCCTCCGTCGTCGGTGGGGGCCCGGGCGCGGCGGGTGCCGCGCCCGGGCGGGTGGGGTGCGGCCGGCTCAGCCGAGCTGGGCCGCGAACCAGTCGTCCATCGCGGCGGTCACCTGGTCGGGTGCGGTCCCGCCGATCAGCGCCTGCGTCTGCGCGTTGATCTCGTCCGAGTAGCCGGTGGGCAGGGTCCGCTCGCCGTAGCCCTGGCCGGTGGGCGTGTAGGAGTCGGCCGGGGTGTCCGCGACGATCTGGAGGAGCTCCTCGCCGAGGGCGTCCATCTCGTACTCGTAGCCGTCGCGGAAGTTGCCGTCCACCTCGAGCTGGGCCGACACCGCCGTCTGGTCGGTGACCAGGAACTCGACGAGCCGCGCGGCCGCGTCCTGGTGCGCGCTGGACCGGAGGATCGAGTACGGGCTGGCGATGTTGGCGCCCATCGCCGGGGCGTCGACGCCCTCGACGGCCGGGGCGCGGAACACGCCGATGTCCGCCTTCTCGGTGGCCTTCGCCTCGCTGCCCGCGAACCAGCTGCCCATCGGGTAGATCGCGCTCTTCCCGGAGAGGAACGCCTGCTCGGCGTCGGCGTACTTGATGCCGAGCGCGTCCTTGGGCACGTAGCCCTGCGCCACCCAGTCGACGTACGTGGCGACGGCGTCCCCGTACGTCTCGGAGAACGTCGTCTCGCCCGCGGTCATGTGCGCGAACCACTGCGGGTCCTCGCCGACGACCGACGGCAGGCCGAGCGCCTGCAGCGAGTGGCTGGTCATCCAGTCGCCCCCGGTCTGGAGCGGGGTCCAGCCGGCGTCCTGGAGCGCGCCCAGCGCCGCGGTGAGCTCCTCGACCGTCGTCGGCACCTCGGCGATGCCGGCTTCCGCGAAGGCGGTCCTGTTGTAGAAGTACAGGCTCTGGAGCTGGAATCCGATGCCCGCCATGTAGTACTTGCCGTCGATCGAGTACTGGTCGGCCAGGGGGCCCTCGGTGGCCCAGTCGTAGTCCGACAGGTCGACCAGCTCGGGGGCGAGGTCGGTCGTGGGCGGCAGCGACTGCACGACGTCGGGCGCGTCGCCGGCGGTGAGCAGGCGGGGGAGCGCGGCGGTGACGCCCTCGGCGCCGGGGTTCTGGATCACCACGTCGAGGTCGGGGTTGGCGTCCTCGAACGGCTCGACCAGCGTGTTCCAGAACTCCTCGGTGAGGTTGGGGGTCACGTTGACGAGCATGGTGACCTGCGTCGTCCCGCCGGAGCCGGCCTCGTCGCCGGAGCCGGCGCAGCCGGCGACCGCGAGCGCGGCCACGGCGAGGGTGCCGGCGCTCGCCAGGGTGCGGTGCTTGATCATCGTTGATCCTCTCGGGTGGCCGCCCGACCGGGCACGCACCTGCGCGCGCCCGGCGTCCGGCCCACGGGTGTCGTCCGGTGTGGAGGGACGTTCGGAGACTAATCGATAATCGTTGGGAAGGGAAGGGTGGGCGCTCACCCTCCCCGGGTGAGCGCCCACCCCCGCCGCCCGCCCTAGCGTCGAGCCCACCACACGGGGGAGGACGGGCATGGCGGACGCGCGGAGCAACCGGGGCAGGGGCGTCCTCGCGGCCACCTGCCTGTCCACCCTCGTGGTGAACGCGAACACGTCGGCGGTGAGCATCCTGCTCCCGGCGATCAGCGAGGACACCGGCACGTCCGTGAGCGTCCTGCAGTGGGCGGTGACCGGGTACTCGCTGGTGGGCGCGGCGGTGATCGTGACGTCCGGATCGCTGGGGGACGTGTTCGGGCGCAAGCGGGTGTTCCAGCTGGGCCTGCTGCTGTTCGTGGCGTCCTGCGTCCTGATCGCGCTGTCCACCAGCGGCACGGGTGTGATCGTGGGCCGGCTGATCCAGGGGGCCGCGGGCGCGACGATCCTGGCGTGCGGGCTGAGCCTGCTGTCCGTGGCGGCGGACGGGGACCAGAAGCTCACGTGGGTGTCCCTGTGGGGCGCGGCGGCCGCGGTCGGGGCGGCGGCGGGCCCGCTGCTCGGCGGCGTGCTCGTGGACGTCACCGGGTGGCAGGGGCTGTTCTGGATCGACGCCGTGGTGGCCGTGGTGTGCATGGGGATCACGTACGCGGCGGTGGCGGAGTCCCGGGACCCGGACCGGCCGCGGTCGATCGACTACCTCGGCACGGTGCTGGTGGCGCTGACGCTCGCACCGCTGATCCTCGGGGTGTCGAAGAGCGGGGACTGGGGGTGGCTGTCGGCGGGGACGATCGGCTGCCTCGCGGTGAGCGTGGTGGCGGGGTACCTGTTCGTCGTCGTCGAGAAGCGGGTGGCGGTGCCGCTGCTGGACCTGGCGCTGCTGCGGAACCGGATCCTGGTGGGCGCGACGCTGGCGATCCTCATCGGGGCCGGCACGATCAACGGCCTGATGTACCTGCTGAGCCTGTACCTGCAGAACCCGGTCGCGCTGGGGTTCACGCCGCTCCAGGCGGGGCTCGCGACGCTGCCGGCGACCGTGGGGCTCGTGGTCGTGGCGCCGATGGTGCCGCAGCTCGCGAGACGCTGGGGCGGGCGGCAGACCATCGGGATCGGGTTCCTCGTCACGACGGCGGGGTTCGTGGTGGTCGGGTTCACGCAGGCCTCCTGGACGTACGTGTGGTTCCTGCTGCCCCTGATCGCGATCGCCGTGGGGATGGGGCTGTCGAACGGGCCGTCGTCGTCGGCGGCGACCGCGGCGGTGCCGGAGGAGCAGGTCGGCGGGGCGTCGGGCGTGTCGAACATGGCCCGGTACGTCGGGGCGGCCGTGGCGACGGCGCTGGCGGCGACGATCTACGCGTCGGTGGACGCGAACCAGCAGGCCGACGGGGCGTCGGAGGCGGACGCGCTCGCCGCGGGGCTCGCCGCGGCGTCCTGGGTGATGGCCGCGATCAGCGCGCTGGGCGTGCTGCTCGCGGTGGTCGCGATCCGGCGGCACCGTGCGGCGCAGGGCACGCTGCAGGACTCCGCCGCGGCGGCCGCGGCCCACCTCATCACGCTGCCGACCACGGCCGCGGGTGCCGCCCGGGCCCGGCCGACGACGGAGGACGCGCCGTGAGCGCCGCGCCGTTCACCACCGAGGACTACGCCGCGCGGATGGCGCGGGTCGTGGCCGACGCGGGGGCCGCGGGGCTGGACGGGGTGCTGGTGACGCCGGGGCCGGACCTCGTGTGGCTGACCGGGTACCGGCCGACGGCGATCACCGAGCGTCTGACGGTGCTCCTGCTGACGGCGGACCGCGAGCCGACCCTGCTGGTGCCGACCCTGGAGCGGCCCGACGCGGAGGCCGCGCCCGGGGCCGCGGCGACGACGCTCGCCGACTGGACCGACGGCGCCGACCCCTACGCGGCGGCCGCGGCCCTGCTGCGCGGCACCGGCACCTACGCCGTGGCCGACAGCGCGTGGGCGCTGCACCTGCTGGGCCTCCAGGCCGCGCTGCCCGGGACGACGTACCACGCCGTCACCGGGCGCCTGCCGATGCTCCGCGCGGTCAAGGACGCCGACGAGCTGGGGCGGCTGGCCGCCGCCGGGGCCGCGGCGGACGCGACCTACGAGGAGATCGTCGGGGTGCGGTTCGCCGGGCGTCGCGAGACCGACGTCGCGGCGGACCTGGCCGACCTGCTCCGCGCGCACGGGCACGAGCAGGTGGACTTCACCGTCGTGGGGTCCGGGCCGAACGGGGCGAACCCGCACCACGAGGCCGGCGAGCGGGTGATCCGGGAGGGCGACTGCGTGGTGCTCGACTTCGGCGGGCTGATGGCCGGCTACGGGTCGGACACCAGCCGGACGGTGTCGGTCGGGGAGCCCGGCCCCGACGTGCGCGAGGTGCACGAGGTCGTGCGGCTCGCGCAGCAGGCCGGGGTCGACGCCGTGCGGCCGGGGGTGGCGTGCCAGGAGGTGGACCGGGCGGCGCGGGCCGTCATCGCGGACGCGGGCTACGGCGACCGGTTCATCCACCGCACGGGGCACGGCATCGGGGTGACGACGCACGAGCCGCCGTACATGATCGAGGGCGAGGAGCTGCCGCTCGTGCCGGGCATGTGCTTCTCCGTCGAGCCGGGGATCTACCTGCCCGGGCGGTTCGGGGTGCGGATCGAGGACATCGTCACGGTCACCGCGGACGGGTCCCGGCGGCTGAACGCGACCGACCGCGGGCTGCGCGTGGTGGGCTGAGGTGCGTCGTCGCGCGTCCCGCTGACCTCGGCTGTAGCATCGCGCCGCGCCCCGGACGACGGGGCCGCGCAGCCGCACCGAACCAGGAGACCCCCGCATGCCCTCGGACGCCGCCCGCCTCGCCCAGATCCTCGAGAGCCGGCGGGAGGAGATCTCCGCGGCGTGGCTGGAGGCCGTCGTGTCGGAGCTGCGGGGCCGCACCACCCGCGCCGAGGCCGAGCGCGAGCAGGCCGACATCCTCGAGGCGCTGACCGCCGGCCTGCGGCAGGGCGGCACCCGGCTCACCGAGCCGGCGTTCGACGCGCTGCGCGGGCTGCTCGCGGAGCTGTCCGCCGCCCGCGCCCGGCTCGGGTTCACGCCGCGCGAGACCGCGGTCGGGGTGTTCGCGCTGAAGGACGGCCTGTACGCCATCGGGGAGCGGGCGACCGACGGCGGCGAGATCGTGGACGTCACCGCGCTGCTGCGCCTGGTCGACGACCTCGGCCTGTTCACCTTCGAGTCGTTCGCCGCCGCGCGGGAGGCGATCATCGCCGAGCAGGCCGAGCAGCTGCTCGAGCTGTCGACGCCGGTGGTCAAGCTCTGGGAGGGCGTCGTCGCGGTGCCGCTGGTCGGCACGCTGGACTCGGCCCGCACGCAGGTCGTCATGGAGAAGCTGCTGCAGACCCTCGTGGACACCGGCTCGGAGCACGCGATCATCGACATCACCGGCGTGCCCGCCGTGGACACCCAGGTGGCGCAGCACCTGCTGAAGACCGTGGTCGCGGCGCGCCTCATGGGCGCGGAGTGCACCATCTCGGGCATCCGGCCGCAGATCGCGCAGACGATCGTGGCGCTCGGCATCGAGTTCGGCGACATCAGCACCAAGGCGACGCTGGCCGACGCGCTGGTCGCCGCGCTGGGGGCGAACGGGTCGGCGCGGGCCGCCGCGGCCCCGGTGGCGTGATGGACGCCGTCCCGATCCTCAAGCTCGGGTCGACGCTGCTCGTCTCGATCCAGGTGGACCTCCAGGACCAGAGCGCCCTGCAGCTGCAGGAGGACCTCGCCGAGCGCATCACGCAGACCGGCGCGCGCGGGGTGCTCATCGACATCTCCGGCCTGGAGATCGTCGACAGCTTCATCGGCCGGATGCTCTCGTCCATCGCGGGCATCTCCCGGGTGCTGGACGCGACGACCGTGGTGGTCGGCATGCGGCCGGCCGTCGCGATCACGATGGTGGAGCTCGGGCTGTCCCTCGACGGCGTGCGCACGGCGCTCGACGTCGAGAAGGGCCTGCGCCTGCTGGAGCCGGCGGACGCCACGTCCCCCGAGGCCCTGCTGCTGGGCCTCGACGAGGCCGGGACCGCGTGACCACCACCGATCCCGCGGCCGCCGAGCGGCTGGCCATCGCCACCGACGGCGACGTCGTCCGGGTGCGGCAGGCGGTCCGGGCGCTCGCGCAGGGCGCCCGGCTCTCCCTGGTCGACCAGACGAAGCTCGTCACCGCGGCGTCCGAGCTCGCCCGCAACACGCTGATCTACGGCGGGGGCGGCGAGGCGCTGCTGTCCGTCGAGACCAACGGGCGGCGCACCGGCGTGCGGGTGGAGTTCCGCGACGAGGGGCCGGGCATCCCCGACCTGGACCAGGCCATGACCGACGGGTGGACGAGCGGCAGCGGCCTCGGCCTCGGGCTGTCCGGGGCGCGCCGGCTGGTGGAGCAGTTCGCGATCGACACCGCGCCCGGCCGGGGCACGCGCGTCACGATCACGTCGTGGTCGCGGTGAGCGCCGACGGCACCGTCGAGGACGTCGCCTGGCTGACGGTCGACCACGTGAGCGCGGTCGGCACGGTGCGGCGGGCGGCGTCCGCGCTGGCGTCCCGGGTCGGCATGCGCGAGGAGCGCGTCGGCGAGGTCGCGCTGGTGGTCACCGAGCTCGCGGCGAACCAGGTCCGGCACGCCGGGTCGGGCTCGGTGCTGCTGCGCGTGCGGCACCGGGCCGCCGGACCCGTCGTGGAGGCCGTCGCGGTCGACGCCGGTCCGGGGATCGGCGACGTCGAGGCCGCGCTGGAGGACGGGGTGTCGTCGGCGGGGACGCTGGGCATCGGGCTCGGGGCGGTCGCGCGGCTCGCGTCGTCCTGGGACGTCTGGACCCGGCCCGGGTCGGGCACGGTGATCGTGGCGAGCTTCGCCGCCGAGCGCGCGGACGGTGCGCCGGTCCCGGCCGCGGTCGGGGTCACCCGGCCGATGGCGGGCCAGGAGGTCTGCGGGGACGCGTACGCGGTCCGCGAGGACGACGGCGTGCTGACGCTGCTCCTCGCCGACGGGCTCGGCCACGGCCCGCTCGCGGCGGCCGCGAGCGGCGAGGCGGTGCGGGCGTTCCGGGCCGCCCCGCCCGGTGGCCCGGCGACCCTGCTCACGACCGTGCACCGGGCGCTGTCCGGCACCCGCGGCGCCGCGGCGGCGATCGCGCGGCTCGAGGCCGACCAGGTCCGGTACGCCGGCGTCGGCAACATCGCGGGCGTGGTGCTCGGCGGGGACGCGCGGCGGGCGATGATCAGCCACCCGGGCATCGTCGGCGGCCAGGCCCGGACCATCCGGGAGACGACCTACCCGCTGCCGCGCGGCGCCGTGGTGGTGATGCACAGCGACGGCGTCACCGAGCGCCAGACGCTCGAGGGCTACCCGGGCCTGCTGGCGCGCTCGCCGCTGGTGACGGCCGCGGTGCTGCTGCGGGACTTCGGGGTCCGGCGGGACGACGCGAGCGTCGTGGTGGCCCGCGCGGGGGCGGCGTGACGCCCGGCGCGGGGGAGGCCCGCGACCTGCTCGCGGTCGAGGTGCTCGCCGAGGGCGACGTCGTCGTGCTGCGGCAGGTCGGGCGGGAGGCCGGCGAGCTGCTCGGACTCGACCGGCAGGACCAGGTGCGCCTGGCCACCGCGCTGTCCGAGGTGGGGCGCGAGGTGGTCGCGGGCGGCCGCGGGCGCGCAGGCGGGGGGCGCGGGCGCGCGGTGCTGGCGGTCGCGCTGCGGCCGGTGGGGGCGGAGCTGAGCGTCCGGGTGAGCGGGCCGGGTCTGACGGCGGACGGCGGCGAGGGGGTCGCGGCGGCCCGGCGCCTGGTGGACCGGGTCGAGACGGCGGCCGGACCGGACGGCGAGCACGTCGTCGTGCTGCGCAAGTCCCTGCCCGACGGGTCGGCGCCCCCGGCGCACCGGTTCGACGAGATCCGCGCGGCCCTGTCCCGGCCGCGGTCCGCCGACGCGCTGGCCGAGCTCCGGGTGCAGAACGCCGAGCTGGTCCGGGCCCTCGACGCGCTGGCCGCCCGGGAGCAGGACCTGGTGCGGGCCAACGAGGAGCTCGAGGAGACGAACCGCGGCGTCGTCGCCATGTACACCCAGCTCTCCGACGAGCTGGAGGAGACGAACAGCGGCGTCGTCGCGCTCTACGCCGAGCTGGACGAGCGCGGCCGTCAGCTCGCGGCGGCGAACGACGCGAAGACGCGGTTCCTGCGCAGCGTCAGCCACGAGCTCCGGGCGCCGGTGAACTCGATCCTCGGGCTGGCGTCGCTGCTCGCCGACGGGGACCTCGACGAGGAGCAGCGGGTGCAGGTCGGGTACCTCGACACGAGCGCGCGGGCGCTGCTCGGCATGGTGAACGAGCTCCTGGACCTCGCGCGGGCCGAGTCCGGTCGGCAGCACGTGCGCCGGGTCCGGGTGGACCTGCCCGCGCTGGTGGCGGAGCTCGGCGGCACCGTCCGGCCCCTGCTGCGCCCGGGCGTCGACCTGCGGCTCGCGGTGCCGGACGGGCTGGTCGTCCACACCGATCCCGAGCTGCTCGGGCGGGTGCTGCGGAACCTGCTCACCAACGCGGCGAAGTTCACGGAGCAGGGCGCGCTCGCCGTCGAGGTGACCGGCCCGGGGGATGCCGACGGCGTCGTGATCCGGGTGCGGGACACCGGTCTCGGCATCGCCCCCGAGCACCTCGACGCCGTGTTCGACGAGTTCTTCCAGGTGCCGAACCGGTTGCAGCCGTCGGTCAAGGGCACGGGCCTCGGCCTGCCGTACGCGCGGCGGGTGGCCGAGGCGCTGGGCGGGACGCTGGAGGCTGCGAGCGAGGTCGGCCGGGGGAGCACGTTCACGCTCACCCTGGAGCGGACCGGCGTGCCGGCGGTCGGGCGGGTGCTGCTCGTCGACGACGACGGCGCGAGCCGGGCGGTGCTGCGCGGGCTGCTCGCGGAGTTCGCCGCCGAGGTCCGCGAGGCGCGGGACGGCGCCGAGGCGCTGACCGCGGTGGCGGCCGAGCGGCCCGACGTGGTGCTGCTCGACGTGCGGATGCCCGGGCTGGACGGCCCGGCGGTGCTGGCCGCGCTGCGGTCCGACGCCGCGACCGCGGACCTGCCCGTCGTGCTCGTGTCCAGCGGGGAGACACCCGGCGCGGACGCCCCGTTCCTCGACAAGTCCGACCTGGACGCCGCGACGCTCGCGCGGGCGCTGCGGGCGGCCGCGGGGACGGCGGCCCCGTGACCGACGCCCCGCGCCGCGTGCTCGTCGTCGACGACACCGAGGCGCACCGCTACGTCATGGCGTCGTGGCTGCGCCGCGCCGGCTACGCCGTGACCGAGGCGGCGACCGGGCGGCACGCGCTCGACCTCGCCCCGGGGCACGACGCCGTGGTCCTCGACGTGAACCTGCCGGACATGTCGGGCCTCGACGTGTGCGAGCGGATCAAGGCGGACGAGGCGACCGCCGCGCCCGTCGTGCACGTGTCCGCGACGTCCATCGACGCCCGGTCCCGCACGTCGGGGCTGGAGCGCGGGGCGGACGCCTACCTGGTCGAGCCGCTGGACCGCGACGAGTTCCTCGCGACCGTCGCGGCGCTGTGCCGGTCGCACGCCGCGCGCCGGGGCATCACCGAGCACGCGCGCCGGCTCGCGGACCTCACGGCGACGATCGTCCCGCTCGCGTCGGCGGGGTCTCTGGACGAGCTCGTGGCCGCCGCGGTCCAGGGCGCGGCGACGGTGTTCGACGCGCCCGTCGTCGTGGTCGCCGCCGCGCCGGACGGCATGGCCACCCGGGTGGTGTGCGCCGGGCCGGGCCGCCCCGTCGTGCGCGGCCGGCTGCTGGCGCCCGTGTCGCCGCCGGTGGGCCCCGGACCGTACGACAGCACCGCCGCGGACGCCCCCGGCGTGTGGCGGGAGATGCTCGACCGGGCGGGCGTCGCGCCGACGGCCTGGCTCGTCGTGCCCGCCGTCGACGGCTCGGGCCGCGCCCTCGGCGGGTTCGCCGTCGCGACGCCGGACGGGCCGCTCGGGGCGGAGGACCTCGACCTCGCCGAGCAGCTCGGGGCGGCGCTCGGCGGGGCGCTCGCCACCCTGCGGTCGTACGCCGAGGAGCACCTCATCGCGCTCACGCTCCAGCGGTCGATGCTGCCGCACGCCCTGCCCGAGCCGCCGGGTCTGCGGATGGCCGCCCGGTACAGCGCCTCCGACGCGCAGCTCAGCGTCGGAGGGGACTTCTACGACGCCCTGGAGCTGCCCGACGGCCGGGTCGCCGTCGTGATCGGCGACGTGCAGGGCCACTCGCTGCGCGCCGCGACCGTCATGGCGCAGCTCCGGTTCTCGCTGCACGCCTACCTGCTGGAGGGCCACCCGCCCGCGCGGGCGCTCGACCTGCTGCACGACCTGCTGGTGCGCAGCCACCCCGAGCTCGTGTCGGTGTGCGTCGCGGTGCTGGACCTGCGCGACGGCACCGTCGAGGTCGTGAACGCCGGGCACCTGCCGCCGCTGCTGGTGACGCCCGAGGGGGCGCGGTACGTGCGGGCGTCCTCCCCGCTGCTCGGCGTCGGGCGGACGCAGGACCGGGCCGTCGAGCGGATCGCCACCGACGGGCCGTGCACGCTCGTGCTGGTCACGGACGGGCTGCTGGAGCGGCGCACCGGGAACCTGCGGGAGGCGCTCGACCGGATGGCGGAGGTCGCCGCGGCCGCGCGGACGCTGGACGCCGGCGAGCTGTGCGACGTGCTGCTCGGGCGGTTCGACGCGCACGAGCGGGACGACGACGTGGCGGTGCTGGCGGTGCACCTGATGGGGGAGCGGAGCGGGGCTTGAGGGCGCGGCGGTCCGCGGCCGTGTCCGACCCCCGTGAGAGGATCCGGACCGTGGCGATGGCGGAGCCGACCGAGGTCGAGTACGGGGAGGTGTTCACCCGTCGGTGGGTCGTCGACGCGCTGCTGGACATGGTGGGCTACCGGGTCGAGACGGACCTCGCTGCCTCGACGATCATCGAGCCCGCCGTGGGTTCGGGTGCGTTCCTGGGCCCGATCGTCGAGCGCCTGTGCCGGAGCGCTCGTCGGCACGACGTCCCCTTCGCGGAGTTGGCCGATGCGATCCGGGCGTACGACCTGCAGGGGCAGCACGTCGAGGCGTGCAGAGCACTCGTCGTCGGCACGCTCCGCGCGCACGGAGCGCACGACGGAGAAGCCCGATGGCTTGCGAATACCTGGGTGCACCACGGCGACTTCCTGCTGGACGACATCGACGCCGAGGCCGACTTCGTCGTCGGCAACCCGCCGTACGTCCGCGCCGATGATCTCGATGAGGCGACCGCGACCGCATACCGGGCCCGCTGGTCGACGATGTGGGGACGTTCAGACATCTTCGTCGGGTTCTACGAGCGCTCGCTGGGACTGCTCAAGCCCGGCGGTCGGCTCGGGTTCATCTGTGCCGACCGGTGGATGCGCAACTCCTACGGCGCTCGCCTTCGACGCCTGATCTCGGACGGGTACTCCGTCGATGCGGTGTGGCAGATGCACGACGTCGACGCGTTCCATGCGGAGGTCGCCGCCTATCCCGCGATCACGGTGATCTCGAATCGCCCTCAGAGCGTGGTCGCGCTGCTCGAGACGACAGGGGAGTTCGGTGCCGAGGCGGCCGACGCCGCGGTCTCCTTCACCCTGGCTGAGTCCGACCGCGCCTGCGGCGACGGCTGGACGGGCGTGCGCCTGGAGGACTGGTTCGGCGGTGGCGACCTGTGGCCATCCGGGAGCCCTGGGCTGATCGCGCTCCTCGAACACCTGAACGAGAACTTCCCGCGGCTCGAGGACACTGGCGGGACGACGAAGATCTCGATCGGGGTCGCGTCAGGAGCCGACAAGGTGTTCATCGTCGACGCCGACGAGGTCGACATCGAGCCCGACCGGCTGCTTCCGCTGGTCATGGCGGACGACATCCGCACGGGGGTCCTCTCGGATCACCGTCGTCGGTGCCTGATCAATCCGTGGGACGGGCGGGGCGAGCTCGTGGACCTTCAGCGGTACCCCCGCATGGCGCGGTTGCTCGCGGCCGATCCCGCGGTTCGAAAGCGGTTTGTCGCGAGGCGACGTCCCACGGCGTGGTACCGCACGATCGACAGGGTGTACCCGGGCTTGGCAGAGCGGCCCAAGCTCTTGCTGCACGACATGAAGGCCCAGATCACACCGGTGTTCGAGCCGGGCGGGCTCTACCCGCACCACAACCTGTACTACATCGTGTCCACCGGATGGGACCTCGAAGTGCTGGGCGGTCTCCTGCTCAGCCGCGTCGCCGAGGCGTTCGTCGATGCGTACGGCGTCAAGATGCGTGGCGGGACGATGCGCTTCCAGGCGCAGTACCTCCGGAAGATCCGTGTGCCGGCGCCTGAGTCGATCGACCGTCCGACGGCCGAGCGCCTCCGAGAGGCATTTCGCGACCGGGACCGTGTCGCAGCGACTGAGGCGGCGGCCAGGGCATACGGGTTGTCGGCGACGATGCTGGACGCCCTGGGACCGCGGGTCCGGACCGCCTGATCGGCCCTACTCGCGATCCCGCGGCCTCTTCAGGCGTGCGCGCGCGTCGCGGTGGAGCGTCACGGGGGTAGTGTCGAGCACCCTGCGCACCATCGTGGCGAGGAACGTCGCCGGGCTGAGCGCGTCCGGGATCGACGCGTGCTGAACCCGCACGGCCGGCATCGCCGCGATCACCCCCTCGAGTTCGGAGATCGCCACGACAGGCATGCCCTCGTCGGCCTCGGGGTCGCTCTCCAACCCTGCCGCGACCAGGGCGTCGTCGGCATCGAGGGTGTCGTCGTCGTCGATCTCACCCCCGTAGTCGAGCATGACCAGGCATGTCGCGTGGTAAGCGTCGTCCTCGCGTCCCAGCTTCTCCAGCAGGTCGATCAGCCACTCGGCCTTCTCGGGCTCCTCCTGGAGGATCGTGGACCTCAGTCCGAATACGAATCCCAACGCGGCCAGCGGGTGACGAAGGCGGAGGTTCTTGGCGTCGCCGTACGACTCCTCGATCCGGTTGGCCGCGTTCTTGCCGAACGACGAGTCCATGCGCTTCGTCGAGATCAGGATCTCGGGGCCGGTCTGCCAGTCCGACATGATGACGTCGACCTGCTTGAGATAGTTCTTGCCCAGGATGCTCGCGGAGGCGCTCGTGACCTCCTTGACCGTGGCTTTCGACCGCAGCAGGTGCTCGATCTCCTTGGCCAGCCTCCGCGGGGCGGCGGCGATGAGGTTGGCCACCGGCTGCGGGAGGATGCGCGGGTGGCTCGCCCGGGGCCACACGGAGTCCGGCCCGAACCCGGCGCGTCGGAGTTCGTGGCTCAGCCAGACGTCCAGCGCCAGCGCAGGCACCCCGGTCTGCGTCGTCGCCCTGAGGTGGAGCGGGACGCTCAAGAGCCTTTCGAGGGTGTCGAAGTCGGGCTCGTAGGAGAGGCGCCCGTCGACCTCCCGCACCCACGGGTTGGAGTGGGCGCTGTCGGGCGCTGCGTCGCTGATGATCCGATCGAAGTACGCCCAGGCTTCTGTCTTCAGGCTCACCGGTGCTTCCGTCCACTCTGCGTCGGGGAGGTTCACGTCCTGATCAGGAGGTTAGCGGTAGCGGAGGTTCCTCAGGCCCCGTGTGCCGGTAGCGTCTGCACCGACCGCAGCCGCAGCCGTCGACCACCCACCAGGAGGACGCGTGCCGCGCGCCGAGCACCTCACCGACGACCAGGTCCGCGGGCTGCTGGCCGTGATGGCCGGTGCGACACCGCTGCCGCGCGGCAACGTCGCCCACCAGTACCTGCCGTCGGCCGGCCCGGACCTCGTCCCCCTGCTGGCGGAGGCGTACGGCTCGGAGCGTCGAGCCCCGGTGCGTCGGGACCTCGTGACGTTCGCCGGGTCCCGCGTGCGCACCGACCCGCGGGTGCTCGAGCTCGCGGCGAGCGCGCTCCGTGACCGAGCCCCCCAGGTCCGCGGCGCGGCCCTCTTCTTGTACGCGCGCACAGAGGACCCCGCGGTCGTCCCGACCCTTCTGGCGTGGTCGCCACCGACGGAAGGGGACGCGGGGCTGCGGGACCGGGCCATCCGCGCTGCCCGGGAGCGCGACGTGCAGGAGTGGGTGCGCTTCACCGCGTACGACGAGATCGTCCCGTGGTCCGGGACCACCGAGGCGCCCGGCAGCCCCGAGTTCTGCCGGTCGGTCGACGTCTTCATCCGGGAGTACGCGGCGAGTCTCGTGCCGGGCCTGGAGCGGGTGCTCGGGTCCCTGTACCTGGAGCACCTCGCGCCCCGGCCGTAGCGCGCGCACCGGCGGCCGACCCGGTGCACCGGCCTCAGGCGTCGCGGGTGCCCGCCCCCAGGTACTCCTCGATCGCCTCGACGACCTCCGGCGCGTCAGGCGTGGTCCGTGGCCGGAACCGTCGCACGGAGCCGTCCGGGTGCACGAGGAACTTCTCGAAGTTCCACTGCACGCGCCCGGCCTTGCCGCCGGCGTCCGGGACCTGGGTCAGCGCGCGGTACAGCGGGTGCGCACCGCGCCCGTTGACCTTGACCTTCTCGGTCATGGGGAACGTCACGCCCCAGGTCGCGGAGCAGTACTCGGCGATGGCGTCCGACGAGCCGAGCTCCTGCAGGAACTGGTTGCTCGGGACGCCGAGCACGGTGAACCCCCGGTCGCCGTAGGTGCGCTGCAGCTCCTCGAGCTGCTCGTACTGCGGGGCGAGCCCGCAGCGCGAGGCCACGTTGACCACGAGGGCGACGCGGCCCCCGGTCAGCGCGCCGAAGGTGGTGCGCTCGCCGCGCAGCGTGGTGATCTCGATGTCGCCCAGGTCCATGCGCCGATCCTCACACCTCCGGCTCGGGGACGAGGGCCCCGGCCCACCGAAGGCGAGCTGCACGCGCGCCCCGGTCAGCGGCCCGTACCGGAGGATCCAGCGTTCCTGGCGCGGTTTGCCGAGCCCGACGACCAGCACCTCGACGCCGGCGGCGCGCACCCGGTCGGCCCAGTCGCGGGACCGGGCGGCGTCGTCCAGGTCCCCGCGGTCCGGCGACCACGCGCCGGCCACCACCAGGCCCGGCCGGTCCACCGCCAGCCGCTCCCCGAGCGCCGTGAGCACCTCGGGCCGGCCGCCGAGGAACCCGACGCGGAGACCCTGCACCTCGGCGGCGTCGAGGATCGGGTCGATCAGGTCGCTGCCCGCGAGGCGGGGCCAGGCGCGGCCGGTGAGGTGGGCCGCGTGCCGGACGAGCGGGGCGCCGTCGAGCAGGTTGAGCCACCGGACCGCGGGCGCCGCGGCGTCCTCGGGCCGGAACCGCGCCCGGGGCGGCTCGCCCGCCGCGGGGTGCGCCCAGGTGAACGGCACGAGCGAGGAGGGCCCGTGGCAGCCGAAGTGGTGGATGTGGTCGAGGTTCGCGCTCATCACGCCGAGCGGCCAGGGCTCGGTGCTGGTCGCGTGGGCGACGATGGTCGCGACGGCGTCCGGGGCGTCGAGCAGGTCGACCGGCGTACCGCCGAGGAGGACGCGCGGCCAGGCGGTGCGTGCGGTCATGTGCTTCACCGTCCGGAGGGGGTCGGCTGGTGCGGGGGGGCACGGGAGGGGAAGCAGGGGCACGACATCGCCGGCGGGCCCCGCGGGGGTCAGATCCGGTCCCAGTCGTCGATCTTCGGGTCCCGCGGCCACGGCCGGCCGGCGCCCTCCTCGACGAGGTCACGCAGGCTGAGCAGGAACGTCGCCCACTTCGTGCTGCAGTGGTGCAGGAACTCGACGGGCTCGGCCCAGCCCTCGTGCCGGAACAGCACGACCGTGAATTCACCCGCCGCCCGCAGGGCGAAGTCGATCTCGGTGCCCAGCCACTCCTCGGGCCCCTGTGCCACCCGCCAGCGCACGTGCGCGCCGGGATCGGCCGCCAGGACGTCGAGCAGGTAGGGCTCCGCGACCGGCGGGAAGGGTGCCGCGAGCCGCCCGCGCGGGCCGCCGTCGCCCGACGCGCCGGTCGCCCACCAGCCCGCCACGCCCTCCGCCGTCGTCAGCGCGCGGTACACGTCCGCGGCCGGGGCGCGCACGCCCACCCGGTGCCGGATCTCCGCCATGGTCAGTCCTCCTGCGGCGTCGTGGTGCGGGTGCGCCCGGCGTGGACCGCCTCCGCGAGGCGGGTGATGCGGCGGAGCCGGGCGTCCCAGGCGCGCCCGACGGCCTCGAGCTCGGCGACCGCGCGGGCCAGCTGCGCCGCATCCACCCGGTACCGGCGCTCCCGTCCCGCGACGGTCGCCCGGACCAGGCCGGCCCGGTCCAGCACCGCGAGGTGCTTGGCGACGGCCTGGCGGGTCACGGGTACCCGCTCGGCCAGGCTCGTCGCCGTGCCGCCGCCCTCGGCGAGCAGCAGGTCGAGCAGCCGGCGCCGGGTCGGGTCGCCGACAGCGGACCACAGCGTGTCGTCGGCGGTCACGGCCGGGCCTGCGCCAGCGCCGTCGCGTGCGCCGCGAGCCGGGGGAGGAACCAGTCCCACCCCTGGACGTGGTCGGCGTAGCGCTCCTCGAGGACCGCGACCTCCCAGCCGCGCTCCCGGAAGCCGGTCTCGACCATCCGCAGCAGGGTGCCTGCGCCGTCGGGCACGAGCTCGAAGGTCACGAGGTAGGAGTTCCCGGGGGCCGCCGCCTCGCCGGCCGCGTGCGTCCAGCGGAACGCGAAGACCCGGGGCGGGTCCGCCTCCACCACGGTGAGCCGCTCGACCACCGCGTCCGGCTCGCCGCGTGTGCCGAACACGAGCTCGCCCTCCGCGCCCGGTCGCGCCTCGCCGAGCACCGCGTCGTCCGACCACCACAGCGCCAGGTGCTCGGGGGTGCTCAGCACCTCGTAGACCACGTCCGGGGGCGCCGCCACGCGCACCTCCCGCTCGATGCTGCCGACCTCGCCCTCCATCGCCGCCTCCTCGCTTGTGCAACCGATCATTGCGCTTCACGCTACTCGGGCGCCGCGTCTCAGGCAACCATCGGTTGCCTGTCGGCCTGCGACCACTCAGCGCCGCCCAAAACGCTCGGTGGGTGTCGGTGGG